>JAUPKQ010000011.1 GCA_030837345.1 Actinomycetota bacterium | reverse complement strand
GGAGCGATCACGGTGATGCGCTTCGCGGAGGCCCGCTTGGCGGCGTCCACCATGAGCAGCTGCTCCATGAGCCACTTGTTGATCGGGGCGCTGTGGCTCTGGATCACGAAGGCGTCGCACCCGCGGACACTCTCGCCGAAACGGACGTAGATCTCACCGTTGGCGAAGTCGTAGGCACTCGTCTGGACGAGTTCGACCCCGAGACAGGAGGCGATCTCCTGAGCGAGCTCGGGGTGGGCCCGGCCGCTGAGGAGGATCAGACGTTTCTCGCTGGAGGTGGTGATACCCGTGCTCACCCGCATGCTCCCTCGGTCTCCACGAAGCTGCGGACGGTACCGCCATCGGCCACGGTCGTACCGGGCCGCAGATGACTGAACGGACCGACGGCCGCCCCTGCCCCGATCACCGCGCCGTTCCCGTAGCTGCTGACGACCGTGGCCCCCGGCCCGACCTCGCAGTCGACGAGCGTCGTGCCCGGGCCGAGCGTCGCCCCGGTGGCCACCCGGCAGGACCCCTGGAGGTGGGTGTCCGGGAGGACGGTGACGTCCTGGTCGAGGACGACCCCGGCATCGACCCAGGTCGTCGCGGGATCCACCACGGTCACCCCCAGCCGCATCCAGGCGGTGAGGACACGCCGGTTGAGCTCTCGGCCCATCGCCGCCAGCTGGACCCGGTCGTTCACGCCCTCGACCTGCCAGACGTCGTCGGTGGCGTGGGCGAACACCGACCTGCCGTCACCCCGGGCGACGGCGAGGACATCGGTCAGGTACAGCTCACCTTGGGAGTTGTCCGTGGTGATGCGGGAGAGAGCGTCGGCGAGGACCTTGGCGTCGAAGGCGTAGATCCCCGAGTTGATCTCGTTGATCCCCCGCTGCTCGGGCGTCGCGTCCTTGTGCTCGACGATCCCCTGGATCGCTCCGGTCTCATCCCGGACGATCCGCCCGTAACCAGTGGGGTCAGCGACCCTGGCCGTCAGAACCGTCACGGCGGCGAAGGCCGTCTCGTGGGCCTCGACGAGCTGGTCGAGCAGTATCCCGGTCAGAAGGGGGACATCGCCGTAGGTCACGACGACCGTGCCCGAGGGATCGGCGGGCAGGGCCTCCAGACCGCACTGGACGGCCCGGCCGGTGCCCTTGACGTCGTCCTGGTCGGCGATCACGACATCCGGAGCGATCCGGGTGACGTGCTCGGCGACCCGGTCGCGCTCGTGCCGGACGACGACGACGAGATGCTCGGGACGGAGCGAGGCGGCGGCGACCAGGGCATGCCCCAGCAGCGACCTCCCGCCGATCCTGTGCAGGACCTTGGGAGTTGACGAACGCATTCTGGTGCCCTCACCTGCGGCGAGGACGATAACGGCGCCCGGGCGATATGGGCTCACGCGGACTGCCTCCTGGCGTCCCGACGGCTGCAACGGCACTGCCGATCCTACCGGCAGGAACCCGGCCGCCCACGCTGGGTGGCCGAGGACCACTCTCCTCCACCCGTTGCCGGAGTCACCCGCTCCGCCCCCCTGATTCGAACAGGGACCTCAAGGCTCCAAAGGCCTGTGTGCTGCCGTTACACCAGGGCGGACCGGCCCTGCCCGGGACACTCCCGACACGGCCTGGGCCAGTGTGCCCTGTCGCGCGGGCACGACACGCGACGGTACGCCCATCTGTCACCCCGGCGGGAATCGAATCGGGGGACGCCCGGAGGGGCGCCCCGCACGGCACCGGACGGGCACCCCGCGCAGCGTTATCGGTATCCCGGTCCCCGTTCGCCCCCCTCTGACGGCATGATGGGGCCCGTGACCAGCACACGCGAGCCCCGCGAGGGCGGTCCCGGCCGCTCACCGCGCTCGGGCACCCGCGCCCGGATGACCGGGAAGGAACGACGGGAGCAGCTGCTGGACATCGGCCGCCAGCTGTTCGCCGAGAAGGGCTTCGAAGGCACGAGCGTCGAGGAGATCGCGGCCCGGGCCGAAGTGTCCAAACCGGTTGTCTACGAACACTTCGGCGGGAAGGAAGGCCTCTACGCCGTCGTCGTCGACCGTGAGATCCGGGCCCTCCTCGACGCCATCACCGAGTCCCTCTCCACGGCGCACCATCCGCGGATCCTCCTCGAACACGCGGCGCTCGCCCTGCTCGGGTACATCGAGAACTCCACGGACGGTTTCCGCATCCTCGTGCGGGACTCTCCCGTCGCCCAGTCGACCGGCACCTTCGCCAGCCTGATCAGTGACGTGGCGAGCCAGGTCGAGCACCTGCTCGCCGACGAGTTCCGCTCCCGCGCGCTCAACCCGGAGACCGCGCCCCTGTACGCCCAGATGCTGGTGGGCATGGTCGCCCTGACGGGCCAGTTCTGGCTCGACCACCGTCACGCCAACCGCGCCGAGGTGGCCGCTCACCTGGTCAACCTCGCGTGGAACGGATTGTCCGGCCTGGAACGCCAGCCCACCCTCAGCGACAGGGGAACCTCCTCGTGACGTCGGGGCCGCCCGAGGACGAGGTCGGTCGGCTCGTGGCGGCCTGGCGCCGGGAACGACCCGATCTGGACGTCGCTCCGCTGGAGGTCCTCTCCCGCGTCACCCGGTTGTCCCGGTACCTCGACCGCCAGCGCGCCGCCGCCTTCTCCGGAGGCGGCCTCGAACCGTGGGAGTTCGACGTCCTCGCCGCCCTGCGCCGCTCGGGTGATCCCTACCAGCTCTCCCCCGGAACGCTCGTCACGGAGACGCTGGTGACGAGCGGGACGATGACGAACCGGATCGACAGGCTCGCCGCCCGAGGCCTGGTCCGCCGTCTGCCGGACCCGGACGACGGCCGGGGCGTCCTCGTGCGGCTCACCCCTCCGGGGCAGGAGCTCGTCGACCGGGCGATGGCGTCCCTCCTCACCCGGGAACGGGCCCTCCTGGCCGACCTCTCCGCCGGGGAACGCGCGACTCTGGCGCTCCTGCTCCGGCGTCTCGTCGCGCCATTCGACGCCAGGTGAACGGGACCCTCGGTCAGCCCACGATCTCGGCGGAGGAGAGCCACTCCTCCTCGAGGGCCTCCCGCTCGGTACGCAGCTGACGCAGCCTGGCGTCGAGCCGCAGCACGGCCTCGTGGTCGGTGGCCTTCTCGGCGAGTTCCGTGTGGAGGCGCTGCTCGGCCTCCGCGAGGCGGGAGAGCTGCCGTTCGATCCGTGCCATGTCCTTGCGGGCAGCCCTGACCTCCCCGGCGGACGGGCCGGTCGAGAGATCCCCGAAGCCGGCGTCGTCGCCCGCCGCCGGGGCTCCCCCGCCGCCGGTCGTCCCCTCCTGGAGCAACGCGCGGCGCAGGTCGAGGTACTGCTCGACGCCTCCAGGGAGGTCCCGGACCCGGCCGTCGCCGAGGAGGGCGACCTGCCGGTCGCAGACACGCTCCAGCAGGTACCGGTCGTGCGAGATCACCAGAAGGGTCCCCGGCCACCCGTCGAGGGTGTCCTCCACCGCGGTGAGGGTGTCGGTGTCGAGGTCGTTGGTCGGCTCGTCGAGGACGAGCACGTTGGGCTCCCCCATCAGCAGCCGCAGCAGCTGGAGTCGCCGGCGCTCCCCTCCGGACAGGTCGCCGACCGGCGTCCAGACCCGTTCGCGGGTGAATCCCAGGCGTTCGAGGAGCTGCCCGGCGGTCACGTCGCGGTCCCCGATCCGGACGGATCCCCGCACCTTCTCGACAGCCTCGCCGACCTTGAGGTCGGCGACCTCGTCGAGCTCGCGCATGTCCTGGCTGAGCAGGGCCGGACGGACCGTCGTCCCGCGGCGCACCCGTCCGGCGGCGGGACTGATCCCTCCGAGCATCAACCGGACGAGGCTGGTCTTGCCCGACCCGTTGACCCCGACGATCCCGATCCGGTCCCCCGGGCCGATACGCCAGGTGACGTCCCGGAGCAGCTCCGTGCGCGCGGTGCCCGAGCCGACCGTGAGCGTGACGTCCTCAAGGTCGATGACGTCCTTGCCCAGGCGGGCCGTCGCCATCCGGTTCAGCGCGACGCCGTCCCTCGGAGGTGGCTCGTCGGCGATCAGGGCGGACGCGGCGTCCAGGCGGAACCGCGGCTTGCTCGTCCGGGCGGGCGCACCCCGGCGGAGCCAGGCGAGCTCCTTGCGCAGGAGGTTCTGGCGGCGTTCCTCGGTGACCGAGGCGATCCGGGCCCGCTCGGCGCGGGCCAGCACGTAGGCCGCGTACCCGCCGTCGAAGGAGTCGACGACGCCGTCGTGGACCTCCCAGGTCCGCTCCGCGACGGCGTCGAGGAACCACCGGTCGTGGGTGATCACCAGGAGGCCGCCCCGGTCCGGCGTCCAGCGGCCGCGAAGGTGCTCGGCGAGCCAGGCGATCCCCTCGACGTCCAGGTGGTTCGTGGGCTCGTCGAGCAGCAGCACCTCGTCGTCCCGCGCGAGGATCGCCGCCAGGGCCACCCTGCGCCGCTGTCCTCCCGACAGGTGCCCGACGAGGGCGCCGAGGCCTCCGACGCCCCCGGCGTCCAGACCACCGAGCAGCCCGGTGAAGACGTCGCGGATCTTGGGATCCGCCGCCCAGACGTGATCGGGGACGTCGCCGGTGACGACGTGCCGGACGTCGCGGTCCTCGGCCAGGGTGTCGTTCTGGGTGAGCATCGCCACCCGGACGCCGCGGGTGTGCGTCACCCGGCCCGCGTCGGGTTCCTGGGCACGGGCCATCACGCGCATCAAGGTCGACTTGCCGTCGCCGTTACGTCCGACGACACCGATCCGGTCGCCGTCGTCGAGGCCGAGGGAGAGCGAGTCGAGGATCGTCCGGGCGGCGTGGACGACCGTGACGGACTCGACGTTCAGCAGATGTGCCATGTCTCCTCGTTGCTGTCCCGGGTCGCCCCGCCGCTGTTCCGGTCCGTGGTCACAGCCTCGTGACGGGTGAACCGTCGACGACCTTGGCACCGGGGACGGGTCCGTGGGCACGCCGGACGTCGGCCGCGACGCCCGTGGCGGCCAGGGCGACCGAGAGGTCGAGGGCCTGCTCCTGGCCCTCGACGAGGAAGACGACGGTCGGGCCGGAACCGGACACGAGCCCACCGAGGGCACCGCTGTCGAGACCGACGGCGAGGGTCCGGTCGAGGTGCGGGTCGAGGCTCAGCGCGGCGGGCTGGAGATCGTTGGACAGGGCCGCCCCGAGCGCGCGCGCGTCGCCGGAGCGCAGGGCCTGCATCAGGCGGTCGGAAACCCGGGGCTCGGGCAGGACACGCCCGGCCCGCAGGCGGTCGATCTCACGGTAGACGGCGGGGGTCGCCAGCCCGCCGGCGGACAGGGCGACGACCCAGTGGAAACTTCCCCGGGCCAGGGCGGGTGTGAGCCGCTCGCCCCGGCCGGTGCCGATCGCCGTCCCGCCGAGCAGGCCGAACGGGACGTCGGACCCCAGATCGGCGGCCAGGACCCGCAGGTCGTCACGCGAGAGCCCGGTGCGCCACAGGGCGTCACACGCGAGGAGGGCGCCCGCCGCGTCGGCGGAACCCCCGGCCATGCCGCCGGCCACGGGGATTCCCTTGCGGATGTGCAGGTGGACGCCGTCGGTGACGCCGGTGTGCCGGGCGAGCAGCAGGGCTGCCCGGACCGCGAGGTTGGAGGCGTCGTCCGGCACCAGATCGGCCTGGGGGCCGGCGACGCTCACCCCGACCTGGTCGGAGGGAAAGGCCGTCACCTCGTCGAACAGGGACACCGCGTGGAAGACGGTGGCCAGTTCGTGGAAACCGTCCGGGCGCGGCCCACCGACGGACAGCTCCAGATTGATCTTCGCGGGCACGCGTACGGTGACCCCGGTCCTGCTGCCCGGCACGCGCGCCCTCCTGTCGGCCTCCGCCCACCGGCCGCCCGGTGGCTGTCCGTCGATCCCGGCGGGATGTCGTTCAATCCGTCGTTACGTCCGTCGTTGTCCGGACCCCGCGGGTCCGACCCTAGGCCCTCGCCGCCGAACGCGCCTCAGCCACCGCCGCGAAACGGTCGAGGGCAAGGGTCTCCCCCCGGCTCCGGGGGTCGACTCCCGCCGCCCGCAGGATGCGCTCGGCGTCGTCCGGGGATCCCGCCCACCCCGCGAGCGCGGCCCGGAGGGTCTTCCGCCGCTGGGCGAAGGCCGCGTCGACACAGGCGAAGACCTCGGCCCGGGTGACATTAATCACCGGCGGGTCGCGGCGGACGAACGAGACGAGGCCGGAGTCGACGTTGGGGACCGGCCAGAAGACGGTGCGCGGGACCGGCCCGGCACGCCGGACGTCGGCGTACCAGGCGGCCTTGACCGAGGGGATGCCGTAGGCGGGTTCACCCGGACGGGCGGCGAGCCGATCGGCCACCTCCGACTGAACCATCACCAATCCGTGGGCGACTGTCGGAAAACGTTCAAGAACCGTCAGAAGGACCGGAACGGCGATGTTGTAAGGGAGGTTTGCGACGAGACAAGTAGGCGCTACGCCGGGCAATTCGGTCAATCTCAAGGCATCATCAGCAACGATCTGAAGATGATCCGCCTGCTCGGGATAACGAACAGTGACCGTCTCGGCAAGAGCACCGGCCAGAACCGGATCAATCTCCACGGCAACGACCCGCCCGGCGACGGCGAGGAGACCGAGCGTGAGCGAACCCAGGCCAGGGCCGACCTCCAGGACGATGTCGCGGGCGTCCACACCTGCCGTGCGAACAATCCTCCGGACGGTGTTGGGGTCGACGACGAAGTTCTGGCCGAGGGTCTTGGTGGGGCGGACGGCAAGCCGCTGAACGAGTTCCCGCACGTCAGAGGGCCCGAGAAGAGGAGATCTGAGGGTCATGGTGACAATCTGTCCAACATTGGCTCTATTCTGTGACGATTGCTTTCGGTGACGAGCGCCACACACTCCGAATTCTTTATCGACCAGGGGAAGTGGAGAAGCGCGGGAGTTTGCCATCATGCTCCGATCGCAGCATCGTGACGACAGGACAAGCCCCTATGCTCGGCACTGCCGACCAGATCGGGGGGATGCACTCGACGGGGGTAGCCCATGCTCCGGAACACACGCATCCGGACCAGACTTGCCGCGATGGCGCTTGCGCCTGTCATTCCGGTACTCGTGGTCCTAGGCCTCGTCGCCGCGATGCTACCGAACGTGATGATCACGGGTTCGACGTACGACCAGATCATCCTCGGCCAGAAGTTCGTCGCGGACTCGAGCAAGATGCAGCTGGAGATCTCTCGCGTCCAGGTCCTCGTGCAGAGACTGGCGGCAGAACGGGACAATGCAACCATCCGTCGGTGGATCCGGGCAGAGATCACGGCTCACTGGCGTAACTACAGCGATCTTTACACGTCCTGGGACGGCCGGCTGACGGACGACGTCGCGCGCGGCGCCCTCAAGGATTCTCACGACGCCGCCCAGAACTACTACCGGCTCTACACGGAACGCTTCCTCGTCGCGGTGGAGAACAAGGACACGGCCACCGGGTCCGACCCCGCCGACATCATGAACAACCAGATGACGGCGTCGATGACGCGCCAGGGCTCCGCCCTCGCCGAGGCGACGGCCCGGATCGACCAGCGGGTCGCCGCCCAGGAGCAGGCCGTCATCGACCAGTTGCCGATGCGGATCCTCGGCGTCATCGGGGTGACCTTGCTCGTCGTCGCCCTCGGCATCGGGCTGAGCATGACCGTCCTTCGATCGATCACCGATCGGGTCAAACGGCTGAACGACGTCGCGACCGTCGAGCTGCCCAAGGTGCTGGAGGACGTCAAACGGGCGGCTCTCGCCGGGGAGGAGATCCCCCACCTGCCGGCCCCGAAGAACGAGGGATCGGACGAGCTCGCCGTCGCCGCGGCCGCGTTCAACTCCGTCGTCGCGACCGCCGTCGACCTCGCGGCGGACCAGTCGCGGATCCGGCGCTCGACCTCCCAGATGTTCATCAACCTCGGACGGCGCAACCACAAGCTGCTGTCGAGGACGCTGACGTACATCACCCAGCTGGAGAGCGACGAGCGCGACCCGGCGACCCTGCAGAACCTCTTCCGGCTCGACCACCTGACGACCCGCATGCGCCGCCAGGCGGAGAGCCTCCTGGTCCTCGCCGGGTCGCCCCCGCTGCGGACCTGGTCACGGCCGGTCCCCGTCGCCGACGTCCTGCGCGCCGCGCTCTCAGAGATCGAGACCTACGACCGGGTCGACGTCAAGGAGCTGGAGCCGATCGAGGTCCGGGGCGCCAGCGTCTCCGACCTCGCCCACCTTCTCGCCGAGCTGCTGGAGAACGCCACCGCCTTCTCGCCACCGCAGACCCGCGTCCGGGTGCTCGGGCGCACCGACACCGACGGTTACACGATCGTCGTCGTCGACGAGGGCATCGGCATGAGCCCGCAGGAGCTCGACGCCGCGAACCAGCAGATCAACACGCTCGACGACTCCGGGTTCCTCGGGGACTCCCGCATGCTGGGCTTCGGCGTCGTCGGCCGCCTCGCCGCACGCCACAACTTCAAGATCAACCTGACGGCGTCGCCGGTCGGCGGAGTCGTCGCCTGGGTCACGCTGCCGATGAACGCCCTGGCACCGCGCCGCAGCACGGAGCCGGAGCCCGTCGGCGCCCCTCCGGCGATGGGCATGATCGGCGCGCCGGACTCCCTCCCGCGACAGGGCTCGCAACCTCCCACCGTCAACGGCCGCCAGGCCTCGGCCGGCGGCACGCCGTCCCAGCTGCCGGCGCGCCACTCGGGCCGCGAGCGTCCGCGTGACCCGGGGATCCCCTCCGCGCCCCAGCGGTCCGCCCCCGTTCCGGCCCCGCCGCCGGCCGCCTCGGTGGCACCGGCCGCTCCCGTGATCATCCCGCCGGTGCCCGAGCGGTCACCGATGAGCGGCCCGATCGCCTTCCGCCGTCCCCCCGC
>JAUPKQ010000077.1 GCA_030837345.1 Actinomycetota bacterium | reverse complement strand
CTGGCGCAGGCGCGGCAGGGGGGCGTGCTGTTCCACTGCCTGGCCGGCCGCGACCGGACCGGCATGATCAGCATGGTGTTGCTGAGCCTCGCCGGTGTCCGGCCAGAGGCGATCGTGGACGGCCTGCTGAGCGAGGCTGGAGTGGACGACGGCACCCGGCACTCGCTCCGGACCTGGCGCGGACGCCTCCCGTCACCGACCTGTCCATGCCGTTGACCGGCGCCGCCATCCGGCCGGGTTCTGCTTCCAGGTAACGTCAGGACATCAGAAGTAAGGGTCCTGAGGCGGTGGCAGCGTGTGCGGTGCCACCGTTCGTGACCGATCTGGCGGCCTTGGAGCGTGGCACCCATCAGCGGTACGCAACTCGACGCCATCCGAACCGGGATCCAGGGTTTGACGACGCCGTCGATATCCGTCGTCGACGTCTCAGCAGAGGACGTCGACGGTGTGGATGGTTCCACCGTGCTCGTCACCGTCCTACTCACACCGCCCGACACCGGTTCGGAGTGGGACGCGGAGGACTTCCTCGAGATTCGGCGGCAAGCGCGCACCGTCGCGGTCACGGTGCTCGGTGGGCAGGAGGTCCGGCTCGTCTACGGGTCGGACAGCCCGACGGATACCGAGGACGACGAGTCTGACACGGGCGGCAAACAGGCATTGGAGCAGGACTCCTGATGGCTGTTCGCTACATCCAGTCGGTTGAACTCCTTGATCTGGAGCCAGGTGCCGGAACGGCTCGGTGCGGCGGCCTCTGGGCCTGGCTGGGCATGCTCGACGCCACACCGATGGCTTGACTACAATTCCGGTCATGGAAACCACGTCCCTGGCTGATGCCAAGGCTCGTCTCAGTGAGTTGATCGCGACGGTCGCCGGTACCTGGGAGCGAGTCGTGATCACGAAGAACGGCCGTCCTGCGGCCGTGCTCATGGCGGTGGAGGACCTGGAGGCTCTCATCGAGACGCTGGAGGTCCTGTCAGACTCCGAGGCGATGGCCGCCATTCGTGGGGCTGAAGCCCCGGACGCCGAGTGGACCATGGGTGAGGAGATGGCCGCCATCATGGCCAAGCGTTCGACAAAGGGCGTGGCATGACCTATGCGCTACGCCTGAGCCGGTCCGCGCGGCGCAGTCTGGAGTTCGATCTGCCGGAGGCCGTGGCTGCGGCCGTCTGGGAGTTCGTCAACGGTGACCTCTTGGTCAACCCGTATCGGGTGGGCAAGGCTCTGCGGTTCGAACTGGAGGGCTATCACAGTGCGCGCCGGGGGATGTATCGGGTGATCTATCGCATTCTGGACGACGAAGTCATGGTCGAGGTCATCAAGATCTCCCATCGTGGGGACGTCTACGGGTGACGTTGACCGGTGATCGTCCACCATGGTCGTGATCGCACCTAGGGCTGGTCGCGGTACCGCCGGGGGTATGGATGACGGACGGATCCCGCGACATCAGTTGGTTCCGGCGCGGAAGCGTCAGGCGCGCGCGTACCGAGTCTCGACCTGCACGGATCCCATGATCAGAGAGGGGGTTTCCTCCGGTGCTTCCGGAGCGTTACGGTCATGGGCTGTGACGACCTGGGTGTGGCGCGAAGCGCTTGATTCACTGCGTCGCGTGATGCCTGAAGCAACGGGTTTTCTCCTGGATCAGCTTGACGGCATCCCCTCGTCCGCGTGGGGGAGGTTCCGGCTCGACGACGACGACGCCACCATCGGAGCACGGCTGGTCGAACAGATCGGGACCAGGCTCGGTAACGATCTTTACGTCGTCACCGACGCCTCGTGGCGGCCGGACGTCGGTCCCTTCGTCCTACAGGCATGGCACCTCAGCGCCCTGGTCCGCGAGCACCCGCAACGGGCGGGGGAGTCGTTCTTCAACAACGACGTCGTGATCCTGTCCCCCGACGGGGGGCTGGTCGCCGCGATCCACCACGCGGGCATGCTGGCGGTCGCTCACGGCGAGCCGTCCCCGCTCGACCCCGTCTGGCCGCTGGCCCATCTGATCGACAGCGAGGTCTTCGCGACCTGGGAGTCTCCCCTGGAGTGGTCACATCTCTTCGGCGAGATCTATCCCGACACGGCGGTCACCCTGCCGAGCGGCAAGGTGCTGTCGGTGCGATGGTTCGAGACCGATCCGCAGGTGTCGTTCATCGCTCCCACCGGTGATTTTCAGATCTCCTACCGAGGCACCAGAGAGGACGCCGACGAGGCCTACGCCGAGTTCGTGGCGCTGGTCGGTCTGGAGGAGCAGGACGTCATGCGCCTTCCCTCGCGTCCCTGATCGCGGTGACTCGCGTTGCTCGCGCGGTCGAATTGTTGCCTCCGGGTAACGAGCGGTTTCCTCCGGGTGACGAAAGGGCCGGTGGTCTTGTCTCCGGGGTTACGCAAGGGCTTTATTGACAGTGACCTCCCGGTGGGGGGACAGTTCGGCGCATCTGGTGGGTAACCGGCAATCTACGGAACTCCCCCGATCCCTCACATCGTCACCAGGAAGGATCATGTTGATCAACAAGAGTGCTGGGTCCCGGACCCTCGCCCTTCTCACCGGGACGGTGCTGGCGCTTTCGGCCTGCGCCACGAGCAACGGTTCCGCCGGCGGCGCCGTGAAGGACCCGTCCGCCAGGGCGTCGACGTCGAACAAGACGATCACCTGGGCACATGAACAAGAGTTCTCGGCGTACAACCCCAATACGGCCGACGGCAACTCGATCGCCAACACCTCGGCGCTCAACGGCGTCCTGAGCGGGTTCTGGCAGTTCGCGCCGGACGGCTCCTTGTTACCGAACGAGGACTTCGGTACCCAGAAGAAGATCAGTGACAGCCCGCTGACCGTCAAGTACACGATCAACGAGAAGGCCACCTGGTCTGACGGGGACCCGATCGACTGCGACGACTTCCTCCTCGCCTGGCTCGCGAACAGCGGACTCACCGGGGACAAGGGTTTCGACACCGCGCAGAAAGCGGGATACCAGGACCAGAACAAACCGGTCTGCACCGCCGGAGGCAGAGAGATCACCGTCACCTACCGGAAGCCCTACGGCGACTGGGAAGGTCTCTACGGCCCCGGGCTCGTCATGCCGGCGCACATCGTCGAGAAGCAGGCCGGTATGACGAAGACCTTCGTCGACCTCGCCTCGACCCCGTCATCGCCCGAGCTCGCGAAGGCGATCGCCTTCTACAACGACGGCTGGGACCTCAACCCGGGGCAGCTCAAGAAGGAGCTGATGCCCTCGTCCGGTCCCTACACGATCGAGGCTTGGGCCGCCGGCCAGTCGCTGACGCTCGTGGCGAATCCCCGCTGGTGGGGCGAGCCGCCCCTGACCGCGAAGATCGTCATCCGGTACATCGGCGGTCCCCAGCAGGCGCAGGCACTCCAGAACGGCGAGATCCAGGCGATGGATCCGCAGCCTCAGGTGGACATCGTCAAACAGCTCAAGGCGATGGGCAACAGCATCCGGTACTCGACGCACGACCAATACACGTTCGAGCACCTGGACTTCAACTTCGCGGGCCAGTTCAAGGACAAGGCCCTGCGCGAGGCCTTCACCAAGTGCGTGCCCCGCCAGCAGATCGTCGACAACCTCGTCAAGCCGCAGAACCCCAAGGCCAAGGTCTTCCAGTCGAGGTTCATCTACCCGTTCCAGCCCGCCTACAGCGACTTCGAGAACTCCGTCGGCGGCGAGAAGTACCTCACTGCCGATATCCCCGGGGCCAAGCAGCTGCTGGCCGGCAGGAAACCGGCCGTGAGGATCGGCTGGCGGAAAGACCCGGCCCAGCTGAACAAGCGGCGCGCCGACACGATCGCCCTGCTCCAGGCGTCCTGCGGCCAGGCGGGCTTCACCGTGCTCGACTCAGGGACCCCCACCTTCTTCGACACGGAGTACCCGTCCGGGAACTTCGACGTCGCGATGTTCGCCTGGTCGGGATCGCCCCTGCTCGGGGACAACGGCGACATCTACGTGACCGGCGGCGGCCAGAACCACATCAAGTACAGCAACCCCGAGGTTGACAAACTGCTGGGTCAGGCGATCTCCGAACTCGACAAGGGAAAGAGGAACGAGGTCATCAAGAAGGTCGACACCATCTTGTGGACAGACCTGGTGACGATCCCGTTGTACGCCTTCCCCGCGCTCTTCGCGTCGTCCAAGGACGTCAGCGGTCTCGAGTACAACGCTACCCAGGCCGAGCTGACCTGGAACGTGGCGAGGTGGGCGAGAGCCTGAGATCATCGGCGGCTCGGCCATCGTGCCCATCGGTGGCCCGGCCACCATGCCCGTCGGTGGCCCGGCCACCATGTCCCCACGACCTTTCGCTCCCAGGAGGTACCTCGCGTGGCCGTCTTCGTGATCCGTCGGCTCCTCGCTTCGGTCCTCACGCTGGTCGTGTCCTCGTTCCTCGTGTTCGTCCTCGTCGCCAACAGCGGTGACCCGCTCAGCGATCTGAGGACGGACACGAGCGTGGGCCGGGAGCAGAAGATCGCGCACCGGATCGAGGTGCTCAACCTCGACCAGCCCGTCCCCCGCCGGTACCTGACCTGGGCGGGGGGCGTCACCCGGTGCGTCGTCCCCGGGCAGGGGTGCGACCTCGGCAGGAACATCCGGGACCAGGAGGTCTCGGTGCTCCTGACCCAGGCGGCCGGATCGACGCTGCGCCTGGTGTCCGCCGCCCTGGTGCTCGCCGTGCTGCTCGGTGTCTCGGTCGGGGTGATCTCCTCGCTCCGGCAGTACAGCGGCTTCGATTACACGATCACGTTCGCCGCGTTCCTCTTCTTCTCCCTCCCGGTGTTCTGGGTCGCGGTCCTCCTCAAGCAGTACCTCGCGATCGAGGCGAACAACTGGTACCAGGATCCCCGCGTCGGGCCGTTCCCGGCGCTCGTCCTCGCGGTGCTCAGCGGACTGACGTGGGGGGCGATCGCCGGAGGGACGGCGAGACGCCGGTGGATCGTCCGGGGTGCCTCCGCCGCCGCGACCTTCGGGCTGCTCAGCTATCTCTCGGCGATCAACTGGTTCCGCTACCCGGCCCTCGGGCCAGGGCTGATCATCGTGTTCTCCCTGGGGGCCGCCACCGGCATCGCGTTCCTCGCGGAGGGCCTGCGCCGGCGCCAGGTGCTCCACAGCTGCCTGGCGACCGCCGCGGTCGGCTCCCTCGGATCGTTCGTCGTCACGCCCTGGCTCCTGGATCCGAAGTGGGCGTCGTGGACGAACCTCCTGCTCCTTCTCGTCCTCTCTCTCCTTCTCGCCTCGGGAATCGGGTACGCCCTCGGCGGCGTCGACAAGGGTGAGGCCGTCCGGGCGTCGTTGGTGACCGCCGTCGTCACGGGGTTCTTCATCGTCCTCGACATCGTGCTGCGGACGTTGCCGGGGTACGCGGACCTCGTCGGAGGCCGCGTCTTCGCGACCATCGGCGCCCGGACCCCCAACTTCGAGGGCACCTTCTGGGAACAGCAGCTCGACACCTTCACCCATCTGCTGCTGCCGACCCTGTCGATCCTGCTGATCTCGTTCGCGACGTACAGCAGGTACTCGCGATCGACCATGCTCGAGGTGATGAACCAGGACTACATCCGGACGGCCCGCGCGAAAGGCCTGACCGAGCGCGCCGTCGTCCTGCGTCACGCTTTCCGCAACGCTCTCATCCCGGTGACGACCCTCGCGGCGCTCGACTTCGGGGCGTTGATCTCCGGGGCCGTCATCACCGAGTACGTCTTCGGCTGGCAGGGCATGGGGAACCTGTTCTTCAGCGGCCTGATCCAGGTCGATCCCAATCCGGTCATGGCGTTCTACCTGGTGACAGCCCTCTCCGTCGCGGCGTTCAACCTGCTCGCCGACATCGCCTACGCCTACCTCGACCCGAGGATCAGGCTGTCGTGACCGCCCGGAACAGGAGAGACGAATCATGATTCCCCGGGGTGGGACGACCGCCGCACCCGAATCCGACCGGGAGCTCACCGTCAAGGCCCGGACCCAGCGCGAGCTGGTGACCCGGAGGTTCCTGCGCCACCGGGGGGCGATGGTCGCGTTCGCGGTGCTGTTCGGCATCCTCGTCCTCGCGACGACCTCCATCGGTGTCGCGGGCCTGGCCGGATGGTGGGGGCAGGACTACCGCGCGGCCGGGCAGGTCGTCGACGCGGGCCGCCCGACCCTCGACCTCTTGCCGTCCTTCGTGGACGGCGACGGGCCCGCCGTCGGAGCGCATCCCCTCGGGCAGGACGACATCGGGCGCGACTACTTCGCCCTCACCATGCGTGGCACGCAGCGCTCGTTGACGATCGCCCTCCTCGCCGGGCTCATCAGCACGGTGGTCGGGGTGCTCCTCGGCGCGCTCTCCGGCTTCTTCGCGGGCCGGACCGACATCGTCGTCATGCGGTTCACCGACCTCGTCCTGTCTCTTCCCGCCCTCGTGCTCGCCGCCGTCTTCGGCCGGACGACGGGCGGGGGCGCCGCGGTCATCGCCCTGATGCTCGGCCTGATCTACTGGACGAGCATGGCCCGCCTGGTCCGGGGCGAGTTCCTCGCGCTGCGCGAGAAGGAGTTCGTCGAGGCCGCCCGCGCCATGGGGGCCAGCCCGTGGCGGATCATCGTCCGGCACATCCTCCCGAACACCGTCGGGACGATCATTGTCAACGCGACGCTGACGATCGCCGCCGCGATCATCCTGGAGACGGCGCTCAGCTACGTCGGCCTCGGGGTCCAGTCGCCCGACACCTCCCTGGGAAAGTTGATCAGCGAGTACAAGGACGCCTTCCAGGTGCGGCCGTGGTTGTTCTGGTGGCCGGGCCTGTTCATCGTCGCGATCGCCCTGACCGTCAACTTCATCGGCGACGGCCTCCGCGACGCCTTCGACCCCAAGCAGAACCGGGTGCGTGACTGATGACCGTCGAGAACCGGGCTCCGGAGCCGCTCCTTCGGATCGAGGACCTCAGTGTCCGTTTCGGGACCGAGGACGGCGTCGTCAGCGCCGTCCGGGGCCTTCGCCTTGAGGTCTTCGAACGCGAGGTGCTGGGGGTCGTGGGAGAGTCCGGCTCGGGCAAGTCCGTCACCGGCCTCGCCGTGATGGGGCTGCTGCCCCCGCGCGCGGAGGTCACCGGCCGCATCCTGCTCAAGGGCGAGGACGTGACGACGATGACGAAGGCGCGGTTGCGCTCCGTGCGGGGGCGGAAGGTCGCGATGGTCTTCCAGGATCCGATGACGGCGCTCAATCCCGTCCACACCATCGGGGACCAGCTGGCGGAGGCCGTCCGGTCGCATCAGGCGGTCTCCTCCAAGAGCGCCCTGGAGCAGGCGGCCGAGATGCTCGACCTCGTCGGCATCCCCCGCCCCCGGGAGCGCCTGCGCAACTACCCCCATGAATTCTCCGGTGGCATGCGGCAGCGGGTGATGATCGCCATGGCCGTCATCAACAAGCCCGACCTCATCATCGCCGACGAGCCGACGACGGCCCTCGACGTGACGGTCCAGGCCCAGATCCTTGAGAAGCTCCTGGAGGTCAAGGACGCCGTCGGCGCGGCGATCGTGCTGATCACCCACGACCTCGGGGTGGTCGCGGGGATGGCGGGACGGGTCCTGGTGATGTACGCGGGTCGTGCCGTCGAGTACGGCCGGACCGAGCAGGTCTTCCGCACCCCCCGGATGCCCTACACCGCCGGGCTGCTCGGGTCGATCCCGGGCCTCGACGCCTCCGCCCACCGGCTGCGTCCCATCCCGGGGGCCCCGCCGTCCCTGATCAACCTGCCTCCCGGTTGCCCGTTCTACCCGAGATGTCCGATCGCCCGGGATCGGTGCGCGACCGAGGAACCGCTCCTCGCGGACGCCGGGCACGCCGGGCACACCGCCGCCTGCCATTTCCGGGGGGAGCTGAGCGGCCTGTCCGACCCGACGACGATCTTCCGTGCCGAGGAGGTGGACGCCGAGTGAACGATCACCTCCTCGACGTCCGCGACCTCGTCATGCACTTCCCGATCAAGGGCGGAGGGCTGGTGCGCCGCACGGTGGGCGAGGTCCAGGCCGTCAGCGGGGTCAGTTTTCACCTCGACCCCGGGGAGACCCTCGGACTGGTCGGGGAGTCGGGGTGCGGCAAGTCGACGACGGGCCGGGCGGTCCTCCAGCTCCACCGTCCGACGTCCGGATCCGTCCGGTTCGCCGGACAGGAGCTGACGACGCTGACGGCGGCCCGGCTGCGTCCGGTCCGGCGGGACCTCCAGATCGTCTTCCAGGACCCGTACGCCTCGCTCAACCCGAAGATGCCGGTCAACGACATCGTCGCCGAGCCGTTGCACATCCACGGCCAGTTCGCCGCCCGCGGCGGCCCGGCACGGGTCGCGGAACTCCTGCGGCGCGTCGGGCTCAACCCCGAGCACGGCAACCGGTACCCGCACGAGTTCTCCGGGGGCCAGCGGCAGCGGGTCGGGATCGCGCGGGCCCTCGCCCTCGAACCGAGGCTTCTCGTCCTCGACGAACCCGTGTCGGCGCTCGACGTGTCGGTCCAGGCCGGGGTCGTCAACCTCCTAGAGGACCTTCAGGAGGAGTTGGACCTCGCCTTCTTGTTCATCGCGCACGACCTGTCCGTCGTCCGGCACATCTCCGACCGCGTCGCCGTGATGTACCTCGGGCGGATCATGGAGACCGGGGTCAAAGGCACTGTCTACGACCGCCCGATGCACCCCTACACCCAGGCCCTGCTGTCGGCAGCCCCCGATCCCGACCCGCTCCTGGGCCGCCGCCGGCCGCGGATCGTCCTCTCGGGTGAGGTTCCGTCCCCGGTGGATCCGCCGTCCGGATGCCGGTTCCGGACCCGCTGCTGGAAGGCACAGGAGATGTGCGCGACCGAGACCCCCGCCTTGATCGACCGCGGGGAGGGAAGCCTCGTCGCGTGCCATTTCGCCGAGGTCCGGGAGATCGTCTGAGCGGTTGCCGGGCGCCGTCCGGGTGATCTGCCGAGTGGTGGGGATTCCCACGGCTTCCGTAACCTGTCCCGGAGATCGGCTCACGTACGGCAGTCTTGGCGACAGCGGACGACGGACGGAGGCGCCGCGGGGAGGCCTGCCTTGTGCGTACGCCGCGCCTGGCAGAACGGGGGACACGATGGCCGACTGGTTCGTGAGCATCGACGGTGAGACCACGGGACCCCATCCGGCGGAGCACGTCCGGCACTGGATCACCTCGGGCGAGGTCCCGCCGTCCGCCCTGCTCTGGCCGGACGGCGGGACCGCCTGGCTGACGCTCGCGGCCGCCTGGCCCGCGATCGCCGACGGGCCGCTGCCTCCCCACCTCACCGGGACGCTGACGGCGAACGGCTCCGGGACGGCGACCGCGAACGGCGCCGCGAACGGCACCGCGACCGGCATCGGGACGGCGACGGCGACCGGCATCGGGACGGCGACCGGCATCGGGACGGCGACCGACGCCGGGGCCGCGCCGACGGCTCAGCCCGCCGACGGCGCGGCCGTGCCGTTCCCGTCGCTGTCGAGGGGCGGCGTCTACGTGCTGACCGACCGTCTGGCGGACTTCGCGGGCGTCGAGCGCCTGGAGGGATTCCGGATCCAGGATCTGATGTCCGCCGTGTTCCGCCGGTACGGGCGGGAGGAGGTCGAACGACACTTCGCGATGGGCGTGCCCGGGTACACCCCCAACCTGCACGACATTGAGTCCGACTGGCCCAAACCCTGGATGTTCGTCCGCCTGCTCGGTATGTCGATCATGGTGTTCGCGGGATTCTGGATCCTCGTCCAGCTGTTCCAGAACGTCAATCTGCTGCCTGCCTTGATCCTCGTCGGCAGCTTCGCCGTCCCCGTGTCGACGCTCGTGTTCTTCCTGGAGACCAACACCCCCCGCAATGTCTCCCTCTACCTACTGATCCACTGCGTGGTGATCGGGGGCCTGATCTCCCTCGGGCTCACCCTCGTGCTCGAACAGACCACAGGCCATCTCGGTGAGATGGGCCACAACGTCATCGACCCGTTCCTCATCGGGATCTCCGAGGAGGTCGCGAAAATCGTCGCCGTCTTCGTGATCACCATGCGGCTGCCCGCCCAGCGGTATCCATGGATCCTCAACGGCATGCTGTTCGGTGCCGCCGTCGGGGCCGGTTTCGCCTGTTTCGAGTCGGCCGGGTACGCCTTGCGGTTCCTGTTCGACGAGCAGGGGCTCGTCGACCTCGGCCAGGTCACCCACGTGATCCTCATCCGCGGTCTCCTGGCGCCCTTCGGTCACGTCGTCTGGACGGCGCTCGCCGCCGGCGCTCTCTGGCGCGTCAAGCTCGACGGCCCGCTGGACCCGAGGATGCTCGTGCACCAGAGGGTGCTGCGGATGTTGCTGGTCGTGATCCTCCTCCACTCGATCTGGGATCTCCCGGTGATCGACGAGGTCCCCTTCTTGCTCATCTACCTGCTGCTCGGCGTCGTCGCCTGGCTCGTCGCGTTCGGGATGCTCTCCGGTGGCCTGAAGCAGATCAAGGCGGCGCAGGCGACCAGCCAGACCGGGCACGTCGAAGTGAGCGGGAACACCACCGTTCTGCGAAGCATCGGACCTCTCGGAACCTGATCTGCGTACGCTTCGCCCGTGAGCGAACCCTTCGTCCTGGTCGTCGGCGCCGCCGTCGTCGACGACCTCGCCGCCCCCACGACTCTGCTGGCCGCCCGACGGACCGCCCCGCCCCGCCTCGCCGGCGGCTGGGAGCTGCCCGGGGGAAAGGTCGATCCGGGGGAGGACCCGGTGGACGCCCTCCACCGGGAGCTCTCCGAGGAGCTCGGGGTCGTGGTCGAGCTCGGCGCGGAGGTACCCGGACCCGACCCTGACCTGCCCGGTTGGCCTCTGCCCCCGGCCCATCGCCTGCGGGTGTGGCTGGCCCGCGTCGTCGAGGGCGAACCGGCCCCTCTCGAGGCTCACGACGAGCTGCTCACCCTGCCCCTCGGACGCTGGCTGGACGTCGCGTGGCTCCCGGCCGACGTCCCCGTCGTCCGCGCCCTGCTCGCTCGTTCGGCGGCAGCGGACGCGACGACGGACAGCGGCACTCCAGTGACCCCGTAGGATGCGGGTGACCAAATCCCCCACCCGGAACGAGTCCTCCCGCATGCCCACCCGTACCAGGGACGACCTGCGCAACATCGCGATCGTCGCCCACGTCGACCACGGCAAGACCACCCTCGTCGACGCCATGCTGTGGCAGACCGGGGCGTTCGGGGCCCACCAGCACGTCGATGAACGTGCGATGGACTCCAACGATCTCGAGCGGGAAAAGGGCATCACCATTCTCGCGAAGAACACCGCGGTGCGATGGTCCGGCCCCGGTGCGCCCGAGGGCGGGGTCACGTTCAACATCATCGACACCCCCGGCCACGCTGACTTCGGGGGTGAGGTCGAGCGGGGGCTGTCCATGGTCGACGGCATCGCGCTCCTCGTCGACGCCTCCGAGGGCCCGCTGCCGCAGACCCGTTTCGTGCTGCGCAAGGCCCTCCAGGCGCATCTGCCGGTGATCCTCGTCGTCAACAAGGTCGACCGTCCGGACTCCCGGATCGCCGAGGTCGTCGACGAGACCTACGAGCTGTTCATGGATCTCGTCGACGGGACCGGGATCGACCCGGACACCGCCCTGGAGTTCCCGATCGTCTACGCGTCGGCGAAGGCCGGTCGCGCCTCGCTGGAGCGGCCCGGGGACGGCCTCCTGCCGGAGAGCGAGGACCTCCAGCCGCTGTTCCGCACGATCCTCGACACCGTGCCCGCGCCGTCCTTCGACGACGAGATGCCGCTCCAGGCCCACGTGACGAACCTCGACGCCTCGCCCTTCCTCGGCCGTCTGGCGCTCTGCCGCGTCCGCAACGGGAAGATCCGCAAGGGACAGCAGGTCGCCTGGTGCCGCCGGGACGGTTCGACCGCCCGGGTGAAGGTCACCGAGATGCTGATGACGGAGGCCCTGGACCGGGTGCCCGCCGAGGAGGCCGGACCGGGCGACATCATCGCGGTCGCCGGCATCCCCGAGATCACGATCGGTGAGACCCTCGCCGATGTCGACGACGCCCGGCCGCTGCCGCTGATCACGGTCGACGAACCGGCGATCTCGATGACCATCGGCGCCAACTCCTCCCCGCTGGCCGGCCGGGCCAAGGGCACCAAGGTCACCGCCCGCCTGGTCAAGGACCGCCTCGACCGGGAACTCGTCGGCAATGTCTCGATCCGGGTACTGCCCACCGAACGCCCGGACACCTGGGAGGTCCAGGGCCGTGGTGAGCTCGCCCTGGCGATCCTCGTCGAGACGATGCGCCGCGAGGGGTTCGAGCTGACCGTCGGCAAGCCCCAGGTCGTCAGCCGGGTGATCGACGACGTCGTCTGTGAGCCTTTCGAGCATCTGACGATCGACGCCCCGGAGGAGTACCTCGGTTCGATCACCCAGTTGCTCGCCACCCGCAAGGGCCGCATGGAGCACATGTCGAACCACGGCACCGGCTGGGTCCGGATGGAGTTCAAGGTGCCCTCGCGGGGGCTGATCGGTTTCCGGACCGAGTTCCTCACCGAGACACGGGGCACCGGCATCGCCCACCACGTGTTCGACAGCTACGAGCGGTGGGTCGGCGAACTGCGGACCCGCCCGACGGGCTCGCTCGTCGCCGACCGCGCGGGGGTCGTCACGGCCTTCGCGATCACGAACCTCCAGGAGCGTGGCACCCTCTTCGTCGAGCCGACCACCGAGGTGTACGAGGGCATGATCGTCGGGGAGAACTCCCGGTCCGACGACATGGACGTCAACATCACCAAGGAGAAGAAGCTGACGAACATGCGGTCGTCGACGTCCGACGAGTTCGAGCGGCTCGTGCCCGCGCGCAAGCTCTCGCTCGAGCAGTGCCTCGAGTTCTGCCGGGACGACGAGTGCGTCGAGGTGACGCCGACCGCCGTCCGGCTGCGCAAGGTCGAACTGTCGTCGGTCAACCGGGAGAAGGGCCGGGCCCGGTCGCGCCGGGGCTGAGGCTCATAGCGGTAAGGGCCCTCGCCGTGGCGAGGGCCGGGGCCTCAGCCGATACCCAGGGCTCCGAACATCCAGCCGCTGACGTCGGCGAGCCGCCCCCGCCAGGGCGGCCCGTTGACGACGGGCTGGCCCATGTAGACGACGTCCTTCAGATGGATGATCCGGTAGGGGGCGTCGCTGGGCGCGCTCTCCGCCGCTTCTTTCACACCGGTGGCTATCGCCTCGCCGATCCCCATGCCCTCGCCATCATGGCTGGGGAAGGTCGCCTCGACCTCGTCGGCCCACTCGACGACGCTCGTGAGGATCCCGGAGATGATGGTCCCCCCGACGAAGAGGGTGAGCGGGACACGAAGCCCTGCCTGCTCGGCGTGCGCGACAAGAACTGCCAATACGGGGTCACCCTCAGTAGATGAGGCGACCGACACGTCTCTCACCTGAGGAAGCGTACCGGGGGTCCGCCCCCCGCACGACGCGGGAGAGCCTCCGGCGAGAATGCGGGTATGGCTCCGACCGCTTCACGCCGCCTGCTCCTCGTGCACGCCCACCCGGACGACGAGAGCATCAACAACGGCGCCACCATGGCTCGTCACGTCGCGGGCGGGGCGCACGTCGCCCTCGTCACCTGCACGCGCGGGGAACAGGGAGAGATCATTCCCGCGGATCTCGCGTACCTCCGCGCCACCTCCGGCGAGGCCCTCGGCGCGTACCGGGCCGGTGAGCTGGCGGCCGCCATGGCCGCCCTCGGGGTGACCGACCACCGCTTCCTCGACGAGATCCGCCTGCCGGGCGAGGACACCTCCTCGGCGGCGCCGGTGCGCTACCGCGACTCGGGCATGGTCTGGGGTGCCGACGGCCGGGCGCGGGAGGCGCCGGAGGCCCCGCCTGGGGCCTTCTACCTCGCGGACGTCGACGCGACGGCGGCCCGTCTCGCGGCCGTCGTCCGGGCCCTGCGCCCGCAGGTGGTCGTCACGTACGGCCCGGACGGCGGGTACGGGCATCCCGATCACGTCCAGGCCCACCGCGTCACCCTGCGGGCGGCCGACCTCGCCGCGGACCCGGGCCCCGGCGGAGAGCCGTGGGCGGTCCCCAAGATCTACTGGACGCTCCCGGAGGATCGCACGGACCCCGGGTCCGTCACGACGGTCGTCGACGGTGCGGCCCATCTCGGGGCCAAGGTCGCCGCGATGAAGGCCCACGCCACCCAGCTGACCGTGAGGACCGAGGCGCCGGCGACCTTCGCCCTGAGCAACGGGATCCGGCATCCGCTGACGGCGAAGGAGCTCTACCGCCTCGTGCGGGGGACCCCCGGCGGGCCCCGGGACGCCGACGGCCGGGAGACGACGCTGTTCGGGGGACTTCCCGGCGTCCGTTGCGCTGAGTTACCTACTCCGGGGGAGTGACCCTCTCGATGTAACACTCCGTGATTGCTTCCCGTGCTTCACTCTGGGCAGGTGCCTCTCGAACTCACGGATGTCGACCGCCTCCGGGAACACCGCCGTCAGCGCAGGCTCCTCCGCCTCGCGGCGGTCCTGGCCCCGCTCCCGCTCTGGCTCTGGTACCGGGTGCTGACCGGGGATCCCGCCGGGCTGCCTTCGGTGCCCGAGGTCGATCCCCTGTACCTGATGTCGGGGGCCTTCTTCACCATCATGATTCTCTTTCTGCTCGGCACCACGGTGGTGTCGGGGCGCTCGCCGCACGTCGTCTACCGGCCGGAGCAGCTCGACGTCCGGTTCGACGACGTGCTGGGGCTCGACCCGGTCCTTGAGGACGTCCGCCGCTCGATCGACCTGCTCCGCCAGGCCCGGACCTTCCGGTGCCGGATGGGCGGGACGCCCCGGCGCGGCCTGCTGTTCGAGGGACCTCCGGGAACAGGGAAGACACACCTGGCCAAGGCGATGGCCGCCGAGGCCGGGGTGCCCTTCCTCTTCGTGTCGGCGACGTCGTTCCAGTCGATGTACTACGGCGCCACCGCGCGGAAGATCCGCAGCTACTTCGCGGCCCTGCGCAAGGCCGCCCGTGCCGAGGGCGCGGCGATCGGGTTCATCGAGGAGATCGACGCGATCGCGACGGTCCGCGGTGGCATGGCGAGCGCGGTCCCGGTCTCCCCGTCCGGCGGCTTCGGCGCCTCCGCCGGTGTGTTTGCCGGTGCCTTCGCCGGGGAAGTGGTCCACTGCGGCGGTCTGACCGGATTGGCCGGGATGGCCGGCCCGATGGTCTCGGCGTCCGGTCCGATGGTCTCGGCCGCCGGCCCGATGGGCGAGGGCGTGGGAGGCGTGGTCAACGAGCTGCTGATTCAGATGCAGTCCTTCGACACGCCGACGACGACCGAGCGGGTGAAGGGGGCGGTCATCGACGCCGTCAACCTCTTCCTGCCCGCCCACCGGGCGATCCCCCGGCCCCGGACGGAGCCCGTCGACGTCCTCTTGATCGCCGCGACCAACCGTGCGGACTCCCTGGACCCGGGGCTGCTGCGGCCGGGCCGGTTCGACCGCCGTCTGGTGTTCTCCTCCCCGGACAAGACCGGACGCAGGCAGCTGATCGACCACTTCCTCGCGCGGAAGGCCCACGACCGGAAACTGGCGGGCGACGAGCACCGGGACGCCCTCGCCGGGATCACCACCGGGTACACGCCGGTCATGATCGAGCACCTGCTGGACGAGGCTCTCGTCAACGCCGTCCGGCGGGGAGCGGCCAGGATGTCGTGGACCGACGTCGAGCACGCCCGGCTCGTCACCGAGGTCGGCCTCGGGCAGCCGGTCACGTACACCGACCACGAACGCAGCCTCATCGCGACGCACGAGGCCGGACACGCCGTCATGGCCTGGCTCGTCGCGCCGCACCGGCGGCTGGAGGTCCTGACGATCGTCAAGCGGGCAGGCTCTCTCGGGCTGCTCGCCCACGGTGACGTCGACGACGTCTACACCCGGTCGCGGCGGGAGCTCGAAGGGTTGATCCGGATCGCGTTCGGCGGACAGGTCTCCGAGGAGCTGTTCTTCGGCGACGTCTCGACCGGGCCCGGCGGAGACCTCGCCCAGGCGACGAAGCTCGCCGCCCAGATGGTCGGGGCCGCCGGGATGACAGGCAGCCTCGTCTCCCTCGCCGCGGCCGGGGGCGGGTTCGGTGACGCCGGTCTCGTCAGCAGGGTGCTGTCGGACGAGCGCGCCCGTTCCCAGGTCGAGCTGTTGCTCGCGGGGCTCCGGGTCGAGACCCGTGAACTGCTGGAGGCGAACCGGCATCTCGTCGAGGCGCTCCGGGACGCGTTGCTCGAACGGCACGAGCTGATCGGCCACGAGATCACCGACATCCTGGAGGCCGCCGGGCCGAGCGTCGTCGACGTCCGTAGCGCCGACGGCTCGGAACAGGAGATCGCTGGTCCCGGCGCGTAATCTGCCGATCGTGCCGCTCTCCCGAAAACACCCTTCCCCCGTGGTCGACACCGAGATGTTCCGCCGGGTGGTCGGACGGTTCGCCACGGGGGTGTGCGTGCTCAGCACCGTGGCGGACGGGACGGACCATGCGATGACGGCCAGCGCCTTCACCTCGGTCTCGGCCCGGACACCGCTGCGCCCCTCGTCTACTACCGCGGCAGGTACCGCACCCTCAGCTGAGACCGGTGCCTGACCCCGAGGTCGCGTCGTCAGGCCGCGTCGTCAGGCCTCGGCGGGGGAGCGGAGGTAGTCGTAGCGGTGGTGGACGACGAATCCCGCGCGCTCGTAGACGGCCCGGGCGACTTCGTTCTGCTCTGCGACCTGGAGGTACACGACGGCGGTTCCCGTCCGGGCCGCCCAGTCGACGACGGTGCGCAGCAACATGGTGCCAAGCCCGCGCCGCCGCCTGCCAGGGGAGACCTCGACCGCGGTCAGCGCGGCTGCTCCACCCCCGAGGGAACCGCGCGCGACGCCGACGGTCCGGTCGTCTTCCAGGAGCGACACGAAGACCTGCTCGGGTGACGAGAGCAGCAGTGCCTTCGCCACCGGAGGCAGGACGTCCCCGGACCGGTACCCGGCGAGCCAGGCGTCGTCCGGCGTATCGGCGGCGGTGAGGCGAAGCCCTCCCGGCAGGTCCACGGGTGCTCCCGCACAGGGAATCCTCGCCCGGAGGTCCGCCGTGCGGGCCGCCATCACCAGGGCCGAAGCCCCGGGCAGGACCTCCCACCCGTCGGCGAGGGCCGCGTGCCGGACGGCGTTCGCCGGGCCGTCGTCGTCCGGCACCCCGCCCTCCGCCGGACCGGCCAGGGACAGTCTCGGTGGAAGGCCCCGTGCCCGGTACCAGGCCCTGACCTGGTCAAGGGCCTCCGGGAACGCCGTCGCCGGAGGACCGAGGGGGAGAGCGGAGTTCGCGCGGCTGGTGAATCCCCCGGCGGCGCGCAGCAGCCACCCGCCCGCCCACTCCTGCTCGGGGGCCTGCCAGTGCCACGTCAGCACGCGCTGGAGGTCCGTCACGGAGGTGACGAGATGGGCGGGGCCAGGCCGGGACGGGCGCGGCGGCACGACCTTCCCCGCGACGACGTCGCCGAGGGGGACGTGCACGGGGCCCGAGCGCGCGATCACGTGGAGGGCGTCGTCGACGGCTGTCAGCTCGCCGACGGCGTCGTTCTGCGTGCCGTCGTGGAGGCGGTAGCGAACGACGATGCGCTGGCCGATACGATCGCTCCAGATTTGCTTTCCTGTCACCGGGACCTCCTACCGCACGACTCCGACGTCGGTCGGCGATACTAGGCCCCGACCCGAGGGGCGAGAGCGCCTCGGTCATACCGGTAACGCCGTCCAGGAGGATCTCTCGTGACGTACATCATCGCCCAGCCCTGCGTGGACGTGAAGGACAAGGCGTGTATCGAAGAATGCCCGGTCGACTGCATCTATGAGGGCACCCGCACCCTCTACATCCACCCGGACGAGTGCGTCGACTGTGGCGCCTGTGAGCCGGTCTGCCCGACCGAGGCGATCTTCTACGAGGACGACGTCCCCGAGCAGTGGAAGGACTACGCCAAGGCCAACGTCGAGTTCTTCGACGACCTCGGCTCGCCCGGCGGCGCCGCCAAGCTCGGCGTGATCGAGAAGGACCACCCGCTGGTGGCGGCCCTTCCTCCGCAGGGCGAAGGCGCCTGACCTCGCGGTGGGGCCGGGCAGGGCTAGCCCTGCCCGGCTTTCCGTGGGACAGCCTGGCGCCCCATGCCGCGGTCGCCAGGGCCCACCCGGGGGGCATCGTCGACCTGTCGGTCGGGACGCCGGTCGACCCGACGCCACCGGTCGTGCGCGCCGCTCTCGAGGCGGCGTCCGACGCCCCCGGTTACCCGCAGACGTACGGGACTCCGGCCGTCCGGTCCGCCGTCGCGGACTGGTTCGCCAGGCGCCGTGGCGTGCCCGGCCTCGACCCCGACGGCGTGCTGCCCACGATCGGTTCCAAGGAGTTCGTCGCCTGGTTGCCGACGCTCCTCGGCCTCCGGCCCGGTGACCTCGTCGTCCACCCCGAGGCTGCGTATCCGACGTACGACATCGGGGCCAGGCTCGCGGGGGCGACGCCCGTCCCGGCCGACGGCACCGCCCAGGTCGGCCCCGCCGCGGGGTCGGTGCGTCTTGTCTGGCTGAACAGTCCGGGGAACCCGACCGGCCGTGTCCTCGGCTGGGAACACCTCGCGAAGGTCGTCGCCTGGGCCCGGTCGATCGGTGCCGTCGTCGCGAGCGACGAGTGCTACGCGGAACTCCCGTGGGAGTGCGGCGAGATCCCGAGCATCCTCGACCCGCGGGTGTGCGGCGGTTCGCATGACGGTCTGCTCGCCGTGTACTCGCTGTCGAAGCAGTCCAATCTCGCCGGGTACCGGGCCGCGTTCGCCGCCGGTGACCCCCACCTGGTCCGGGAGCTGCTGGAGGTCCGCAAGCACGCGGGCATGATGGTGCCCTGGCCGGTCCAGGAAGCGTTACGGGCCGCCCTCGCGGACGACGGGCACGTCGCCGCCCAGAAGGCCCGGTACCGGGCCCGCCGGGAGATCCTCCGGGCGGCCCTGGAGCATGCCGGGTTCCGGATCGACCATTCCGAGGCCGGTCTCTACCTGTGGGCCACCCGGGACGAACCGTGCTGGGACACCGTGGCATGGTTCGCGAAGGCGGGCATCTTGGTCGCTCCGGGCACCTTCTATGGTGCTGCGGGGGTGCGACACGTGCGCGTCGCGCTCACCACGACCGACGAACGCGCCGAGGCGTTCGGCGCGCGTCTCGCGCGGGCCTGACCGCCCCGCGCCGGCCCAGGATTCACACACGCAAATACTGTCACTGAGTGACGTCGTCCTGGCTGCGCGTGACATCTGCGGGCGGAGGGGCGGGATGGTCCGGTCCGTCCGGGCGAAGTCACATCCCCTCGGACTTGTCCGTGGTGTATTGCCCGGTAGTTTCGTGGCAACGAGGGTGGCAGGTCCCGACCGGGCGCCCATACCTAGTCGCACTGATGTTCGATGTGGACGGCCCAAAGGAGAGCTCGGGTATGACGGATCCGCAGTCGCTCACCATGAATCACCCGACGGGCTCGCTCGCCCTTCCCATCGTCCGGGCGACGGTGGGGTTCCCAGGGATCGACACCGCGTCGCTCTTGGGGACGACCGGTTTCGTCGCGCTCGACCCGGGGTTCGCCAACACGGCGGCCTGTACGTCGTCGATCACCTACATCGACGGTGACCAGGGCATCCTGTGGTACCGCGGCTACCCGATCGAGCAGCTGGCGCAGCACAGCTCGTTCCTCGAGGTGGCCCACCTCCTCATCTACGGCTCGTTGCCGTCCCCCGCCGAGCTCGGCCACTTCGACGACGTCATCCGGCGCCACACGTTGCTCCCCGAGGATCTCAAACGGCTCTTCGACGGGTTCCCCCGGGACGCCCACCCGATGCCGGTGCTGTCGAGCGCGGTCAGCGCGCTCTCGACCTTCTACCAGGACAGCCTGAATCCCTTCGACCCCGAGCAGGTCGAGATCTCGACGATCCGCCTCCTCGCCAAACTCCCGGTCGTCGCCGCGTACGCCTACAAGAAGTCGATCGGTCAGCCGTTCCTCCACCCGGACAACTCCCACGGCCTCGTCGACAACTTCCTCCGGCTGACCTTCGGGCTGCCCACGGAGCCGTACGAGGTCGACCCGGTGATGTCGCGGGCGCTCGACCTCCTGTTCATCCTCCACGCCGACCATGAGCAGAACTGCTCGACGTCCACGGTGCGGATGGTCGGGTCGTCGCACGCCAACCTCTTCGCCGCGGTGTCGGCGGGTGTCAACGCGCTCTTCGGCCCCCTCCACGGCGGTGCGAACCAGGCGGTCCTTGAGATGCTCGAAGGCATCCGCCGCAGCGACGACGACGTCGACACCTTCGTCCGCAAGGTGAAGAACAGGGAACAGGGCGCCCGGCTGATGGGGTTCGGGCACCGGGTCTACAAGAACTACGACCCCCGTGCGGCGATCGTCAAGCAGACGGCGCACGAGATCCTCGACCACCTGGGTCACCGCGACGAGTTGCTCGACATCGCCATGCGCCTGGAGGAGATCGCCCTCTCCGACAGCTACTTCGTCGAGCGCAGGTTGTACCCCAACGTCGACTTCTACACCGGGCTCATCTACAAGGCGATGGGGTTCCCGCCGAAGATGTTCACGGTTCTGTTCGCGCTCGGCCGCCTCCCCGGCTGGATCGCCCAGTGGCGTGAGATGACCGATGACAAGCGGACGAAGATCGGCCGTCCCCGGCAGGTCTACGTGGGGGAACGCCAGCGGGACTACGTGCCTCTCGGGCTGCGCTGACCCCGCCGGGAACGCCTCACCCGACGCGTACGAGAACCTCACCTGGCGGAGGGCCGTCGTCCTTCGGCGTCCATCCCTCGGCGGGATGGTCACGGCGCCAGCGCTTCCCCTCGGTCTGGACCTCCGTCACCCGCAGCTCGTACGCCCGCGAGACCGCCCACTGCGCCACGGTCCAGGCCTGGCGCCCCGGCTCCTTCGGGGCCGCGCCGAACCGGAGCACCGCGCCGGTCCCCCCGGACGGCACCGCCGTCCGCCCCAGCTCCTGCCGGGCAGCGGTCTTCACGGCCCGGGCCCGGCCGGTGAAGTGGTCCGTGCCGCGTTTCTCCTTCGGGTTCTCCCCGGAGATGTCGGTGAGGACGCAGGTGAGGCCGGCCGGTGTATACCCGGTCAACGTCGAGGCCCACAGCCGGGCCTCAGGTTCGTGGGCCGCGTACGCGGTGGGAAAGGCGGAGCGCTGAACCCGCTGGGCGGCCACGGTGATCGAGAGCTTCTCGTAGCCGGGAATCTCGACCAGGGCGTCGTAGAAGGCGTTCGTCGCGTACACCGGGTCGTACACCTGCTCCGCCGTTCCCCACCCCTGTGACGGTCGCTGCTGGAACAGGCCGACCGAGTCCCGGTCCCCTCCGGTCACATTGATCAGCTTTGACTCCTGGAGGGCCGTCGCGATCGCGATCGTCGCGGCCCGCGGGGGCAGACCGCGCCGCGAGGCGATGCCGATGATGACGGCGGCGTTGTTCGCCTGCTCGGGCGTGAGCTCGGCCGTCGCCCCGGCCGCCGCGGTCGTGCAGTGGGGACGTAGCGGGATCGACCCGATGGTCCCGAACCACCATCCCCAGGTGGCCAGACCGCTCATCACCAGCAGCAGGACGAGGCCGACGAGGAAGGATCGGCCGCGGTGCCGTGGCGGGTGGGCCGGTGATTCAACCGTTGGCGTGGAGAGCGTCATTGAGCAAGAAGGTCTTCCCGTTCCGAGGTACGGCCTCGACGGCACCGGACTGACTGTTCCGGCGCAGGAGCAGGCCGTGCGCTCCGGACAACTCCCGGGCTTTCACGATCGTTCCTTCGGGGAGGACCTTCACCTTCGTTCCGGCCGTGACGTAGCACCCCGCCTCGACGATGCAGTTGTCGCCGAGGCTGATCCCGATCCCGGCGTTCGCACCGATCAGGCTGCCCTTCCCGACCGAGATCACCTGGGTGCCTCCGCCGGACAACGTCCCCATGATCGAGGCCCCGCCCCCGACGTCCGAGCCGTCGCCCACGACGACACCGGCGGAGATACGTCCCTCGACCATTGACGCGCCGAGCGTTCCGGCGTTGAAGTTGACGAATCCCTCGTGCATGACGGTCGTCCCCGGGGCCAGATGGGCCCCCAGCCGCACGCGGTCGGCGTCGGCGATCCGGACGCCGGAGGGCACGACGTAGTCCGTCATTCTCGGGAACTTGTCGACGCCGAAAACCTCCACCCGGCCGACCGCCGCGCGAAGGCGCAATCGTGTCCCCTCGAAGTCCTCCACCGGACACGGGCCGTGGTTGGTCCACACGACGTTGGGCAGCACCCCGAAGACGCCGGTGAGGTCGAGCCCGTGCGGGGCGACCAGGCGGTGCGACAGCAGGTGCAGGCGCAGGTAGGCGTCAGGGACGTCGGCCGGGGGCGTGTCGAGGTCGATGACCGTCCTGATCACCTTCTGCTGCACGCGGCGGTGAGGATCGGTGCCGCTCAACGCGGCGAACTCCGGTGGGACGCCGAGGAGCCCGGCGTCCGAGGGAGCCTCCCCGAGCTGCGGAGCGTGGTACCAGGTGTCGAGGACGGCGCCGCTCCCTGTCGTCGTCGCCAGGCCGTATCCCCAGGCCCGGCGTGCGGCCGGGGAGGAGGTCGGATCGGTCGTGGGGACGACGGAGTCGGTCATGGGCGATGAGTCTAGGACGTGCCCTCCGGGCCGGCGCGGGCTGGCGCGGGCCGG
>JAUPKQ010000076.1 GCA_030837345.1 Actinomycetota bacterium | reverse complement strand
CTCAAGGTCCGTCCCGGCGACGAGCGGTAGCCCCCGGGTCGCCAACGAGGTGCTGACCAGCGGGATCGCGGCGTCCATGTACTCGATGAGCTTGATGTTCACCCCGGAGCCACTCACCGCCGGGTTGATCGCGACACTCGCCCCGGCCAGATACGGCCGGACGTCGGGGACGTCGGCCGCGACCTCGACCCGGGGAAGGGCCTCCAGCCGACGGCACAGGTCGGGGGACGGCGAGCGGCCCACCACCTGGAGGATCGCCGTCGGGTGGCCCTGGCAGACCTGCGGCCACACGTGTGCGGTGAACCAGCCGATCGCGTCGGTGTTCGTCGGGACGTCGAGCGCCCCGAGGAACAGCACCCGGGGCGGGCCGTCGGAGGCCGTCGGCGAGGACTCCGGCCGAGGCTGGCCCGCCTGCCCGAGATCGAGGGCGAACGGCGGCACGTGGACGACGTTGTGGGCGCCCGTCGACCGCCGCCACTCGGCGTCGGCGGCGGAGATGTCCGCCGTCCCGGTGAGCCACGACGCCCGCCCGAGGGCACGCTCGTCACGTTCGATGCGCAGGGCCTCCCAGCGCAGGACGAGTCCCCGCGGCCCGGGAGTACCAGCCGCCAGGCTCCGGTGGTAGGCGCCCTCCCGGTTGTGCTGCCGCATCACGGCCGGCAGCCGGAGCCCCCGGGCGATCACCTCGCCGATCTCCCGTGACTTGTAGGAGAAGATCACGACGCCGGTCGCGCCGGGGGCGAGGGCAGCGACCCGGGCGGGCAGCCACCGTGGCGCCGGGCGCGAGGCCACGACGTACGGCTTGGTCGGATGGGCGAGCATCAGGGGCGTCGTGCGACGGGCCGTCACCACCACCGGGACGTCGCCGAACTCCCGCGTGTAGGTGGAGACATCCTGCTCCCCCGCCCCGGGGACGACGAGCAGCGCCAGGCGCCCGGCCCGGGACGCTGCCCGGACAAAGCCGAGGTGTTCCCGCTCACCCCCGCCGTTGGCGGGCAGGAAAGGCGAGTCCGCGACGACGATCCAGCGCTGGCCCTGCATCCTGTGCCTTCCGTCGATGACGATCTGACGATGACGACCTGACGATCACATACGATATGCACCGGTCGGTCCGGTTCCGTCCCGGCTTCTCACCCGGCTGTGCCCCGCCACCGGCGGGGGCGGCAGCCAGGATGTCCATTAAACCTTGCTCCCCGATGTGGTCGCCCCGAACCGGAACAGACTGTTAGCCCAAGGCAAAACCTCTGCGAGCAGGTCATGGTCCCCGGGCTGGCCGTCCCCAGGGCCTGTCGAAGCGTGGAAAGCTGTCTCCGGTGGCTGACGGCGCCCACCGCCGTCTCGTGCGACCAGGAAGGGTGCGGATGTGAGCGACCCAGGACCAGCACCTTCGGAGGAGACGCCCGGCGGCGCCGACAACCGACGGCGTGGGCACCTGTTGCTCCTCGGCCGCGCCAGCTGGAACCTGATCGACCAGGTGTTGTCGGCGCTGACCAACATGGTGCTCTCCGTCCTGGTGGTCCACGCGGCGGGGGCGAAGGCCTTTGACGCGTTCTCCGTGGCCTTCCTGCTGTTCTCCATGGTGATCGGCGTCGAGCGGGCGCTGGTCGCCCAGCCGCTGAGCATCAGGCACAGCAAGGAGAACGAGGAGGAACGGCGGCACACGGTTGCCCGGGCGACGGGCCTGGTCGTCGGGATCACCGTCCCCGCGGCCGTTCTCATGGTCGCGGCCGGCACCGTGATCCAGGGACGGATCGGCTCGACGCTCATCGCGACAGCCGTCGTCCTGCCGTTCCTGATCATGCAGGATGCCTGCCGGTACGTCTTCTTCACCTTCGGCAAGGCGAAACTCGCGGCCCTGAACGACGCCCTCTGGGCGCTCGTCCAGTTCTCGGCCATGGGCGTCCTGATCTTCGTGGAGTCGGCGGACGCCGTCACCCTCGTGCTGACCTGGGGTGGCGCCGCCACCCTGTGCGTGATCGTCGCGCTCGCGCAGCTGAAGGCAGTACCCAACCCGCTGGCGACCTTCGGCTGGATCCACGAGCACCGTGACCTCGTCGGCTACCTGCTCGGCGAGTACATGCTCTCGACCGGCGCCTTCAGCGGCGGATACCTCATGGTCGGCGCGATCGTCGGCGAGCAGGCCGTCGGCTCGATCCGGGCCGCGCAGGTACTCGTCGGACCGCTGCAGATCGTCTCGGGCGCCGTCATGTCGTTCGGGCTGCCCGAATTGTCCCGGCGGACCCACATCTCGAACCAGGCCCGGCGGAAGATCGCCCTGGGCACCAGCGCGGCGATGGCCACGATGTCCCTCGTCTACGCCACGGTGCTGTTCCTCGTCCCCGGCGCCTGGGGCGAACTGCTCTTCCAGGGCAAGTGGGCCGAGTCCCAGGGTGTCCTGCTGCCGCTCGCCCTCGCGATGGCCTGCTCGACGTCGGCCCTCGGCCCGGCGATGGTCGCCTACGCCCTCGGGCAGGCCCGCCGCGTGTTCCGGATCATGACCATCGAGGCCCCCCTCGTGTTCACCCTCATGATCGGCGGCTCGGTCCTCTTCAACGTCGAGGGCGCGGCCTGGGGACAGCTGATCGACCAGTTCCTGATGATCCCGCTGTTCTACATCGCCCTCACCCAGGTCCTCCGCGACAACGAGGCCGAACGCCGGGCAGCCCTGAAGGACGAGCCGAGCCTGTTCGCGTCGTGATCAGTGGAACGGCAGGTGAGGCCGGGGACGCTGCACGGTGACCGACCGCACCGCCGGGTAGAGACGGACCAGGTTGTCGACACGCAGGAAGCGGAACCCGGCGGCGTCGGCGCCGTCCAGGATCCGGCGGACGAGCTCCGCACGGGAGAAGGTCGGAAGCGTCCCCGCCTCGGCCGCGGCCGGATCGTCCGTCGTGTCGTGGAGCAGGAGGATCGCACCGGGATGCAGGGCACCGGCCCCACGGGCCGCGACCTCCTCGACCGGGGCGTTGAGCCAGTCCATCGCCCAGGCCGACCAGATCACGACCTCCATGCCCAGTGCCCGGGCCGCCGCGAACGTGCTGATCCCGACCGCGCCGTAGGTCGGCCGGTAGAAACGGACCGGTCGCCCGCTGACGTCCTCGACCCGGAGCTTCGCCTCCCGGAGCCGCCGGACGGCCTCGACACCAGGGACCTCGGTCAGCCGCGAGTGATCGATCCCGTGGAGGGCGACCTCATGCCCCTCCCGGACCATGCGCTCGATGATCGCCGGATACGTCTCGGCGCGGTCGCTCAGGACGAAGAACGTCGCGGGGACACCACGCTCGGCCAGCACGTCGAGGATGGCGGGGGTCTGCTCGGGATCCGGGCCGTCGTCATAGGTGATGGCGACCACCGGGTCGGACGTCTGCACCCTCATCAGCGAGCTGACCGGCAGCAACCCCCATCGCCCCCACCGCATGACGGGGTCGGCCGGGAAGGCCGGGCGGGGAGCCGGGTCCTCGAAGGCACCGAGATGATGTTGCCGGACGAGGACCGCCTGCCGGGCGCTCGCCAACCTGCTCGTGACGCTGGACATCCCCCATTCGTACACCATCCACGGCCCCGGATCAGGGGCCTGCCGAGGTCTTCCGCTGGGTACGGGAGGATTCGACCGTGACTGGCAGGCTCCGCACCACGGCCCGGGCCGCGATCGCGCAGGCGCGCGGCGTGCCGCCCCCGCTGGTCGTCATGCTGCTGACGATCGGTTCGCTGTACCTCGCCTACCGGCACGCCCTGCCGTGCGCGGACGGCGCTCCCGAGCCCGACGTCCTGTGGCGCTACGCCTGCTACAACGACATCCAGCCGCTCTACGCCGGTCGGGGGTTCAGCGAGGGAGGCCTCCCCTACCTCGATCACGACGTCGAGTACCCGGTGCTCATCGGCGCCCTGATGGCGGTCGTCGGGCTTCCGGTCCACGCCCTGGGAACGTCCGGGCGGCTCGACCCGGCCCTGCGGACGCTGGGGTTCGAGACCGTCGACGAAGGGCTGGTGTTCTTCTGGGTGACGGCGGCGCTCCTCGTCGTCGGCGCCCTCGTCACCACCTGGGCCCTTCTGCGCTGCCGCCCCGGGCGCCCGTGGGACGTCGCGCTGTGGGCCGTCTCCCCCGCGCTGGTGCTCGAGTCGTCGATCAACTGGGACCTGCTGGCGGTCGCGCTGACCTCGGTCGCCCTGCTGGCGTGGACGCGAGGCCGCCCCGGGTGGACCGGCGTCCTCCTCGGCCTCGGTGCCGCGGCGAAGCTCTACCCCCTGTTGATCATCGGGCCACTCGTCCTCCTGTGCCTCCGGGCCGGAACGCCCCTGGCACGACGCTCCGCCGTCCGGCTTGTCGCGTCGGCCGTGGCGGCCTGGAGCGCCGTCAACGTCCCGGTGCTGGTCCTGGACCCGGGCGGTTGGGTCCACGCCTACCGTTTCTCGCAGGAACGCTGGATCGACTGGGGATCCTTCTGGTTCGTCATCGATCAGCTGGGCAACGGTCTGGGCGCCGGTGACCTGGTCCGGCCGCTGCTCGGCACCGTCACCTCCCTGAACTGGTCCTCGCTGATCCTTTTCCTCCTGGCCTGTCTCGGGATCGCCGCCCTCGTCCGGTACGCGCCACAGCCCCCGCGCGTCGCCGCGGTCGCGTTCCTCGTCGTCGCCGCGTTCCTCCTGACGAACAAGGTGTGGTCGCCCCAGTTCGTCCTCTGGCTCGTCCCCCTCGCGGTGCTGGCCCGCCCGAGGTGGGGTTGGTTCCTCCTGTGGCAGGCGGCGGAGGTCACCTACCTCTTCAGCGTGATGCGGGCGGTTCTCGGCGAACGCGACGGCTACGCCCTGATCCAGGCCTCCGGCCTCCGATGGCTGGCGGTCGCGGTGCTGGCCGGCTTCGTCGTCGTCGAGGCCCTACGACCCGAGCGGGACGTCGTCCGTCCCGGGGAGGGCCTCGATCCGGACGCCGGCATCCTCCGGGCCGACGACCGGCCCACCGACGACCGGCCGGCAGGCGACCGGCCCACCGGAAATCGAGGTGACAACGGGAGCACCGGGCGCGAAGGTGAGGACGGTGTTCTCCGCTCTTCGATCCCCTGACTTCCGCCTGCTCTGGCTGGGCCAGTCCGCGAGCACGCTCGGTGACGGCCTGGTGGTCGTGGCGATCGGGCTGTTCGTCACCCGGTTGACCGGTGATCCCTCGGACGTCGGGGTGGTGCTGGCGGCCTACTCGCTGCCGCTCGTCCTTCTCGTCCTCGTCGGCGGGGTCGTCGCGGACCGTTGGCCCCGCCGGACCGTGATGATCCTTTCGGACACCGTGCGTTGTGTACTGCACGGGACGCTCGCCCTGCTCATCGCGACGGGATCGGTCCGGATCTGGCAACTGGTCGTCATCGGGGTGTTGTTCGGGTCGTCCCAGGCGTTCTTCCAGCCCGCCTACTTCGGGCTCGTGCCGCAGACTGTTCCGGAGTCCGACATCCAGAGCGCCCAGGCTCTCGGAGGCATGACGCGGGAACTCGCGTCCTTCGTCAGCCCCGCCCTGTCGACCTTTCTCGTGCTGTCGGCCGGGGGCGCGGCCGCGTTCGGCCTGGACGCCGCGACCTTCGCCGTCTCGGCCCTGACCCTTCTGCGGGTGCGCACCCGCAGCCGCGGGGAACCGGCCACCGCGGACGGCGGGATTCTGTCCGAGCTGAAGGAGGGGTGGAGCGCCGTCCGGGAGCGCGCGTGGGTGTGGGCGACCATCGCCTCGTTCTCGATCGTGCTGCTGGTGGCGATCACGCCGTTCTTCGTCCTCGGTCCCACCCTGGCGCGTCACGCGTACGGCACCGAGGCGGTGTACGGCTACGCCAACGCCGCCTGGGGTGCCGGAATGGTGCTGGGCGCGGTCCTGGGCGCGCGGTGGCGGCCCTACCGTCCGCTGCTGCTGGGGCTGGTCGCCTGCGTGCTGTGCCCCGCGATGGTGCTGCTGTTCGCCTCCGCCCCACCGCTGACCGTCCTCTACCCGTTCATGGTCGTGTCGGGGGCGGGGATGGGCCTGTTCAGCGTCTGGTGGGAGACGGCGCTGGCCCAGCGCATCCCGCCGCATCTGCTCTCGCGGGTCTCCGCCTGGGACTGGATGGGGTCGCTCGCCCTGGCACCGGCCGGGTACCTCGCGGCGGGACCGGTCGCCCACACGTTCGGTGAGGGCCGTGTCCTCGCGGCCGGAGGGGCGATCGGCACGGTCGCCCTCCTGTTCGCCCTTCTGCCGGCTTCCACCCGGAACCTCACCCGGGTGGAAACCCCGGCTCCGGCGGAAGTCCCGGCTCCGGCGGAACCCCCGGCGAAGGACGCCGTCAGGTCAGGGGTTCTCCTTCCGGAAGGTGGAGGTGCCCCACCAGAGGGAGAGCGCCAAGAGGCTTACGGCCCACAGTGATCCGGCGAGGAGCGACGACGAGGAGAAGTCGTCACGGAACGCCGCGCGGATGGCGTCCACGATGTGCCGGAACGGGACGAAATCGCTGACCCGGATCAACCAGGACGGGCCGATCGTCATCGGCAGCAGGATTCCCGACAGCAACAGGACCGGCATCATCACCATGTTGACGATCGGGGCCATGACGTCCTCGCTCTTGGTCGTCAGCGCCAGGGCGTTGGACGACGCCGCGCAGGCGCCACCGATCGCGAGGGTCAGCAGGATCCCGAGAACGACGCCCCGAAGCGGTGCGTCCATTCCCATCGCGTAACCGAGCCCGACGAGGATCAGTGCCTGGACCAGCAACTGGATCAGGTCGCGCCACAACCTCCCGGCGAGCAGCGCCGTCCGGTTCGCGGGCGTGACCCGTTCCGCCTCGATGACGCCCTCACGCCATTCGCCGATCAGCGAGAATCCGGCGAAGAAGGCTCCGAAGATCCCCAGCTGGGCGAGCATCCCGGGGACGAAGAACGTATAGGCGTTCGTCGCCCCGAGCTGCTGGACGAGCGGTTTGAGGAGCGGCCCGAAGAGGAGCAGGTAGAGCACCGGCTGCATCATCCCGATGATGACCCAGGCAGGGTTGCGCAGATTCATCCGCAGCTGGCGGCGGAAGACGACGAAGGACTCGCGCAGAAACCTCATCACTCCGCTCCCGTCAGCACCGGCGTGCCGCTGCTGTCGTGGTCGGCGGCGTCCCCGGCGCCGGACGCGCCGTCCGCGGACGTGCGGTGCCCTGCCTCGGCGTCACGCAGGGATCGGCCGGTCAGGGTGAGGAACACGTCGTCGAGCGTCGGCCGGTGGACCTCGATCGCGTCGAGCACGATGCCGTCGTGGTCAAGATTTCGCAGGAGACCCGGGACGACGCGCCCCGCCCGGCGGACGCGGGCCCGCACGTGGGTGCCGTCGACCTCCACCCCCCGGATGCCATGGCTCGGCGGTTCCGCGACCGCCCGGAGCGTCTCCGCGGCGATCGGGACGTGGACGACGTCGGCGACCTCGAGGTCGATCAGGTCTCCGGCGACCTCGTTCTTGAGGTTGTCAGCGGTGTCCGACGCGACGATCCGGCCTTGGTCGATGATGACGATCCTGTCGCTCAGGGCATCGGCCTCGTCGAGGTAGTGAGTCGTGAGGAAGACCGTCGCTCCTCGGTTCGTGCGCAGCTCGGCGATGTGTTGCCACAGGTTCGCCCGCGCCTGCGGGTCGAGCCCCGTCGTCGGCTCGTCGAGGAAGACCAGGGTGGGGTCGTGGATCAGGCCCATGACGATGTCCAGGCGTCGTTTCTGGCCGCCGGACATCGTCTTCGGCATCCGGTCCCACAGCCCGTCGAGCTGGAACTGCTCGAACAGCTCCTTGCCCCGGGCCTTCACCTCGCGGCGGGACCGGCCGTAGAGCATGCCGTGATCCATCACCTCGTCGCCGGCACGCGCCGCGCTGAAGGCACCTCCCACCTGGGAGACGTATCCGATGCGGCGGCGAACCTCGACGGAGTCCGCGACGACGTCGTAACCGGCCACTCTCGCCGTCCCGGACGTCGGGCGCAGGAGGGTGGTCAACATGCGCAGAGTCGTGGTCTTGCCTGCCCCGTTGGGGCCGAGGAAACCGACGACCTCGCCCTCCGCGACATCCAGGTCGACCTCGTCGACGGCCCGGATCTCGCGTCTGGCCTTGCCTCTCCCGGCATGGAACGTCTGTACGAGCCGCCGCGCCTCGATCAAGGTGGACTCCTTCGTTCTGGTGGACCTCGCCGGTGGTGGAAGCGGCCGCCCCAGTCTTTGACGGTCGCAGGGCAAGGGTCAAACAACTTTTCGACGGAACAACCCGTAGTACCGAGATGCCCACCCCCTCAAGACCTCGACCGAACGGAGGAAAACATCTTTTCCTGGCCAAGTAATGCAGTAGCGCACAGGTATTTGTGTATCGCGCACCGTAATGTTGATGTCTTGGCGGACCGTGCGATCTCCGCCAAGCTGTACCAATGAGCGCACATTGGTACGGCGGCCGCTGGGATCAGGACGATCCCTGCGATCAGGGTGATCCCTGTGATCCCGACGATCCGGTACCGGATCGCGCCTACGAGATCCCCGACCAGCGAAACCGCCCTTCTCCGCCCGTGACGGTGGCACCCGAGACCGTCCAGATCGTCACTCGCACCGACGGCTACGACGGTGACTACGGCTACGACATGGCCCACGATCTCCCCGGCCGGTGAGCGGTCGCCTCGGGTACCCACCCCCGTCGCGTACCCCCCTTGGGCGGCTCTGCGGCTAGAGTCCCCTCGACGAGGGCGAGGGGGATCCGCGATGGAATGCCGGGTGTCGTACACGGTCTACTACGAGGACACCGACTGCCTCGGCATCGTGTACTACGCGAACTACTTCAAGTACATGGAGCGCGGACGCACCGAGTACCTCGCCGCGAACGGCACGTCCATCGCCGACTGGAACCGCGAGGGCATCGCCATCGTCGTCGCGTCGGCGAAAGCCAGGTTCCGAAAGCCCGCCCGCCTCGGCGACGTCCTGGACGTCGTGACGACCTTCACCGCGAACTCCCGCTTCCGGGGCACGTTCACCCACCGCATCGAGTGTGCGGGGACGCTCCTCGTCAACGGCACCGTCGAGGTGGCCTGCGTCGACGGCGACCAGCGGCTACGAGAACTGCCCGATCTGCTCGTCGCCCTCTCGGCCAGCCCGTCACCCGCCCGGTGACGCCTGCGGGCCCCGCCCGCCGTCCGCTCAGAGCCAGCCGTCCGCTCAGAGCCAGCCGTTCCGCCGGAAAAGACGGTACAGACCCGTGCAGATGACGACGATCGTCCCCAGCACGGCGTAGTAGCCGTACCGCCAGTGAAGCTCGGGGATGTTGTCGAAGTTCATCCCGTACACCCCGGCCACGGCGGTCGGCACCAGAGCGATCGCCGCCCAGGCCGAGATCCGGCGCATGTCCTCGTTCTGCCGGAGAGCGATCTGGTTCTGCATGGTCCCGACGCGTGCGACGTTCGCCTGGAGGACGTCGGACAGCAGGTGGTCGTGCGCCTCGATCGCCTCGGCGACACGGGCGAGGTGATCCTGAACGTCCCGCACGTACGGCCTGAGTTCCTGGACGAAGTCCGGAACCGACTCCGACGCCAGACGCTCCAGGGCCGGGATCATCGGCGACACCGCCCGCCGGAACTCCGCGATCTCCCGTTTGAGCTTGTAGATGCGTTCCGAACGATCCGTTCCTTCGGGGGACTCGAAGACCTCCACCTCGATGTCGTCCACATCGGTGTTGATCTCATTGATGGAGTCACCGTACCCGTCGACGACCAGGTCCGCCGTCCGGTACAGCACGCCCGCGGGCGTGGAGGCCGGCTTGAGCCCCACGACGCTGTCGAGTTCCTTCCGCACCCGGCGCAGGACGTCGCTCGCACCGTGTCTCACGGTCACGACGAACGTCGGCCCCACGAAGACGGCCAGTTCGTCGACGTCGACCACCTCCTCGTGGTCGACGTACCGCACCGGCTTGAGGACGACGAAGAGCATGTCGCCGTACACGTCGAGCTTCGGTCGCTGATGGGCGTGGACGGCGTCCTCCACCGCCAGCTCCGGAAGCCCGAACGCCGCCGCCACCCGTTCGACCACAGCGGCGGACGGCTGCTGCAACCCGATCCAGACGAAACCCTCACCCTTGCGGGCGGCGAGAGCCGCCTCGTCCACCGACAGGCGGCGCGACTCGCGTCGTCCGGAGATATAGATGGCGCAGTCACCGACCGCCGCCTTGACCGCCGAGTCCAGGGGGACCCCGGTTGCGCCGTCCTCACCGTCCAGGGCCGACCAGGCTCGCTCGGACGGCGGCACGTCGGAGGCGACGTCGTCCTCGGGCAACTGCATCACCGCCCTCATACGTCTCCAGGTACCCCGCCGCAGATCCTGAAGCCCTGACACCAGACGCGCCCCCCGGGCACCCTCCGTGCTCATGAAGCGAACCCTACCCAGGAGGACACCGTCGCCCCGCGTTCCTGTTCCCCACCCACGCCCGGATTCCCGAGCATGGAGCCTCCCTGAGGTCGTGCCGGCAGACAGGTCTTCGAGGAAGAACCACCTGCACGCGTGTTCAGCGGCGTCCTCCTGGAACATGGTCCGGTGACCACCCCGACCCTCGACAGCTCCGCACTCGTCGTCGTCGACGTCCAGCGGGGATTCGTCAACGAGGCCTCCGCCCCCGTCGTGCCGGTGATCGTCGAACTTGTCCGGCGCTGGCAGGCCGCCGGCGGCGTGACCGTCCTCACGCGGTTCATCAACCGGCCGGACTCCGCCTTCGTCCGGCTCATCGGCTGGACGGCCCTGATGTCCGACGACCCGGGCATCGAGTTCGCCCCCGAGATCGCACCACTCGCGCCGACCGCGACGATGGTCGTCCTGAAGAACGGCTACACCGCGCTGGCCCCCGAGGTCCTCCGTCTCCTTGAGCGCGAGAAACGCGACAACGTCTGGGTCGCCGGTCTCGACACCGAGAGTTGTGTCCTCGCCACCTGCCTCCACGCCTTCGAACTCGGGCTCACCCCCTGGCTGCTCGACGACGCCTGCGCCTCCCACGCCGGGCAGGACATCCACGACGCGGGCCGTCTCGTCATCTCTCGCCTCATCGGGTCAGGCCGGATCACGACGACGGCGTGCACACCGATCGACCTCGACGAGTGCGCGCCGTCGCCGTCTCGATCGATGCCCTCGAAGCTCCCGCCCTCCGCGTTGACAACACCGGCTCGGCGTCGGTCCCAAGGTGATCACGAACCGGGGTGACGGATCGAGTTGCCCGCCGAGGACGAGGGCCCACGGCGAGCCCTCGAACTGCTCTCGACACCGCCCCCCGTCTCTCGGCCTTGACCATCAGGAGCCTGTCCCTGACAGCACCGGGCCGATCGGCCTTCCCGACGGATCGGGCAGGTCTGCCGGACGTCGGGGGGACGCCGCGCGGCATAGCCGTCGGGCACAGGTCAGGCACGGACACCCGCAGACTGCCGCCCAGCTCTGCACACAGCCGCACACCGGGGCCTGACGCACGGGCGGCCTCCGCCCTGGTATCACTCCAGGTCGGAGGCCGTTTTCCCACTGTGCGGAGGGCGAGGGATTCGAACCCCCGGACCACGGTTGGTTACGTGGTCAACG
>JAUPKQ010000075.1 GCA_030837345.1 Actinomycetota bacterium | reverse complement strand
CTGGCCGCCAGCTTGGCGTCACAGGTGATCAGCGGGCAGCCGAGTTCCTCCGCCAGGGCGACGTAGGCCGCGTCATACGGAGTGACGTTGTCGCGTAACTGCCACATCCGGTCGACGAGCGGGGCCAGCGGTACCCGGCGGATCGGGAAAGCCGCCAAGTGCCGGAGCGCCTCGGGGACCGTCGGCAACAGGATCGGGAACTTGCGTGCGAGCCCGCGCAGGGCGGAAACGACCTCAGCATCGAGATGTGCGGCCGCAAAGAGTTGATCGCCGCCGGACAATCGCCGTGCCACGTCAGCACGGCGGGGCTCGTCCGCCGCATAGAAGGCGACCAGCACCGAGGCATCGACAACCGCGAGACTCACGAACCCTCTCTCACCTCACGAACCGCGGCTGCAGCATCATCCAGCGTCACACCGGTCCCCGTCGGAGGAGCGTACGACCTGACGTACCCGGCCAGACGAGCCACCTGGGCCATCTCTGCGAGCCGGTCAACAACATACGAGTTGAGTGACTGACGGTTCGCGCCAGCCGCCTCGACCAGCGTCGAGTAGACCTCGTCCGGAACGTCCCGCAGATTTACCCTCTTCATGGCGCCATTCTGGCACCACTTCGATAAGCGCGCCAAGGACCACGAGCGGACGCCGACCAGGTCGAGGACCAGCAGCCAGCCCGACACGCCCAGGCCACACTCCACCGCCAGAACCACCACGTCTCTCGACCGCGACCTGTGCGGGACCCGATCAGACCAACAGGTCTCGATGTCTTAAGAATTGCGCCATCGAGTCAGTGGATCTAACCTTGTCCTATGAATAGAGACATTGAGACAAGGTGATGATCTACTCCACGCCCGCGCCCGATCTGGAGGACGAGACCGTCCTACAAGAGATCCACGACCTGCGCAGGCACCTGGCCGACTACCTCCGGACGCCCCGCCGCTGGGAGGGAGCGCTGCGCAGGAGCATGCTCGCACGCGCGGTCAGGGGCTCCAACAGCATCGAGGGATACCGAGTCGAAGTGGACGACGCGGCCGCAGCCCTGGACGATGCGGAACCCCTCAGCGCCGACCAAGTGACGTTCGCCGAGATCCGTGGCTACCGCCAAGCGCTCGGATATGTCCTGGCCATGGCCGGTGACCCGCACTTCAGTCTCGACGCGTCCGTCATCCGCAGCATGCACTTCATGATGCTCAGCCATGACCTATCCAAGAGTCCTGGCCAGTACCGCACTGGAGCTATCTATGTGCACGACGACACCACCGAGCGGACCGCCTACGAAGGTCCTGACCCCGATCTCGTGCCGGGCCTCGTCCAGGAGCTCGTCGCCGGCCTGGACGGACCGTCGCAGGCGGACCCTCTGATCCGTGCGGCCATGGCCCACCTCAACCTGGTGATGATCCACCCGTTCCGGGACGGGAACGGCCGGATGGCCCGGGCCCTGCAGACTCTCGTCGCCTCCCGAGGCGGCATCTCCGAGCCGGCGTTCTCCAGCATCGAGGAATGGCTCGGACACAACACCGACGACTACTACCGGGTCCTCACCTTGACCGGCTGCGGCACCTGGCAGCCCGAAGGTGACGCCGCTCTGTGGCTGAAGTTCAACCTGCGAGCTCACCACATCCAGGCACAGACGCTCAACCGCCGGCTCACCGAGGCCAACGACACCTGGCGGGTCCTCGACGAACTGTCCGAGGCACATGGACTCCCGGAGCGGATGAGCGGGGAACTCTACGACGCCACACTCGGCTTCCGGATCCGCCGCGCGTCCTATGTGAAACGCGCCGAGATCGAGGAGCGGACCGCCAGCCGAGACCTGGCCAGGCTTGTCGACCTCGACCTGCTCCGCGCCGTCGGGCAGACCAAGGGGCGGCACTACGTCGCCGGACCAGCGCTCACGAACATCCGGGCCGAGGTGGTCCGATGCCGCCCCCAGATCACCGATCCCTACCCCTGGATGCCCCCGCGCCTACGCGCAGTACCGCAGTGACGGCACCCGGCCGGTCTCACCAGCAAGCATACGAATCTTGGTACCGGGGCAGTACCATGTGTGGTCATGGCAATGAATCTCAGACTCAGTGATGAGGACAGCGCATTGCTGAAGGCCCTCGCCGAGGCCGAGGGTGTCTCGATGCACGAGGCAGTTTTGCGCGCAATCCGCCGCAATGCCGAGGAACTGGCCCACACCAGCCGCGTGCGGGGTGCGACGGAGGAGATGCTGGATCACTGGGGTGACGTGATCGATCGTCTGGGCAAGGTCTGAGACGACGGACGCCATGCCTACTGATCCCCTGGACTACCTGACTCTTCACGACCTGCTGAGCCTCATGAAGGCCCTGAATGCGGGGCCCGTGCGGGATCTTGGCCTACTCGACTCCTCAGCCCACCGCCCACGCTCCAGTTTCCTCGGCCACGAGGCCTACCCCACACTCCAGGGCAAAGCGGCAGCCCTGATGCACTCCATCGTCTGCAACCACGCCCTGGTCGACGGAAACAAGCGCCTTGGGCTGCTCGCCACCGTCGTCTTCCTCCGCATCAACGGGCAAGTCCTGGACCTCGACGACGAGGAAGCCTTCGAGCTGACCCTGGCCGTAGCCGCCGGCGAACTGACCGCCGAAGACATCGAGAAACGCCTTCGTCTGCGACCCGTAGCCGACTGACCCCTCGCACCTCGTGGATCAGCCAGTCGCCACCGTCAAGCCGTAGTCGACAACGACGGCGCTGACACGCGGACGGCTCCCGCAGATCTCCCGAGCCGACCAGGCGCCCACCTCTACAACACCCACCTCTACAACACCCACCTCTACAACGCCGTTGTGTATTTCAGTTGTGCATCTGGACGAGCTGGCAGCTCTGGTCGTGGACCTGCGCCATGAAGGGAGTGCCCGGCAACCGGCCGACGGCCGAGGCAGTGAGGCCACCGCCCCAGCACGGCACGTCCCCGAAACGGTCGTGCGCGAGCAGAGGAGCATGATCAGCCGGTCTGCGTCAGGTCGTAGTCGACGACGACGGGCGCGTGATCGCTCCAGCGCTCGGCGTAGGACGGCGCCCGGTCGACCCCTGCCGTCGCTACGAGCGCGGCCAGCACAGGTGAAACGAGCTGAAGATCCATTCTTCAACCGCCGTCCAGGTCCAATGATCACTCACAGACCATCAAACCACCGCAACTCCCTCTCAACCACCGACACACACTGCACATCTATCCTTACGTAGACATCCCAGTCTACGTAGAAATATACTGAACACATGTCAGACACGACTCCCGTCCGAGTACGCAAGACCACGCGAGACCGGCTGACCAGACTCTCGCACCAGTTGCAGACGGCAAGCACCGAGGACGTCGTCACGCAAGCCCTCGACCTGCTGGAGACCGATCTCTTCTGGCGTCAGTGGCAGTCGGTACATGACGCCATGACGCCGCAGGAACGCGCCGACGAAGAGGCCATCACCTCCGCCTGGGAGCGCGTCGGCGCACAGGACTGGGCCATCGATGCTGACCGGTGAGATCTGGCACTTCGACCTGGGCGAGCCGGTCGACCCCGAAGCCAGCTTCGATCACTTCGGACTCGTTGTCTCCCCGCCACGGTTCACCGGCCCCCTTCGCCTGGTGTGCCCGATCACCAGCACCCGACGGCCTTACCCCTGGCGGGTCGAGATCGAGCCCACTCCCGACAACGGCCTGAAGCTCGTGAGCTACGTCCAGACCGAGCATCTGCGGAGCATCACCGTACGGCGCGGCGACTACCGCCTCGGCACCGTGGACCAGATCACCCTCTTCACCGTGAAACGGATCCTCAAGACACTTCTCGATCTCTGAGGACCTGCGAACCCGCTACTCCGCCACGAGGTCACCCCCGTGAGGGGTACCCATGATGGGGAGTGCCGGGGGTAGCCGTGATCGGCGAGGATGGCGCAGGCTGAGGGGGTTGGACACCAGCAGGGGGACTTGCCCGATGACCGTCTCGACGAAGGGCTACGTGCCCTCAGCCGCGCTCCCCGCCCACGTCTTGGACCGAGCGGACGTGCGCCAGGCATTGGCCCGGCACGACTTCGGCTGCGTGTTCCGTCTCGCCCGCAAGTGGGGCGGCATCAGCTACTCGAAGATCGCAGAGTCGACCGGGATCAAACCCGAGCGCGTCGGAGCACTCGCCCGTGGCGAGGGAGCCATCACCACCTACGCCAAGATCGGCGAGGTCGCAGACGGTCTGCGCATCCCTGGCCGCCTGCTCGGCCTCACCCCCCGGGCCTGGGAACGGCGTCACCACGCCCTCGCCCCGGTCACTATCTCGGGGACGACACCGATCCCTGCCTCACGCGAGCGGAACGAGGTGCGTCTTCTGCTCTCCCATGCCGCTCAGGTCACAATGGGCCTCAGCCTCCAGCAGATTGGCGAGGAATGGGCCATTCCCGGCGCGGACTTCACCCCACCCCCAGGCCTCGTCCGCGTCACAGACATCGAGCAGATCGAACACGTCACCGCAGGTCTGCGCGCCCTGGACTACCAGTTCGGAGGCGGAACCTGCCGCGACGCCGTCGTGGCCCAGACCCGCTGGGTCACCCGGCTTCTGCGCGCCCAGGCCCCGGACGACGTCCGTCGCCGCCTCCACCTCGCCCTCGCCGACCTGCACAACCTCACCGGCTGGACCAGCCTGGACCTCGGCCTGTACTCCGCCTCCCGGCATCACTTCGCCCACGCCCTGACCCACGCCCGCCAGGCCGACGGACCCTCCTTGCTCGCCAACGTCCTCTACCGAACCGGCCGCCTCCACCTGCACCGTGGCATGACCAGCGAAGCCCTGCGGTTCCTGCAACTCGGGCAGATCGCAGCCCAGGACTCCGGCGACGCCCGCGCCGTCGCCGTCCTCTGCGCCAACGAAGCCTGGGCCTACGGCATGCTCGGCGACCCCGCCCAAGCCCTGCGCTCGCTGCACCGCGCCGCCGACGAACTAGCCCGCGCCGACACCGCCACGCTCACCCCCTGGGTGGACTTCTTCGGCCCGACCGACCTCGACGCCATGAACGGCATGACGCACCTCGAACTCTCGACGACAGACGCCGGGCACCTCGACCCGGCAATCGAAGCCCTCAGCCGAACTGTCGCCGCCCGCGACACCGACCAGGCCCGCAGCCGCGCCTTCGAAGTCACCGCCCTGGCCGTCGCCACATTGCGCTCCAACGACCGGGACGCCGGGTGGTCGCTCGGGTGGCAGGCCGTCACCCAGGCCCAGCAACTGCGCTCCCGCCGCGTCATCGACAGGCTCGCACCGCTGGCCCTCGAAGCCGCCCGGATCACGTCCCCCGACGGGGATCAACTCGCCCAGGCCATCACTTCACTCCAGGAGGCGTGATCCAGCCCACGCCGCCGCCCGCCACCCCCGCCGACGGCACCCCGCAGTCCGGCGACCGGCTCGCCCTGGAGCAACTGCCCAGGATCGTCGACGAGGTCGCCCGGCTGCTCGGCCTCGACCCGACCGGGGCCGCGCGCACCAAGTTCACCAACAACGCCGTCATGCTGCTCCCGGCCTCCCGCGCCGTGCTACGCATCCCCGGCTCCCCCGTCATGCGCGCCCGCGTCCCCGCCGTCCTCGCCGCAGCCCAGTGGTACGCCGACCACGACCTACCCGCCGTCCGGCTCTGGCCCGGCCTCACCCAACCCCTCCAGATCGGCCCCCACCTGGTCACCGTCTGGCAACAGGTCACCCCCGGCGGACCCGACCCCCACCCGACCGACCTCGGCACCATCCTGCGCGCCATCCACACCATCGACGCACCGATACCCGACCTACCGCAGTGGCGGATCACCGACGGCATCCGACGACGAGTCACCCACGCCGACACCATCGACGAGGAGACCCGCGACTACCTGGCGGCCGAGCTCAGGATGGTGGAGGCCTCGCTCACCGGGCTCGTCGAGATCCCGCCGCTCATCCCGCCCGGCGTCATCCACGGTGACGCCCACACCGGCAACCTCATCCCCTCCCCGACCGGGCCCGTCATCTGCGACTTCGACGCCACCAGCATCGGCCCCCGCGAATGGGACCTCACCCCCGCCGCCGTCGGCTCCCTCCGCTTCGCCTACCCCGTCAACCCCCACCGGGCCCTCGTCGACACCTACGGCCTCGACGTCACCACCTGGCCCGGCTTCCCCGCCCTACGCCGCCTCCGTGAACTCCAACTCGTCACCAGCGTCCTACCCACCCTCGACATCAACCCCGCCCTACGCCCCCAATGGCGCCACCGCCTCAACACCTTCCGCAGCGACGATTGCCACGCCAAGTGGACTCCCTACGCCGAGGTCAGCGCATAAGTGAGTTCGCCCCGGGAACAACAGGCCTCGCCTCTGACGCGCTCCGGGTCCTGCGACTCGCAGAGTCCTCGGCGACCTGAGCTAAGTCCTTACGCGGCCCCTCTGCAACAGTCTCCCAGATGCTTCGCAAGGGAAACGGTCTCAAGACCAGTAGTCACGTCCGCAACATCAACTTCTGAAACAGCGTTATGCGCAACCACGAGGCGACATGACGTCGATCACAGATTATCCTCACACCGCTACACGCCCTTGCCATTCGACCGAACACAAGTCGCGCATGGTAACTCACCATATACAACCTTGTACAGTCTGTACATCTCCAAGCACTTAAGGCAACCTGAATAGACGGCTACGGTGCATTGGGGGTCAACCATGTCCGCGTCTCTTCCAAACCCAAGCCCCATCGGCCGCTCTTCCACTCGTCCGGTGAGGGCTGTAGGCGATCCCGTCTCGGAAGCTGTTGTCCAGTTCAGCGCTGCAGTTGCCGAGAAGTGGAACCGCGGCGGCAACGCTGAAGACCAACTCCGAGGGCCACTCGAAGTTCTCTTGAAAAAGCTCGCCGCAAGTGTGGGAGTCCGGGCAGTCCCCTACGGCGAAGTCCAGCTACGAGACCTGAGAGCTCGTCCCGACTATGCAGTCGACGTAGGGAGCAACCGCAGCCGTGGGACACGAGTCGGCTATATAGAGCTGAAGGCGCCAGGAGCTCAGATCCCTCCGAAATGGAAGCCCGAGAAGCGAGACCGGATTCAGTGGGAGAAGCTACAATCCCTTCCGAACGTTCTGTACACTAACGGTACAGACTGGGCCAGTTTCTCATACGGAAACCTCATACGATCAGCCCACCTGGATGGTAGCGTCACAGACCCCGACAATAACCTCCACTCTAATCCTGACTTCATCTCCCTCGTCAATGGTTTCTTACTTTGGGAGCCAGAGAGCCCTCGCTCTCTAGGTGAGCTAATCAATATCGTCGCCGGGCTCTGTCGACTACTACGCGAGGAAGTTGATTCGATCCTAGGAGACCCCTCAAAAGGGCCAGGGTTTGAGGATCTGTCTCTCCTGGCCTCCGATTGGAGAGATCTTCTCTTCCCAGACCTTAACGATAAGGATTTTGGTAACGCATATGCACAAACAGTGACGTTTGCTATTCTTCTGGCGGGTCGCAACAAAATCCCGGTCTCGACCAGCACGCTTCACGACATCGCCAGACTGCTCGGGAAGAAACACTCTCTTATGGGGCGCGCTCTGTCCGTACTAACCGACACGGAAGCCGCAGACCAGCTGCGCACAATCGAAACGATTCGCAGTGTCGTTGGTGGAGTGAACTGGGTTACCATTTCTGACGGGACAGCCGACCTGCACTCCGATCTATACGAACGATTTCTCGCCGTTTACGACCCAATCCTAAGGCGCCAAAGCGGCTCGTACTACACCCCCCGCGACGTAGCAGCATTCATGGTTGACCGCGTCGACGAAGTGATTCGTTCAAGGATGCAGCAACCCTGGGGCCTTGCTGGAGACAAAGTCATTGTAGTCGACCCTGCAATGGGCACAGGTACTTTTCTTGTCGAGGTACTTCGCAGCGTCGCGGAAACGGTCGATTCCAGACAAGGGCCAGGCGCTCGCCCTGCGCGACTTCGAGAGCTCTTCGAGCGCCGCCTTGTCGGGTTTGAGATTCAGGCAGCTCCTTATGCCGTAACAGAGCTACGACTCCATGAGGCGCTGGAAAAACGATTTGATACGGAAGTTCCCCGAACTGAGGCGAGATTCCTTACGGATGCCCTTGAGAACCCCTGCGAACATCAACAGCGTTTGACGGCAGCCCACAAGGTGATCGGGCAGGAACGGCAGGCAGCGAATCAGGTCAAGCGTGAGGCGCGTGTAATGGTGGTGATCGGAAACCCGCCACATGTTGAAAACACACGCGGGAAGGCTCCCTGGATCGAGGAACGACGAACAATCCCTCATCAAACCGGTCAGGTTGCCGACAGACCCTCGCTGGATGAGTTCCGAAGTCCAGGTCTCGGTAGGTATGAGTCAGATCTGTATGGGCTGCCCTGGTGCTTTTGGAGATGGGCGATCTGGAAAGCCTTTGAAGCACATGATGACAGTCCGTCAGGAGTAGTCGCGTTCCTAACTCCCGCCAGTTTCCTGAGAGGTAGGTCGTTTGCAGGTATGCGGCAGTACTTGCGCCGCATTTGCGACGAAGGATGGATCATCGAGCTTTCTCCGGAGGGAAACCGTCCCCCTCAATCGACACGGGTATTCGGTGCGGATGTTGGACGGCAACTCTGCGTTGCGATCTTCGCAAGATATGGAAGGGGAAATCCAGGTCAGCCCGCACAGGTATATATAAGATCCCTTAAGGGAACGCGGCAAGAGAAGCTTGCACAGCTCAGAGACATTGCTCTGTCGTCCCCAGGATGGCACCTCGCCCGCAGCGCATGGGAAACGCCATTCGCGCCGACCGCGAGTGAGGAATGGGAGAGCTCCCTTCCGTTAACAGATATCTTTCCGTGGAATTCTCGCGGCGTCACAACTGGCAGAACATGGGCATACGCGCCAGACCCTCAGGTCTTACGACGTCGGTGGTCAACCCTGCTCAGAGGGGATCAAGATGAACGCCGAAGCCTATTTGTGGAATCACGAGATAGATCAATCGACAGGCAAGTGGCCCCGCTCCCCGGTTTCCCGGCAGCACAGAGCACGATAGCGCACGAGATGGGGCCACCGAACGAGCCAATTCAAATAGCCTACCGGTCCTTTGATAGGCAGTGGGTGATTCCTGACAGTCGGCTAATGGTGATGCCCAGACCACCACTTTGGGCGGCCCGCTCAGCGCCACAGGTTTTCGTAACGGAGCAAAGCAACCACGCAATCAACAGCGGACCCGCATTGACGTTCACCGACCTCATTCCAGATATACATCATTTTAATGTTCGAAGCGGACGCGTATACCCACTATATCGGGACCCAGCGCGCACCGACGGGAACGTTGCTCCTGGCCTTCTTACCTACCTTGAAGAACAACTTCAACTTCACGTCACTACTGAAGATCTGGCTGCATACGTCGCCGGACTCGCCGCTCACAATGGATACACCTATCGATATCGGGATAACCTAAAGACACCAGGCGTTAGAATACCTTTCACGAGAACCAAGGAGCTTTGGCTAGAGACAGTCAAGATCGGTCGAAGGCTCATATGGCTACATACCTTTGGTGAAAGATATGTGGCACCAGGCGAAGGCCGCCCTCGGGGTGCTGAGCACTTCCTGGATATCTGTCGCTCCAGAGTGCTGGCACCGATTCCAGACACTCCTCACCGTATGCCGGATAGCATTGATTACGATCGACCCAGTGAAACGCTACTCATTGGATCTACGGGGCAGATCTCTCCGGTTTCAGAGCAGATCTACGAATATGATGTCGGCGGAATGAAGGTACTTCGGCATTGGTTCGATTATCGATCCCGTAACCCCCGACACAAGAGACGGTCATCACCTCTGGACGACATTAACTGCCGCACCTGGACACCTGCCATGACCAACGACCTCCTAACACTCATCACAATCCTTGGAGAGTGCCTGGCCCTGGAGCCCGCGCAATCGGACCTCCTTGAGGCGATCGCTGCGGCTCCAAGGATCACTGCAACAGAGCTAGCCGCCTCAGGAATTCTACCAGTCCCCCCCATCTATCCCGGCCTCCAGGTATTTCCCCGGATAGAAATCCACTGCTATTCTAGCTGAATGCGAAGCAATTATCGAAACGACGGTTCTAATTGCCGACACCAACATATTGCCGGACAACACGGGTCCTGTCATATTCGTACCTTCGTGGTCAATCACCAGAGGGGAATGCCCGCCTCAACGCTTTGCATACAAGTGCGCCCTGTCAGCCGAATCAAATATTTCTTCCCTCCAAGACCACCAGGTGTAGGAGCCTGAGCTCTCCAATCAATGACCGGTGGACGTCAACGAAGCCGTCCTTCCCTAGCAGCCCGTCGAGACACACTCGCTCTTGAGGCAAGAAAACCAGCGTCACCTAGATTGCCCTTCCAGTTCTTCAGGTCGACCTCACGGTGGGCAATGCTGACGTCACCGGCAACCAGCAGATTCCGCGTCAGCCAGGCGTTCCAGCCCGCGCGATATGGCCCACTGATATCACATTCTCACGGACAGAGCCACCCGCCGCTCGATTGATCGCTCTCTCCTCAAAGACGATCTCCAGGCTCACCGCTCCAAACCCAGCCGACGACGAGCCTCCCCCGCCGACACGTACGAGGACTCCCCGGAGAAATCGCGCCCCCGCCACTCCTCGAGCGCCGCCGCGTCCTCGGCGTCCTCGATCGCTTCTACGGTGGCCTGCCGTTCCAGCGCACGGAGCTTCAGGAAGTCGGCCATTGGCACGACCACGGCGGACTGATCCCCGAGACGGATCACCTGGTAAGCCCCGGTGTCCGGACCTTGATCAGCACTGATGGGCTGCGCAGTCATGACGCCGATCGTACGTTCACGGAGCGCTCCACCGCCAAGTACTCGCTGCGCTGCTGAGTACACGGAGAGACTCGGGGACACGAGATCACTCAGCCCGCACGGTCAGGTCGTAGTCGACGACGACAGGGGCGTGGTCGCTCCAGCGCTCGGCGTAGGACGGCGCCCGGTCGGCCTCGGCGGTCGCCGCGAGCGCGGCCAGCGAGGGGGAAGCGAACTGGTAGTCGATACGCCAGCCCGAGTCGACGTCGAAGGCCTTACCCCGCCAGGACCACCAGGTGTAGGGCCCCGGCCCCTCGCCGGCGAGAAAGCGGTGGACGTCGACGAAGCCGTCCTCGTCGAGCAGGCGGTCGAGCCAGGCGCGTTCCTGCGGGAGGAAGCCCGCGTGGGTGAGGTTGCCCTTCCAGTTCTTCAGGTCGACCTCGCGGTGGGCGATGTTGACGTCACCGGCAACCAGCAAATGACGACCGTCGGCGGCGAGCTTGGCCATCCGCTCGCGCACGACGTCGAGAAACCGGTACTTCTCCTCCTGCTTCGGCGAAGCGGCCTCGCCTTTGTGCGCGTAGACCGACACCACCGTCAGCAGGCCCGGCGAGCCCGGGACGGCGAAGTCCGCCTCCACCCACCGGCCGCACCCCGCGAACTCCTCGGCGCCGGCCGTGTCCCCGAGCCCGGACCGGACGGCGAGCGGCGGCACCCGCGACATGACGGCGACGCCCGAGCGCCCCTTCACCGAGCACTCCTCGTGCACCCCGGACCAGCCCGCGCCCAGGGCCTCCCGCAGTACCGAGTCGGGCGCCCGGACCTCCTGGAGGCACAGGATGTCCGGCTGTCGTTCCTCCAGCCACGCCCCGATCCCCCGCTTCACGGCGGCACGGATCCCGTTGACGTTCGCTGTCGCGATCCTCAGCACGACGCCATCTTGCCGTGCCCGGTGCCTTTCGCACCTCACCGCCAACGGACCACGCGGAGCGGGGGCATCTACCGCGAGATCACACCGTCGCAGCCGCGCCGTCACCCAGCAGGCCGATGCCGTCGCCGAACCAGCACGACACGACACCGCCGGACAGCAACCCGCAGGTTCCCAGTTTTCCGGGGAGCCCGGGGAACCCGAGGGATCCGGTCGACCACCGCGACCCGGCCAACCACCCCGACCCGTTCGACCACCGCGACCCGGTCGCACCGACCTGCACCATCCGAAGGCCACTACCGGAGCCGAAGTCGCCTTCGGGAACAGCCTGCTCGTTGCTGGTAGCGGCCGAGGGGACGGCGCCGGCGACGTCGTGAGGCGTCGTCACGTTGAACGGGGCACCAGCGAGGGATGCTGCCGCCGCCGCAATCAGCATGATCATAGAAGGGAGATTCATCTCATCGACCTCCGTCACAACAACTCCGATGTGCGGATTGTCCCGATTGTCGAGACCCCCGCACAGTATGCAGGACACGAAATTTTGCCGGTCGGCGAGACGGCGGACATCTCTCGGCCCTGCTCGCCCAGAACCGCGCCACGTCACCGCTTCCTCGGCAGGGCCACCGGGGCACTGTAGGAAGGGACGGTGACGATCCTGGACGACGCCCATGCCCTCGCCGGTGACCTCATCGAGCTGCGGCACCGGCTGCACCGGAGACCGGAGACCGGACTCGATCTACCCCGCACGCAGGAGAAGGTGCTGAAGGCGATCGACGGTCTCGGCCTGGAGGTGAGCACGGGGAGGTCGTCCACCTCGGTCACGGCGGTCCTGCGCGGGCGGGCGCGGAACCGGAACACCCCGACCGTCCTGCTCCGCGGCGACATGGACGCCCTACCGGTGCAGGAGGAGACAGACCTCCCCTTCCGGTCCGAGGTGGACGGCGTCATGCACGCCTGCGGCCACGACCTCCACACGGCGATGCTCGTCGGTGCCGCGCATCTCCTCGCCGGGCGGCGTGACACGCTGGCGGGGGACGTCGTCCTGATGTTCCAGCCGGGCGAGGAAGGGTTCGACGGCGCGGGACACATGATCACCGAGGGTGTCCTCGACGCGGCGGGGCGCCGTCCGGACGCAGCCTTCGCCCTGCACGTCCTCAGCAATCTGACAGGCAGGGGAACCGTCGCCAGCAGACCCGGCCCAATCATGTCCGCCAGCGACGGACTGTTCGTCACCGTCCGGGGCCGGGGCGGGCACGGAGCCACCCCCCACGTCACGAGGGACCCGATCCCCGCCGCCTGCGAGATGGTCCTCGCCCTCCAGACCGCCATGGCCCGGGGCCTCGACGCCTTCGCCCCCGCCGTCCTCACGGTCGGGACCCTCCACGCGGGGACGAAACGGAACGTCATCCCGGACACCGCGACCATCGAGGCAACGGTCCGGACCTTCTCCCCCGCCGTCCGGGAGACGATCGCGGGTCTGGTGACGCGCGTGTGCCACGGCGTCGCCTCGGCCCACGGGGTCGACGCCGACGTCCGGTTCGAGAGCGAGTACCCGGTGACCGTCAACGACGCCGGGTCCGTCCGGTTCGCGTTCGGCGTCGCCACCGACCTGTTCGGTCCCGGTGCTGCCGTCACCCTGCCGAATCCGCTCGGGGGCTCGGAGGACTTCTCACGGGTCCTGGCCGAGGTCCCCGGCGCCATGCTGTTCCTCGGTGCCCTCGCCGACGGGCAGGAGGCCTCGACCGCGGCGGGCAATCACTCCCCGCGCGCGGTCTTCGACGACGGGGTCCTGCCGTTGGGGGCCGCCCTGTACTCCGCCCTGGCGGAACGTCAGCTGGCGAAGCGTCAGCTGGCCGCGAAGAAGCCGGCGGCCCCCACGGCGTGATCAGCGTTCGGCGGCCTCGACCACGTTGGACAGCAGCATCGCCCGCGTCATCGGGCCGACGCCCCCGGGGTTGGGGGAGATCCACGACGCGACCTCGCGGACGTCGGGAGCGACGTCCCCGGCGAGCCGGGTCTTGCCCGTCTGCTCGTCGACGATCCGCGTGACGCCGACGTCGAGGACGACGGCGCCGGGCTTGACGACGTCCGCGGTGACGACGCCGGGGACCCCGGCGGCGGCGACGATGACGTCGGCCTGCCGGAGGTGCTTCTCGACGTCACGGGTCCCGGTGTGGCAGAGCGTGACGGTGGCGTTGATCTCTTTGCGGGTGAGCAGCAACCCGAGCGGGCGCCCGACGGTCACGCCACGGCCGAGCACGCACACGTGGGTTCCCTTGAGGTCGACATCGTGGCGGCGCAGCAGCTCGACGATGCCGCGCGGCGTGCACGGCAGCGGCGCCCCGACGGGGCGGCTGACCCGCAGGACCAGCCGTCCGAGATTCGTCGGGTGCAGGCCGTCGGCGTCCTTCGCCGGGTCGATCAGCTCCAGCGCCCGGTCGGCGTCCAGGCCCTTGGGCAGGGGAAGCTGCACGATGTACCCGGTGCACGCCGGATCGGCGTTGAGCCGGGCCAGGGCATCGTCCACCTCGGCCTGGGTCGCCGTCGCGGGCAGGTCGACGCGGATCGACGCGATCCCGGCCTCGGCACAGTCACGGTGCTTGCCCGCGACGTAGGCCTGGCTGCCGGGGTCGTCGCCGACGAGGACCGTCCCGAGGCCAGGAACGATGCCCCGGGCACGCAGCGCCGCGACACGCACGGCCAGTTCGGCCTTGATCGTCGCGGCGGTCGCCGTGCCGTCGAGGATCCGCGCGGTCACCAGGTCTCCAGGCCGTCGTAGAGCGGGAAGTCGGCGGCGAGACGCTCGACACGGCTCCGCAGCTTGTCGAGGTCGGCGCCGGGCTGCAGAGCGAGCGCGATCACGTCGGCGACCTCGGCGAACTGCTCGTCGCCGAAGCCCCGGGTGGCGAGGGCGGGGGTCCCGATCCGCAGACCCGAGGTGACCACCGGCGGCCTCGGGTCGAACGGCACCGCGTTGCGGTTGACCGTGATACCGATCTCGTGCAGCCGGTCCTCGGCCTGCTGGCCGTCCATCGCCGAGTCGCGCAGGTCGACGAGCACGAGGTGGACGTCGGTGCCACCGGTGAGCACCGAGACCCCGGCCTCACGGACGTCGGTGGCGAGCAGCCGGTCGGCGAGCGCCGAGGCGCCGCGCAGGGTGCGCTCCTGGCGCTCCTTGTACTCCGCCGTCGCGGCGATCTTGAAGGCCGCCGCCTTGGCCGCGATCACGTGCATCAGCGGCCCGCCCTGCTGGCCGGGGAACACCGCGGACTGGAACTTCTTCGCGTGCTCCTCGTCGGGCGCGAGGATCATGCCGCCGCGCGGGCCCGCGAGCGTCTTGTGGGTCGTGGACGTCGTCACGTGGGCGTGCGGCACCGGGTTCGGGTGCAGCCCGGCGGCGACCAGACCGGCGAAGTGGGCCATATCGACCATGAGGTAGGCGCCCACCTCGTCGGCGATCGCCCGGAACGCGGCGAAGTCGAGCTGCCGCGGGTACGCGGACCAGCCCGCAATGATCAGCTTGGGACGGTGCTCCCGCGCCTTGGCCCGGACGACGTCCATGTCGACGCGGAACGTCGTCGGGTCGACGCCGTACGCGGCGACGTCGTAGAGACGGCCCGAAAAATTGATCTTCATGCCGTGCGTCAGGTGCCCGCCGTGCGCGAGTTCGAGGCCGAGGATGCCGTCCCCGGGCCTGATCAGCGCGTGCATCGCGGCCGCGTTGGCCTGCGCGCCCGAGTGCGGCTGGACGTTCGCGTACCCGGCGCCGAACAGGGCCTTGACGCGGTCACGCGCGAGGTCCTCGGCGACATCGACGAACTCGCAGCCGCCGTAGTACCGCTTGCCCGGGTAGCCCTCGGCGTACTTGTTCGTCAGGACGCTGCCCTGGGCCTCCAGGACGGCGCGGGGGGCGAAGTTCTCGCTCGCGATCATCTCCAGCGTTCCCCGCTGGCGGGCGAGCTCGTCCCGCAGGACGGCGGCGAGCTCGGGATCGGCGTCCGCGAGTGGGGTGGTCGTGACCCCCACGGACGAGTCGCGGCTCGGAAGACCAGGGTGAGAGGACGTATCGGCCATCTAAGGCTCCTCGAAGATCCGGCGTGTTGGCAGGGTCGCGCGGGCACGGTGGCCCGCATGCTTACCCCGGTGCCCAGGCGAACGACCCGAGGCTGACGACTCCACCGCTCCCCGGTGGTTACCCACCCGAACGCCAGTCGCGGCCCGGCCAGCCTAACAGGACGCCGTCCACGGCATTCTGCCCGCCGGAGGCGACAGGACCGGATCGAGCGGACCGGATCGAGAACGGAATGATCGACGCCGTACGCTCTGCCCGTGGATGCTTCCTCGCTCGAAATCCTCACTCTCTCCTGCCCCGACCAGCCGGGGATCGTGCACGCCGTGGCGGGGGCGATCGTCGTCTCAGGGGGCAACATCGTCGAGAGCCAGCAGTTCGGCGATCCCGACACCGGTCGCTTCTTCATGCGGGTCGCCGTCGAGGGCGAGCAGGTCGCCCCCGCGCTGCGAATGAGCCTCACCCCGGTCGCCGCCCGGTACGGCATGGACTGGCGCCTCGACCCCGGCAACCACCGGACCCGCGCCCTCATCATGGTCAGCCTGGGCGGGCACTGCCTCAACGACCTGCTGTTCCGGGCGCGAGGGGGCCAGCTGCCGATTGACGTCCCCGCCGTCGTCAGCAACCACGAGGCGCTGCGGCCGATGGCCGAGTTCTACGGAATCCCGTTCCACCACCTGCCGATCACACCGGACACCAAGGCGGACGCCGAGAAGCGCCTCGCCGATCTCGTCGGGGAACTCGACGTCGAGCTCGTCGTCCTCGCCCGGTACATGCAGGTCCTCTCCGAGGATCTGTGCGGCTCGATGCCGGGGCGGATCATCAACATCCACCACTCGTTCCTGCCGAGCTTCAAGGGCGCGAGGCCGTACCACCAGGCGCACACGCGCGGAGTGAAACTGATCGGGGCGACGGCGCACTACGTCACGGCCGCGCTCGACGAGGGACCGATCATCGAGCAGGACGTCGTCCGCGCCGACCACACGATGGGTCCCGACGACCTCGCCAGGCTGGGACGGGACGTCGAGGCTCAGGTGCTGGCGCGCGCCGTCCGGTGGCACACCGAACATCGGGTGCTCCTCAACGGCCACCGCACCGTGATCTTCCGCTGACTGTCAGCTCTGCGACAGAGAGGTCAGGCTCTGGAGGTTCTCGGTCATCCGGTCGACCCGGTGGGCCGTCTCCCGGACGCTGTCGGACACGTGCTTCAGCGACGACGACTGTTCCTCGACGGCCGAGGCCAGGGCACTGTTGTGGTCCGACAGCTCCCCCATGCTCGCCGTGATCTCGGTCACCCGGGTGACGGCGGCCGTCACCTGATCCTTCACCTGGGCCAGGCTCTTAGTGATCATGTCGGCGTTCTCGCCGGACTGACGGGCCAGGTCCTTCACCTCGTTCGCGACGACGGCGAACCCCCGGCCCGTCTCCCCCGCCCTCGCCGACTCGATCGTCGCGTTCAGCGCGAGAAGGTTCGTCTGTTCGGCGATCGCGAGAATGACGTCGGACGCCTCCATGATCTGGGTGCTCGACGCCTCCAGCGCCCGCATCACCTCAGCGGTGTCCTTGGCCTTCGCCGCGACCGTCATGGTGATCTGGTCGGTGGTCTGCGCCGTCCGGGTCAGGTCCCCCAACGCCTGCGCCATCTCGCCGGTCGAATTCGCCACGTTCGTCGTGTGCGACCGCACCTCGTCCGCCGCCTCGGCCAGCGCCGCCGCCTCCAGGGCTACCCGCTGCTGGATCCGTGACCGCTCAGCGAGCTGGCCCGCCGTCGCCTCTGCCTGCTTCTGCTGGACCCGGCCGGCCTCGACCGCGGCCTTGGCCCGAACCACCGCCGCCTCGTTCGCGGCGGACACGGCCCCCGCCGACGCCTGGTCGAACCGCGTCCTGAACCAGTGGGCGGCGAGGGCGATCCCCGAGACCATCACCCAGGTGCCGAGCGTCCGGGACAGCCGTTCCCCCGTCGGCGCCCCGGTACCGGACGCCGCCGCGAGGGACATCAAGGCAATGATCAACGCCGTCACGACACCCTGGAGGTCAAGGGCGAAGCCGATCCAGACGATCGCCAGCGCTATACCGGTGGCGATGAGGGGCTGACCCGGGTCGAACCACCCCAGGACACCCAGCAGGACCACAGCTACCAGGGGGACGATCCTGATCATCATCTTGGGGACGCGCTCCCAGTCGAGTCTCCAGACCGACAACGAGATCGCCGTCACCGTTGCTCCGGCGACGAGCAGCAGAGGACGGTTCCGCCCCTCGACTCCCAAGGCACCCACGAAGGCCGCCACCCCGGACGCCAGCCACATCGGGGGCATGAGCGGCCCGGACAGGGACATGTCGTCCATGGGATTGGGCTTCCGGAGCTCTGACGGATTCCCCTCCCCGATCACGAAATCGTTCACGACACGCTCATCGGACGACGAGGTGAAGGACTTCAGTCCGTTGCCCGGCCGTTCTTCCTCCCAGTCGCCCAGCGGCCCGCCGCTCACCGGCAGAGGACGAACACGCTCCCCGTGACCACCGGGCCCATCACCGATCCGGCGATGACTTGCCAGACCGTGTGTTCGCGCAGTTCCACCCGTGACCACCCGACGGCGACGGCGACCACCCATGTGGTGACCGCCCCGGCCGACAGGATCGCTCCGGTCGCAGCCAGCACCTCTCGGGGTGCACCGACTGCGACGAGCACACCGATGCCGACCGCGACCGACACCAGTCCTTGAAGCAGAGGACGGATCCGCTGGGCACGATCGACGATGTGATGGTCGCCGAGCGTTCCACGGTGCACGCCGAAGAGGATGACTCCGTACGGGACGACGGCGCCGAACACGGCCGCCAGCAGTCCCCATCCGAGCCCCGAAGCCAAGCTCCTGTCGGAGTGCGCGCCAATGGCGAGCAGTACACCGACGAGAATGACGGCCGGAGTCCCGACCTCAGTGATCACACGGGCAACAAGGTGCTTCACCAAACAACCTTCCCCCCAGCTGAGTTCTCAATCACGCCCGGTGGCCGGCGAGCGGGCTCCGAACCACAGGATCAGGCCATTCGGCCACTCGCAGTTACAAACCATTGTTCGGAAAGGCTCACTGACATGCGATGAACCGCCACCCATCTCAGGAACAGAGAATTCCTTCGGGAATCGAATGACAATACCGGCGACGGGATCGGCGAAAACTAGAAGAGGAGGATTTCAGTCCGTCGGAGTCCCGGACGAATCATTTCGCGGTCCGGTCAGGTTCGCGAGGCGGTCCAGACGCAGGGTCAGGGCCAGCCCGGTCGTTCCAGGCGGCAGGGCCGCGCCGTCCAGGATCTCGGGCCGGACCAGGCCACCGCCACCGATCCCCACGGGCCGGACCGCCGACTCCGCACCGACGGGGACGACGTCGATCCGCCGTCCGCGGAGCGTACCCGGGTGGGCGACGGGGTGGGCGGTCCAGCGATGGCGCGGCAGCACCGCCGCCACCACCAGGTCAATCATCTCCAGCAGATCGAGAACCCCGAGGGGATCACCGCAGGTCCTCCGGTGCCACAGCTCGATCGAGGAAGGCCCGGCCGGGTGGCGGCCGTCGGCGGCCGAGTGCCCAGGGCCGAGTTGGGGGGCGCTGAGCAGGACATCGGCCGTCTCTCTGGACGCCGCCGGGTCGACGGTGGGACCGGCCATCCGGAGCACAGGAACCCTCCAGCGGGTCGCGAGTTTCGCTTCAAGGCGATCGGCAAGGCGAGCGGCAAGGCGATCGGCGACTTGCCGCTCCGGTGCGGGGCCGGACACGACACCGAGAACAGAAAGGACAGGGGAATCGAGGGGAATGGACATGATGGCCTCGCCAGGGATCGGACCCGGAACGCTCACGCGAATTCCGGGCCGGTTGGACAGAAGGAACGCCCCCGGAGATCCGGGGGCGTTCCTCGTCAGGCGAGACCTGAGAGCGTCGGCGCGGCCGACCGTGCACCCGGATACCCGGGGCTGCTAAATCGACGATGTCCGCGGATCACGCCGACCATGATGCTCCCTCGACGATGGGCAAGCAACCACCATGCCCGGCGGGGTGAGAGGTAACGGTCAGGCGCGGGCCTTGGCGAGGTTCTCGTCGAGGGCCGCGAGGAACTCCTCGGTCGTGAGGAAGGGCTGGTCGGGGCCGACGAGGAGAGCGAGGTCCTTCGTCATCCGCCCCTCCTCGACGGTACGGACACAGACCTGCTCCAGCACCTTCGCGAAGGCCGTCACCTCGGGCTGGGAGTCGAGCGCGCCGCGGTGCTTGAGGCCACCGGTCCAGGCGTAGATCGAGGCGATCGGGTTGGTCGACGTCGGCTTGCCCTGCTGGTGCTGCCGATAGTGCCGGGTCACGGTGCCGTGGGCGGCCTCGGCCTCGACGACAGAACCGTCGGGCGTCGTCAGGACCGACGTCATCAGGCCGAGCGACCCGAAGCCCTGGGCGACCGTGTCGGACTGCACGTCACCGTCGTAGTTCTTGCACGCCCAGCCGTAGCCGCCCTCCCTCTTCATCGCGGCGGCGACCATGTCGTCGATCAGGCGGTGCTCGTAGGTGATGCCGGCCTCGGCGAACTTGTCCTTGAACTCGGTCTCGAACACCTCGGCGAAGAGGTCCTTGAAACGGCCGTCGTAGGCCTTGAGGATCGTGTTCTTCGTCGAGAGGTAGACCGGGTAGCCCCGGGCGAGACCGTAGTTCATCGAGGCCCTGGCGAAGTCACGGATCGACGAGTCGAGGTTGTACATCGACAGCGAGATACCCGGACCGGGCGCCGCGTACACCTCGTGCTGGATCGGCTCGGAGCCGTCCGCCGGGGTGAAGGTCACCGTCAGCGTGCCCGGGCCGGGGAACGTGAAGTCCGTGGCGCGGTACTGGTCGCCGAAGGCGTGACGGCCGATGACGATCGGTTTGGTCCAGCCGGGGACCAGCCGGGGGATGTTCGAGATGATGATCGGCTCACGGAAAACGACGCCGCCGAGAATGTTGCGGATCGTGCCGTTCGGGGAACGCCACATCTTCTTCAGGCCGAACTCGGTGACGCGCGCCTCGTCGGGCGTGATCGTCGCGCACTTCACACCGACGCCGTGCTTCTTGATCGCATTGGCGGAATCGACGGTCACCTGGTCGTCGGTCGCGTCCCGGTTCTGGATCGACAGGTCGTGGTACAAAAGGTCGACATCGAGGTACGGATGGATCAGGCGGTCCTTGATGAACTGCCAGATGATCCGGGTCATCTCGTCACCGTCGAGCTCCACAACGGGACCGGCAACCTTGATTTTCGCCACGTACAGGCTCCTTCGGCGCTTCGGTGATCCAGCGAATAGCCCTGTGAGCAGGGCACCTTCGGCCCGCTCCTCCTCGCACCTTATCCGGGGGGCCCTCGACCCTCGCTGGCGGGCGGCGTGCGGCAGACACCTCACTTCAGTCACGTTCTTCGGCTCGCTAGACCGATCCGAGGAGACCGACCGACGTCCGCGCCGGTCGGGCCGAGGGTCGCCCGCTCCTGGAGGACCGGCCGACGCTGGCCACGATCTGGATCTCCAGGCCGTCGAGGATCCAGGAGGCCCCGACGCCAACCGGTCCATCCATGCCGGGACGAGACCTGCCGGTCTGGCCGGGTGAGCTCAACGTGTGCAAATACCGTCGCGCTCGCGACAGTAGCTGCACACGTTGAGCGTGCACGGACAGAGCAGCGGGTCAGGCATCCGGCATCCGGGTTGGGCGAGACGCTCCCTGTGGGGGAGAAGACACCGGGACGTCCCCGGGGTGCCGGGACGTCAGAGGTTGGCGACGTCCGCGGCCTTGGCCTTGACCGAGGCGGCGGCCTCGCGCAGGGCGGTGAGCTCGGTCTCGGTGAGGTCGCGCTCGACGACGCGCTTCACGCCGCCGGCACCGATCTCGGCCTCGACGCCGAGGTAGACGCTCTCGATGCCGAACTGGCCGTCGACCCAGGCACAGACGGGCATGACCTGGCCGTTGTCGTCGGCGACGGCCTTGGCCATCCGGGCGGCCGCGGCGGACGGCGCGTAGTAGGCCGAGCCGCTCTTCAGCAGCGACACGACCTCGGCGCCACCGCCCCGGGTGCGCACGACGAGCTGCTCGATCGTGTCGGCGTCCAGGAGGCCGGCGAGCGGCTTGCCGTCGACGGTGCAGGCGCTGGGGACCGGCACCATCGTGTCGCCGTGCGAGCCGAGGGTCAGGGTCTTCACCGAGCCGACCGGCACCCCGAGCTTCTCGGCGACGAAATAGCTGAAACGCGCCGTGTCGAGCATTCCGGCCTGCCCGATCACCCGGGCGTGCGGGAATCCGGACGCGATCTGCGCCATGGTCGTCATCTCGTCGAGCGGGTTGGAGACGACGATGATCACGGCGTTCGGGGCGTGCTTGGCGACGTTCTCCGCGACGCCGCGGACAATCCCGCCGTTGACGCCGAGCAGGTCCATCCGGCTCATCCCCGGCTTACGGGGCAGACCGGCGGTGATGACGACGATGTCGGAACCCGCGATCGCCTCGTAGCCCTGACCGTCCGTCGTGGTGGTCTTGCCGACGACCTCGGTCTCGAAGCCCTCGATCGGACGGGACTGGTTGAGGTCGAGCGCCAGGCCCTCAGCCCAACCGTCACGGATGTCGGTGAGGACGACCTTGGAGAAGATGTCGTACTCGGCCAGCCGCTGCGCGGTGGTCGACCCGTAGAACCCGGCTCCGACGACGGTAACGATGCCCTTTCGCGCCATTGGTTGCGCCACTCCCCTTCACTGTGGGTCGCGGCGCGTGGCACCCCGATCGGCAAGCGATCGGACGGCGCGGCGCCGCTCTCGTCCCTCGTCAGGCTAGCGAGAACGCCCGGGAGCAACGAATCCGCCCCCACGTCGCCCGGAACGGCTCATCCGGAACGACGGCGAAGGGGCAGGACCCGTCCCGCGGCGGCTGCCCCCGCCGTCCAGACCGTGCGCAGGATCTCCATCATCCGCAGGTTGAGGGCGTACCCGACCGTGGCGATCACCGCCAGGAGACTCACCATGATCCCGATCATCTCGCCGAGCCCCATCCGGTACTCCAGGGTGACGGTGACCGGAGCCCCATGAGCGGGAACCCGCACGAACATCATGTCGGGACCGGCGGCGAGGAGCGGCACCCGGCGTCCGTCGACACGGGCGTGCCAGTCAGGGCTGCGGTACTCCCGGATGAGGACCTGGTCGGTCCCCGGAGGGAGGACGACCGTCCGGTGCTGGGGGTCGGGGCGATCCTGCGTGAGCCTGACGACCGGAGCGGGGACGTCGAGCGCACCGAGCATCCGGCTGAGGTAGGCGACCTCGTCGACGTCCGAGAAGACCGAGGCGTGGTACGGCAGGTTGACGGACGACCACGTCACACTGCCGTCACCCACCGTCGCCCGCACGAGCACCGGGGTCCCGGCGGAGGCGAGCAGGATCTGCCCGGTCACGGGGCCCTCCGGGGCGCGGACATTCCAGGGGAACGACCCGTCGAACACCGGCGGCGACCATGCGGCCCCGAGCGCCGCGTCGGAGCCGGTGAACATCCACCGGCCGCTCAGGGGGAGGGTCTGGGTGCTGGTGACGGGGGCACCGACCACGGCGGCGACCGAGTCCGGGTCGCGGCTGTCGGCGACGTCGGCCACGATGTGTCCCCCGGACGCCGCGTAGGCGGCGAACGTCGCCGAGGCGGGCTCCGGCCCGGGTTCGGCGCCGTAGACGAGAACCACGGGATGCCCCCGCAGATCCTGCGCGGTGACCTCGCTGAGCGTCGCCGGGCCGTGGACGGGCAGAAGACGGTCCGCGCCGACGTCGTCGAGGGCGAGGACCCGCAGCAGCATGTCGTAGTGCGCGTCGTCGCCGACGACGAGCACGGTCGGCGCGGTGATCGCGGTGGTGACGGGGTGGGCGTCCCGGTACTCCCACGCCGTGACGTCCGTGAAGACCCTCACCCGGCCGACGGCGGGGAGCGCGGGGTCGGCGACCAGGCTCGCGTGGGCCTTCGCGGTGTCGGTGAGCAGCCACCGGACGGCGTAGTAGTCGAGCAGGAACCTCCGCTGCCGGGACGCCGTCGGCGACGGCGCGGCGGCGAGAGCTCCCTCCAGCCAGTACTGCCAGTCGAGGTGGAGGTTGCCGTGGTCGTCGTACCCGCGGATCTGCCGCGTGTCGGTGACGGCGTTGATCCACCGGGAGGTGCCGTCGGAGAGCCCACCGATGCGATAGTCGTCGTTGCCGAGGGCCTCCGGGGACATCAGGGTCATCATCGCCCGCGTCGGCGCGTCGTCGCTGTCACGGACGGCGGGCGGCAGGGACAGCGCCGTCGAGACGACGCATCCCGCGACGAGGACGGCCGAGGCCACGGCCGTCGCCACTCGCACCGCCGCGCTCCGGTGGCGGACGACGACGTGCAGGCCGACGCCGAGGGCGGCCGAGAGCAGCCACGCCGGGTACACGAGCAGGTCACGGGGCTGGAGACCGTTGATGTAGTACGGGAAGCGGTCGAGGACGTAGCCGATGAGGCCGTAGCCGATCGCGATGAGTGCGGCTGCCGTCAGCCCCGCCACGACGAGGACGTCCGGCGCGTCACGGGTGCCCCTCGACCACAGGTCCACCCGCGTGCCGAGCATCGCGGCGGAGGCCGCGTTCCCGCCGTGCTCCGGGCGGAACCGCCCGGTGAGCGCCAGCGAGGAGGCTCTCCGGGCATGCCAGCGGGGCTCCACCCAGGTCCAGACGACCGAGACCAGGACGACGGCCGCGCCGGCCAGCATGAACGGCGGCAGGGCCGCGAGGTCGCCCTCCGCGGGCCAGGTGAGCGCCGCCACCCGCAACGGGACCTCGACGTCGGTCAGGGCACTCTGCGAGCGGGGGACCAGCAGGAGCGGGACGTAGAAGAACCCGCACAGGGCGACCGCCGTCCCGACGACACCGGCGGCCCGTCTCGCGCACGCCACCGGGGTGGGCGTCGGGGCGCAGAGCAGGACGAGGCCGACGACGCCGCAGGAGATCAGGCCGGACACCGGGTGGGTCGCCAGGGCGGAGGCGAGGACGACGAGGGTGAGGACGGCTCGCGGGCGGGAGGGGCTCTGACGGTGGAGGGCGGCACAGCCCGCGGCGAGGGCCCCGAAGGCGAACGCGGTGAAGCGGGGGTAGAGACCGAGTTCGACGACCTGGTCCCAGAGGGTGGGGCTGCCGAGCACGAGCGCGGCGGAGGTGAGCGCGGCGACACGGCTGGCCGTCGTCCCGAGCACGAGCAGATAGCAGCCGACCACGGTGGCGGCGAGGGCGACAGCCGCGTAGAAGACCATGGTGTCGGGCAGGGACCACCCGGTCCCCCCGCTCGTCCCGGCGAGGAGCAGGTGGTAGCCGGGAGGGTAGGAGCCGAGGAAGGCGGGCTGCCCGGCGTACCACTCGTCGTTCCAGTGGATCGAGGGGAACCCGTCGACGAGCATCCGCACCTTCGCCAGGTGGCCCCAGGCGTCGTACCCCTTCGGGAACCCGGTGAACGCGTGGCAGTACGAACCGATCAGCACGGTGGCGGCGACCAGGACCGCGACGTCGATCAGCGCTCCGGCGAGCTGCGAGCACCGATGCGGTGCCGGTACCGACGTTCTCCACCCGAGCACGTCGCGGCACCTCCACCCCTTCGCCCCTTCGACCCCGATCGCCGTCCCGGCTCTATCGGCGAGACGACGTCCCGGGTTGAGCCCGGCCGAGGGATCGGTCCGCGGTGCCGCGGGGAGGTCACGAACCCAGCGTCGACTCCTCGGGGGTGGCCCGGCGGACGACGACCCGGCTCCACGCGCCGAGGTAGACGCGGTCGTCCTCCGCCAGCTCGATCCGCTGCCCCGAAGGGATCGGGGTGAGGGGCAGAGGCTCCCCCGCCGCGCCGACGTAGGTGCCGTTCGCGGACTGGAGGTCCTCGACCCACCACCGCTGGCCGTCGGAGCTGAGCTGGGCGTGGCGCCGGGACACCCCGCTGTCCGCCGCGATGTCGATCTGGGGGTGGATGTTCCGGCTCGCGGACACACGGCCGATGAGCACGGTGCGCTCCAGAACCGGGATCACCCAGGGCATTCCGGGCGAGGGACAGGAGTCGGTGACGTCCTGGGAGGCGTACCAGTCCGGGTCGATCCACACCTCCGCGACCCACTCGACGTGGCCCGGGACGCTTGTCGGCGTCACCGGCGGGGCGATGACGGCGTCGGGCAGCACGGGCGCCGGGATGTCCACCGGATCGGTGTCGGCGGCGGGCCCCACGGCGTCCGGGGCACCGAGGTCGACCGGGTCGACCGGAGCCGGCACGACCGGAGCCGGCAGGGGCGGGTCCAGTGGCCGGGGCAGCTGGCCCGTGGTGAAGTCGTACCCGCAGTCCTCACAGAACAGGGCGTCGGGGAGGTTGGGGGCACCGCAGTGGGGACAGGTGCGGTCCGTGCTCTCCGGCGGAACGGGGGCTGCCCCGAACCCGCCGGCGGCGGGCGGGAACGGCGCGTCGAGGTCGAGCGCGTTCCCGGCGGCCGGGAACGCGGCAGGGGGGAACGTCGCGGGCGGGAAAGCGGCGGCGCCGGGCGCCGGAGGAGCGGTGGCGACGGCCGGCGCACCGGGGACGGCCGGAATGGGCATCCCGCACACGTCGCAGTAGTCGCCCATGGTCGAGGCGTGCCCGTCCGGGCAGGTGAAGGTGGTCACCTCGTCCTCGCCCCCCGCCCGGACGACGTGGAACCCCTGCCGGTCGTCATACCGCCTGCCCCCTTCGGTTCCCGGGTCATACCCATGATCTGTCGCACAGTACTCGCGACCGCACGGACCGGCACGGACTCGTTCGGTGTCATCGCCGGACGCGGGTCGTCTTGGTCGAACTCGTGTCGAGCATCATCTCGTCGACCCGGGTGACATCGCGCCGCAGGCGGACGGTCCCCGCCCCGGCGTCCTCGATGTCGACCACCTTGCGGAGCTTGGCCGTCACGTCGTCGTTGCCCGTCTCCTCGGCGAGCTGGACGGCCCGGCCCAGTTTCGCCGTCGCCTCGCCGTCCATCCCCGCGGCCTTGGCCGCGAGCCCCTCCTGGATCGCGGTCGCGAGCTCGGTCTGGCCCGTGTAGTGCGCGACCGCCGGGTTGATCCGCGCCGTCAAAGCCTCGTCGGCCGACCACACCGCCTTGATCAGCCCTTGGGTCTTCACCTCGTTGCCGACGGCGAGCTGGACGCGCGCGGCGGCCTGGTCGGCGCCGACGGGCCGGGCCGCGAGGCGGACGGCGACGTGGTACTCCCGGGTCTCGTCCGACCAGGCGCCGGTCGGGTAGCCACCCGTCAGCGGGTTGACGTCGACCCGCCGACCCGTCAGGTCCTCGACCTGCGGTGAGACCTGGCGGACGAAGAGCACCCGCGCACCCTGCGGGGCCCACACCCGCACCTGGGCGTCGGCGACCCCGCGGCTCATCGCCTGCCGCATGACGGCGGCGAACGCGCCCGCGAGCTCGTGCGGCGCCGGGATGATGTCCACGGTCCCGAGCAGGGCCTGGGCGATCTGACGCACCTCGTTGACGTCCCAGTCGGCGCCGATCCCCCGGCAGTCGCACTGGAAGCGTCCCGTCACCTCGCGGATCGACGTCTGGAGGGCGACGGTGGTCTCGCTCTGGTTCTTGCCGTCCGTCAGCAGGATCGCGTGCCGCTGGGCGGCGGGCACCACGTCGAACAGGCGGGCGGCCAGGCGCAGCCAGGTTCCCATCGCGGTGCCGCCCCCGGCGACCAGCTGGCTGACGGCCTGTTTGGCGGCGGCCCGCGCCCCCGGTTCCATTCGGACCATCGGCGAGGTCGCGTTGGAGTAGGGGAAGGCGCGGGTCGCGCCGTCGGTGCCGGCGATGACGGCGAACCAGGTGCCGTCGAGGATCTGGTCGATCGCGGCGGCCGCACCGGCCTTGGCGGCCCCGATCCGGTCCCCCTGCATGGAACCGGACGTGTCCACAATGATGATCTCCGCCACGTCGGCGCCCGGCGCCTGCCCGGCCGCCCCCGCTCCCGCACACGTCACGGCCACGACCGCGTGGACGTCCGTCCCGCCCTCGGGCAGGAACTCGTTCTGGAAGACCTCGCAGTAGAACTCGGCCATCTCCCCATCCCCTTCGTTCCTGCGTCCGCTGGAACCATCCGCACATCTAGTCGCACATCAACGCACTCTTGACATCCTGGCGGCCCCCCGCCTCGAACGGAGGCCATCCCCCGGGAGTTCACCCGGCCGCGCTCATCAGACCCTCGCAAGGACGACGGAGATGTTGTCGTGGCCGCCCTGTTCGATCGCCCAGGTCACCAGGCCCTCGGAGACACGGACGACGTCCGGCCCGTGCAGGCTGACGACGTGCCGGACGAGATCGCGCACCGCCGTCGCCTCCGAGCAGTAGTTCCACAGCCCGTCGGTGCACACCAGCACCCAGGCGGGGGTGTCGATCCGCCGGACGGAGGTGCGCGGCTGCGGGTCCGGGGCGTCGAAGCCCAGCCAGCGCGTGATGCTGTGCGCGTGGGGCGACCGCTCGGCGTCCTCCCTCGGCAGGCCGTGGCGGATCGCCTCGCCCGCCAGCGAGTCGTCCTCGCTGAGCTGGAGCGGCGTCCCGTCGTCCGGCAGCCAGTAGACGCGGCTGTCGCCGACCCATCCCGCGACGAGGACGCCCCCGTCGACGACTGCCGCGGCGAACGTGCACGCGGGCGGGTTGTACTCGGGCGGATCGGACGCGGCGGCCGCCGCGCGCTCCTGCGCGGCCGCGCCCGCCTCCCGCATGGCGGCGGCGAGGAGCGAGGCCTGGCTCTGGACCGCTGAGGAACCCACCGGCAGTTCGATGCCGGGAAGCGGGAGGAACGGCAGCGTGTCCGGAGCCCGTCCGGCCCCGGAGCCGGTGGTCTGACCGAACGACGACCGGACGGCCGGCGGCTGGGCGCCCGGCCCCGCCGGGACGCCGGAACCGTTCGCCTCCCTGGGCGCGGTGAGGACGTCGCGGGCCGCGCGGGCCGCGGCCAGGCTCGCGAGCTCGGAACGCGCCGCCGACGAGACGCCGTCGCAGACGACCATCGCCGCGAACGACCCGGGCTCCGCTCCCGCGCCGGCCGCCGCGCCGTCCTGGTTGATCGAGTGGCGGACCCCCCGGTCACAGGCCAGGGCGACCCAGCTCGCGGGCTGCTCGACCCAGTGGTCACGGGGCCGGGGCGCCGGCGTGCCGCACTGCTCGCAGTACCCGTCCGACGCGATCAGACCGGAGCACGAGGCACAGGTCGCCGCGATGGTCTCGACGTCGACGTCGAGCACCCGGACGCCGGGCCGCCGGGGAGGACCGGAGGGCCGGGCGGCCGCGTCGAACTGGACGCTGTCGGCGTCCACCCCGCCGATCTCCTCCCCCGCCTGGACCTGGAGACGGCCGACCGCGCCGAGCCCCGCGGTCTCCGGACGGGTCGCCACGGACGCCGGGGCGACCTGGAAGCCGCACTCCTCGCAGAAGGCGTCCTCGGGCGCGAGGGGCGAGGAGCAGTTCGGGCAGGTGACGGTCACGTCGTTCATCGCAGACTCCAGCGGCGCACGGCGTTCGCCTGGTCGACGAGTCGTATCCGTCCGCGGGGATCGGGAGTGAGACCCGCCAGGTGGCGGTAGGCCAGCTCCAGCCCGTCCCGCAGCGACACCTCACGGGCGAGGACCCCGCCGATCTGGAGGTCCGGGCGTTCCCCGTTCGTGGTGACCTCGTGCAGCGCCGACGCCAGGACGTCGGCGCGGAGGCGGGCCCGCGAGAGCGGTTCGATCGTCACGGTCTCGATGCTGGCCAGAGCCTCGGCGAGACCTGCCAGGCCACGTCCGGCCTCGGCGAGCATGGTGGCCCTTCGTTGACGGGCGGGCACGAAGGCCCGGCTGGTGGGAGGAATCATGTCGAGCGCCGTCACGGCGCCGTCCACGTCACCCCGCGCCGCGCGGATCCGGGCGAGACCGAACGCCGCGGGGGCGGTGTAGTTGGCGTCGGTCCGCGCGCACGTGGCGTAGAGCGCCTCGGCGACGTCAGGCTCGTCACTGTTCTCGCAGGCCATCGCCAAGGCGAGTTTGGGGGCCAGCTCACCGGGCACCTGACCGTACACGGCGTTGAACGCGGCGCGGGCCGCCCGGACGTCGCCCGAGACGAGGGAGGACAGGCCCTGCATCCAGATCGCCCGCCACTCCCAGGGATCCTCGGTGAGGACGTCGGCGACGACCTGGTCGGCGATGTCGGGCCGGTTCGTCCCGAGGGCCGCCCGGGCCTTCGCCAGCCGCACCTCGACCGTGGGTGCCCGGACGCCGTCCAGGGCCCGCAACAGCTCGGCGGGGGTGGCGTCCGAGACCGTGGTCAACCAGCTCGCCATCGCGTCGCCGGGGTCGACCCGGAGCGTCGGCAGATGGTGCCAGTCGAGCCTCTCGGCGGTGACGGCGGGCGGCCCGAACAGGACCGACGCGGCCGAGTGCAGCGCGACGTCCGGCTGGGTGCGGGCGACGATCTCCCGCAGGACGCCGACGAGCTGCACCCGCATCTCGTCCGCCGAGGTGAAACGGTCGGCCGGGTCGGGGGCGCACGCCTTGGCGATCAGGCGGTAGAGCGAGTCGTTCTCCCGGAAGATCGGGGTCTCCTCGACGGCGGGCAGGCTCGTCGCGTAGGTCGTCTGGTAGCCCCGGAACTCCATGATCAGGACGGCGAGGGTGCGGCCGATCGTGTAGATGTCCGACGGGACGGTCGGTCCGATCTGCGCGACCTCCGGCGCCTGGTACCCGATCGTCCCGTAGATCGCCGAGTCCATGTCGCTGATCAGGCGCACGCCGCCCAGGTCGATCAGCTTGACGTCGTCACCGACCTGGATCATGTTGTCGGGCTTGAAGTCGCAGTACAGCAGGCCGAGGTCGTGCAGGTACTGGAACGCGGGCAGCACCTCGACGATGTACGCGATCGCCTGGTCGACCGGGACCGGGTCGTACCGGCCGCCGTTGGCCCGCATACGGTCCTTGAGGATGGTCTTCAGGGACGTCCCGCCGACGTACTCCATCACGATGTACTCGGCCCCGTCGTGCTTGACGAAGTTGTACACCTTGACGATCGACGGGTAGGCGACCCGTGCCAGGAACTCGCGCTCCTTCTGCGCCGCCTCGTAGGCGTCCTTGTCCCCGGCGTTCAGCAGGCCTTTGAGGACCACCGGCCGCCGGTTGAGGTGGATGTCCCACGCGAGGTAGATCCAGCCGAGGCCACCGTGGGCCAGGCAGCCCGCGACCTCGTACTGGCCGTTGACCAGATCACCGGCGGCGAGCTTCGGCGAGAACGAGAACGGGTTGCGGCACTGCGGGCAGTACCCCTCGGTCCGTCCGGGGCGGCCCTCCCGGGAACGCCCGACGGGGTTGCCGCACGACGGGCAGAAGCGCCGGTCCTCGGGGACCTGGGGGTCACGCAGGACAGCGGCGGCGGCGTCGATCTCCGGGACGAGAGGGACCGTGGTCAGACCGGCCCCCAGCCGGGCTCCACGCAACCGTGCCGACGACGTCCCCTTGCGGGCGGTCCGGGAGTTGCCCGAGGCGAGGACGCTGCCGAGCGGCGCGCTGGCGAGCCGGTTGGAGGAGGAGGTCGGCCGGGACGGCGACGAGCCGATCCCGGACATCGCGGCCCCGGCGTCGGGGTCCGCCGCACCGGACAGCGGGACGACGGATCCCGGCGGCATGCCGCAGACGTCGCAGTACCCGTCCTGGATCGTGCCGGTGCATCCCGGTTGCGCGCACGCCGTCACCGTCATCATCGCTCCTGGCGGGAGGTCGGGCCGGGAGACCCGGCGGGTCTGATCAGTCGGGTGTAGTCCTGGAGGGCCGCGTCGGCCGCGCGCACGTCGCACGGGACGGCGTCCAGGGCCGAACGCACCCGGGCGAGCGCGGCGGTGACCTCGGGGACGGTGTCCCGGCCCGAGCGCGCCGCCATCACCTGGTAGGCGCCGAGCCTGCCGCTCAGCTCGTCGCGTTCGGCGACGGGCCGCGAGTAGGCCCGCTCGGCGACGTCGAAGGCCCGGTCGACGGCGGACATCCGGGCGAGGTAGGCGTCGAGGGGGACCCTCGTCTCGGGAACCGGGCCGAGGACGTCGGGCTCGGGGAGGGCGAGCCGTGGCGCGTTCGCGATCTCGGCGACGCAGCGGGTGACGAGGGCGCGGACACCGACCGCGCGGGCCCGCAGGGCGTCGAGCCGAGCCGAGGCCGTCCGCCGGTCGTCCGCGAGGCGCCGGACGGCGTCCACGGCGTCCCTCTCGGCCTGCCGTTTGCTCGCCGTCCGGACGATGAGGTCGCGTTCCCCTCTGGCCGCGTCGGTCTCCAGCGTGCCGAGGACGTCGGTGACGTCGGCGCCCCGGGCGGCGCGGGTGGCGACGGAGTTGACGCGCACCGCGAGGTTCTCCACCTGGGGACCCCAGGTCGGCTCCTGCCGGACCAGTTCGCGCAGCCGCTCCAGCGCCGCGCGCAGGGCCGCCACGCGCGCGGGGGCGTCGGACGCGCTCGGGTCGAAGGCGAGACGGGTGCGCAGCTGGCCCGCCAGCGCGTCCGACAGGCGGCACGCCTCGACGAGCGACAGCGCCATCCCCCCGGCGGGACCGGCACCGGCAGGACCGGCACCGGCAGGACCGGCATCCTGGCGGCCCCAGATGAGGACGGACATCCGCTCCCGGGCGAGGACGTCGGCCCGGCCCGAGTCCCACTGGGACTCAAGGGCCCGGTACCGCTCGCTGACGGACTGCCACAGGGCCATCGACAGCGTGACGTCCCCGGCGTAGGAGTCGGGATCGTCGGCCCGGAGGGAGGAGGCGTCGAGCTGGTCGAGTTCGTGCCGCCGTCCGTCGACCCACGCGCCGAGGGCGGTCAGGTAGCCGGCGAGGGCCGCCACGGACCCCGGGGCCCCGAGACGCCCGGGAGCGGCGGGCGCCGTCGCCGCGCCGCTCGCCGTCTCGCCCGGTCCGTTGATCCCGTTCACCCCTGACGCCACCGTCAACGGCTCAGCGGCCGCGAGTAGTTCGGGGCCGGGAAGGAGCGCTCGCCAAGACCGGCCTTGAGGTAGGTGGCGTACGCGGCCGCCCAGGAGCTCTGGAACGCGGGCGTCTCCATCACCGCGTTGACGTACTGGACGAAGTCCTCCTGCCCGCGGCCGATCGCGAAGGCGTAGTACGTCGTGTCCATCGGCGTGCCGACCACGACGGCGCGGGGGTCCTGGTCGGCGAAACCGGCGAGGATCGCGTCGTCCCCCGTGATGGCGGCGACCCGTCCCTCCTGCCAGAGGGCGAGACAGTCGCTGTGGATCTCGGCGGCGACCGGTTTGACGAACTTGTGCTCCGCCAGTTCGGCGAGGCTTGTCGACCCGATGGGCGCGCAGACGCGGTCGAGGCCGGGTTTGAGGTCCTGGATGCTCTTCACCCCGAGGTCGTTGCGCACGAGGAGGCGCTGGTCCGACGTGAAGTACCCCGCCGAGAACAGGGCTCCCTCCACCGGGTTCGAGCTCTTCCACCGCTCGCACGTCATCGACACGGCGCGGGCGACGATGTCGACCCCTCCGGCGTCGGCGCCCTTGTTCACCAGGGCGAAACGCTCCCCAGCGGTGATCACCTTGAAGCGGACGCGGTTGTCGGAGGTGCCGAAGATCGCACGGGCGAGGGCCTTGGCGAGCTCGATGTCGAAGCCCTCCAGCTGACCGGATTTCCGGGCGTTGCGGGCGCCGAGCAGCCGGGTGTCACCGGAGACACCGACGACCAGGTAGCCACGAGCCGTGATCTTCGCGGCGAGAGTGCCCGCCGGGGCCTTGCCCGGTGCGGGGAGGGAGGACAGCGGAGGGAAGGACGCCTCCTGCGAGGGTGAGCACTCCGAGGCCACCTTCCCGGACGCCGTGGCGGCCGACCGGGAGGCCTTCGCCGCGGCGACCGAGGCGGCGGCCTCCTCGACCTGCTGGCGCCCCTGCATCGCGCCGAGGACGTCCCTCGGCCCCGCCCCGGCGGCGGCGCAGCCGGTCGTCCCCGCCAGGACGGTCACGAGGACGGCGACGAGGCCCCGGGCCGTGGTCGCCGTCGGCGGACGGCCGGTGACGCTCATCGGTACTCCTCCAGCCGTTGCGCGATCCCCGCCCACGACGAGACCGCGGCGACCAGGCCGGCGAGGATCGCGAGCCAGCTGAGAACCAGCAAGGGGCCCCGGCCCGCGAGCAGCCCCCGGTCGACGGACGCCGCATGGGCCTCGAGCGCGATGTCGGTCGCCTTCTCCAGGGCGGCGAAGGAGCCGTTGAGCGACGCGGGGTCGGAGGCGTTCTTCGTCGCCTCCTTCGCCGCGGACCGGTAGTCGGAGGCCGCCAGTTTGAGGACGGCCGCGTGCTTGGCCTGCCACGCGGCGAGTTCGGCCCGTCCGGCCGGGCCCCGGCTCGCGGCCGCGACGTCCCGCAGCCGTTCGGAGGCCTCCCGGGTGGACTCCTGGAACTGCTTCTGCGCGGCGGCGTGCCCACCGCCGGTCCCGAGGTAGATCAGGGTGATGCTCTCGGCCGACTTCGCGGTGTAGGCCTCGATCCGGGCGCGGGCGACGTTCTGGAGGACCCGGTACGAGGTGTCGCGGACGTCGTCGGCCTGCGTCTGGGCACTCATCATCACCACGGCGCCCACCCCGAGGACGAGGAGCGCGATGACGGTCGACGCCACGAGGGGGACGTTGAGGTACCGGTGGGTCCGGCGGGCGAGCCGGACCTGGACCGTGACGAGCCCGCCGACCGTGACGAGGACGGTGAACAGGAGCAGCCAGGTGGCGAGACGGGAGTCGTCGTACGCGGCGTCGACCCTGCCGGCGCTGTCGGTCATCAGGGTCTGCAGGGCCGGGAGCATCCCCTTGACCTGGCCGGTGCCGCCGTCCCCACGCAGCAGCACGTTGGCCTGCCGGAGGTATCCGGTGGAGACCTGGTAGGCGTGGACGTTGTTCGCCCGTGCCGAGGCGACCCTGGCGGTGTACTCCGTCAGCCCGTCGTTGACCGCGGCGAGGGCCCGGGCGTCCGAGGGTTTCGCGGCGGCGGCCTCGGCGATCAGGCTCGACGCCTCACGGATCGCCTCGTCGTACCCGGCGAGGTTCGTGGCGGACTCGAATCCGTCGGCGAGGTACCCGTTCGTGAAGAGGGAGTCGGCCGCGACCAGCTGGGTGGCGATCTCCTGCACCCGGATCAGCTGGGCGGCGTCCGCCCGGGCCGACGCGAGGGCGTTCGCCCGGGCGGTGAAGGCGCCGAAGCCGACCAGCGACAGGACGAGGCAGGACAGGACAGCGGTGATCCCGAGCAACCGGAGGTGTCCCGGCGTCCCCTCGAAGGTGGTCCGCAGGGCCGCCCGGCGTTGGCTGACGGCCGGTGGGCGGCGGCCGGGCACCAGGATCTCGAAAGGCCCGGCCGGCTGCCCGGACGGACCCGGTACCGCGGGGTGCCGGTACCCGGAGGGAACGGGCGCCCGGGGCGGGGTCGTCAGCTGGGTCACCGCGTCGCCTCCGGTCGTTCGGTCACGGTCCCGGGCCCCTCCCAGGGCTCGTTCCCGGACTCGTAGGTCATGTCCCCCGGAATCTGGATCCCTTCGGGGATCGTGTCAGGGCCTCCCCGCCCGACGTCGTCCGCCATCGTGTCCTCTCCCCCCACCTCGTCCGAGAGATCCTCCGGGAATATCTCCCGGAGCTGCTCGATCGACGGTGACTCGACGTCCCTCAACCGCCACGCGTGACGACCCACCGCTGCTTCGAGGACGTTCCGCGCGAAGCGTCCGTTCCCGAAGCCCTCCCCCCGGGGGGTCATGGCAAGGATCTCGCGGAAACGATCGCGTGTCGCCTGCCCCAGCTCGTAGTCGGCCTCCTCGGCGAGCCGCGTGAAGATCTCCACGAGTTCGTCGTCGGTGTAGTCGGGAAAGGTGATGACCGTCCGGAAGCGGCTCGCGAGCCCCGGGTTGGACTCGATGAACTCCCGCATCGGCTCCGGATACCCCGCCACCACGACCACGAGGTCGTCGCGGTGGTCCTCCATCTCCTTGACGAGCGTGTCGACGGCTTCCTCGCCGTACTGGTCACCCGCGAGGCTGTAGGCCTCGTCGATGAACAGGACGCCGCCGATCGCCGAGGCGGCCACCCCGGCGGTCTTGGTCGCGGTCTGGCCGAGGTAGCCGGCGACGAGCTCCGACCGGTCGACCTCCACCAGCTGTCCCTTGCTGAGCAGCCCGGTCGCGCGGTAGATGCCCGCGAGCAGCCGGGCGACGGTCGTCTTGCCCGTGCCCGGGTTGCCGAGGAAGACCAGATGCCGGGTGATCGTCGGCCTGCGCAGCCCCGCGGAGATCCGGAGCCTCTCGACCCGCAGGAGCTGCGACTGCCGGTGGATCTCGGACTTGACCTCGTCGAGCCCGGTCAACAGGTCGAGTTCGGCGAGAAGGTCCTCCAGCGACGCCGCGGGCTCCGGCTCAGGTTCCGGGGCCGGGGACGCCGTGGGTTCCTGGGCCGCCGCGGGTTCCGGGGTCGGGGTCCGGGCGGGTGTCGGGGCCTGGGCCGGTTCCGCACCGGGCGGTGTCCGCGGCCGCGAGGGCACCGCCCCCAGCTGGGCGGCGGAGGCGATGGCCGCGTTCTCGGCGACCCGGGCCGACGGGGTACCGAGCAGGATCGCGGACGCCGCGACGTCGGCGAGGGCACGCGCGTACTCGCCCGCGTGCGGCGACGCCGCGGTGACGAGAGCCGCCAGCCCCGGGGTGGGGGCCGACCGGTACCGACGGGCACCGACCGCGGCGTCGAAGAACCCCTGGACGTCGCTGCCCAGCTCGGCCGCCCAGTCCTGAGCCGCTCCCGTGGCCGGTTCGGACACGGTGGCGGCGAGTGCCGCGCCCTCGGTCCGGGCGGCGAGGGCGTCGAGCCCCGCACGCTCGCCGACGAGCGCGAGGGCGTCGAGGGCGGAGGCGAGGCCGGAGGCGGACGGCGACGCGGTCACCGCGGTCCCTCACCGAGGTTGAGCTCGCCGCCGCCGGAGGGGTGCCCGAACTTCTCCTCGAGGAAACGGCCGTGGGCGACGAGCGCCTCGGCGTCGGCCCGGCAGGCGGCCTCGAAGATGTCGTCCATCGTCGCGGCGAGCAGGTCGAGCTGGTCGACGAGCACCATCAGCGCGGTCTTGCCCCGGTCGATCGGCCGGCGGTCGGCGTAGGAGCGGGGCAGCCGCAGATACGTCCCGAGCGCCTCCGGCAGGTAACTGGTCACCGTCGCCATCAGGGAGTGGGCGTCCCGGGTCCCGCCACCGAGCTGGTCGAGGCGGGGAACGGTGTCCCGGATCGTCGCGCAGATACGCCGGACCCGGGAGGCGACGAGGTCGGGGACCCTGTTCTCCCGGGCCGCCACCGCGATCTCCGCCTCGATCCGGTCGACGGACCTCCGCAGATCGTCGCTGGTCGGAACGCTCGGCAGCTCGACGGCGGGAGGCGATTCGGGCTCGGCCCGGCGGGGCCGTCCGGTGACCGCCGCGATGAGATCCCTCAGCGACGCCACAGGCTTGTCGTCTCCTCTTCTAGACGGACGGGGGCGGATTCCGGACGGCGCCGTCAGCGCCCGAGTTCGAGCTGGCCGGAGGCGAGGCGCTCGTCGTGCCGGGAGACCCGTTCGAGGTACTCCTGCGACTTGGCGACCTCGTTCTGGAGGGTGCCGATCGTCGCGGCCATCGTGTCGAGCGCCTGCACCTTGAAGGCGTCGATCGCGTCCATCGTCGCGTAGACGTTCGCGAACGCGGCCTGGAGCTGGGGCAGCCCGATCGTGGCCGACGCCGCCTGCTGCTGGATGGCGACCGAGTTCTCGCGGAGGAGCACCGACGTGCGCTCGATGAGGTTCGAGGTGGTCGTGTTGAGGGCGGTGATCTGGTCGAGCACGAGCTTCTGGTTGTTGAGGGCCTGGGCGACGATCACCGCCGTCCTCAGGGCGGAGATCGTGGTGGTCGTCGCACGGTCGACGCCCTTGATGAGCTCGATGTTGTTCTTGATGACGATGTCGATCGCCAGGTAGTTCTGGATGGAGACGGCCAGCTGGGTCAGGAGGTCCTGGTGCTTCTGGCGCACGTAGAAGAGGACGTCCTCACGGAGGGTGCGGGCCTTCTCCGGGTCGACCGTCTCGACGTCGGCGACCGCGGCGGACACCCTGGCGTCCAGCCGCTCCGCGATGTACATGTACTGGTTGAGGCGGCCCATGGTCTCCCAGAGCTGCTGCTTCTCCTGGTTGAGGGCCGCGTTGTCCTTGCGGAGCTCGTCCTGCCCGTTGTAGAGCGCGTGGAGGATCGCGTCGAGGTGCTTCTGGGCGCTCTGGTACTTCTCGAAGTAGTTGGTGACCTTGTTGGCGAAGGGGAGCTTCTCGAGCCAGCCCTTCGCCCCCGACGCCTGGGAAGGGTCGAGGTCCTCGACGGTGCGACGCAGCTCGGTCAGGGTCTGGCCGACCTTGGACGTGTCGGACAGACCGCCCTCGTTCAGCGCCTTGACGGGCGTGCGGAGGAGCCGGTTCGAGGATTCGGCCGCCCGGCGGATGTCGGCGTCCCCCATCGAGCGGACATCACTCGCCTGACGGGCGAACTCGGGCGAGGCGGGCGCGGTGTCCAGCAGCGCCCCGATGTAGACCTCGACCTTCGCGTCGAGTTGGGGAATGGCCGTGGCGGGAACGGGAGGAGCCATCTTGGGGGCCGCGGTCTCCGTGACCGTCGCGGGAGGGGCGGGCGCGGCCAGCGTGAGGATTCCCTCGGCGGAGGCGGGCGGGGCCAGGGGGGTCGGCTCGGTCATCCGTGCGGTCCTTCCGGGAAGCACTGCGGCAACATCTCAGGTGATGCAGGACGCACCGTCAATCTACGCGGTTCCCCACCCGGGCCGCGGATCGATGTCGGGTTCCCACCCTGGTGAGGGCATCTCCGGCGGCCCGCCCCCCGTCGCGGGGTGGAGCTAGCCAGACCTCACGGGGCCGGTGGCGGGTCGCCGTCCTCGGAATGCCGGGGGGTGGGCTCCGGGGAGTTCTCCCACAGATCGCTCACCCACTCCGGGGGCACCCACGCCTCCCGCATCCACTCCGGCGCCTGGCCCGGATCGCGAATCGCCCGGCGTCCGTGCCCGCCGTCGGAGCCCGGAGGCCGGCCGGGCGAGGGCCGTGCCCGCATCCCCGCCGCCCGTTCGAGCAGTTCCCACTCGGACGCGCGGGGGGACGCGTCGCCCGGGCTGTCCCGGCCCGGGCCCTCGGCCGAGGGCCGCCCCTGGAACTGGGCCTGCGCCTGGGCCCGCCCGCGGGACGCGCCGAATGTCAGGTTTTCGACCACCCAGACGTGCACGGCCGCCCATCCGGAGCTCGTCCCCGACGTCCACAGGTCACCGGCGATCTCGCGGGCGACCCGGGCGGCCGCCCGGGCGACGGCGGGGAAGGTGTCGTCGGGAAGACCGACGGCGACGCAGCGGGCTCCGCACTCCTGGCATTCCGACTCAGTGCTCTCGGGCGGGTCGCCGGAGAGCACCGCGCGCAGGAGGACGTCCAACAGGTCGAGGGCCGCCCCGGGAACCCGCCGGAGCGGATGCTGTTCCGGCAGCGAGCTCCCGAGCGCGGCGAGGAACCGGTGGTCGAGCAGCGCCCTGTCCTGCAGGAGGACGCGGCAGGACGACTCGAGTGCCCCGAGGACTCCGGGGGCCGGACGGTGGTCCGCTGCCTGCGGAAACCTGTTGTCCACCGCCCTTGAATACTCAGGGGGACACGGGCTGTCAAACGTCCCATCCCCCGGTTGCCCGGGATCGCCCGTCACCCCGGGACGACCTGGGCCCCGACGAACACCGCGACGGCGAGAGACGCGTCGATGGCGACGTCGATCCGACGGGAACGGACCAACAGCCCGAGGCAGTACTTCTCGGGCAACGTCGCCCGCAGGGTCGCGGCAAGGGCGAGGGCGGCGGCGAGGATGTAGCCACCGAGGCGGAAGTTGACGAGAACCGTCACCAGCACCGACATCGCCGCGACGAGCAGGACGACGACGAACGCGAGCCGCCGGCTCGGCGGCACCTCCCACTGCACCACCGCGGGCCGCCGCGGATCAGTGGGCGAAGTGCCGGGTGCCGGTGAGATACATCGTCACGCCCGCCGCCTGTGCCGCCGCGACGGACTCCGGGTCGCGGATCGAGCCACCGGGCTGGACGACGGCCCGGACCCCGGCGTCGAGAAGGATCTGGAGGCCGTCGGGGAAGGGGAAGTACGCGTCGGACGCCGCGACAGCGCCACGGGCCCGCTCCGCCCCGGCCCGCGAGACCGCGAGCCGGCAGGAGTCGACCCGGTTGACCTGGCCCATTCCGACACCGACGCTGGCGCCACCCCTGGCGAGCAGGATCGCGTTGGACTTGACGGCCCGGATCGCCACCCAGGCGAACGCGAGATCCGCGAGGGTCGCGTCGTCCGCGGGCTCGCCGCTGACCAGCCGCCAGCCCGCCGGGGCGTCGCCGGGGGCGTCGACGCGGTCGACGGCCTGGACGAGCAGGCCGCCGCTGATCGGCCGGGACTCGACCTCCCGGGGGGCGAAGGGCGGCACCCGCAGCAGGCGCAGGTTCTTCTTGCCGGTGAGGATCTCCAGGGCGCCGTCCTCGTAGCCCGGCGCGGCGACGACCTCGGTGAACGCCTTCGCGATCTTCTCGGCCATCGCGGTGGTCACGGTCCGGTTGACCGCGACGACGCCGCCGTAGGCGGATGTCGGGTCGCAGCCGAAGGCCGCCGTGTAGGCGCTCTCGACGTCGTCGGCGACGGCGATCCCGCAGGGGTTGGCGTGCTTGATGATCGCCACAGCGGGACCGGAGTGGTCATGGGCGGCGCGCCAGGCTGCGTCCGTGTCCACGTAGTTGTTGTACGACATCTCTTTGCCGTTCAGCTGCTCGGCGTGCGCCAGACCGGGGGTGTCGCCCCGGTAGAGCGCGGCCCGCTGGTGGGGGTTCTCGCCGTAGCGCAGGACCGACTCGCGCCGGTGGCCGGAACCGGCCCAGGCCGGGAAACCGGTGCCGTCGTCGGTCGGGCCGACGACGGCGCTCATCCAGGAGGCGACGGCGATGTCGTAGGCGGCCGTGTGGCTGAAGGCCGTCGCGGCGAGGCGCCGCCGCTCCGGCAGGGTGAAACCGCCCGCCCGGACGGCGTCCAGGACGGCGTCGTACCCCGACGGATCGACGACGACGGCGACGCTCGGGTGGTTCTTCGCCGCGGCCCGGACCATCGAGGGACCGCCGATGTCGATCTGCTCGACGCACTCGTCGGGGGTCGCGCCCGAGGCAACGGTCGCGGTGAACGGGTACAGGTTGACGATGACGAGGTCGAAGGGCTCGACCCCGAGCTCGGCGAGGGAGGCGACGTGGGAGGGCAACCGGCGGTCGGCGAGGATCCCCGCGTGCACGCGGGGGTGCAGCGTCTTGACCCGCCCGTCCAGGCACTCGGGGAACCCGGTGACCTCCTCGACGGGGGTGACCGGGACGCCGGAGGCGGCGATCCGGGAGGCGGTCGACCCGGTCGACACCAGGGCGACGCCCGCCTCGTGCAGGCCCGCGGCCAGGGCTTCGAGACCGGTCTTGTCGTACACGGAGATCAGGGCCCGGCGGATCGGGATGCGCTCGTCGCTCACGGAAGAGACCCTATCCGTCCACAGCCGCGGCCCGAAGGCGCACCCTCCTGCCCTCGACCTCCCACCCGGCCGTCAGCATCCGGTCGACGACCTCGACGAGCAGCTCCCTCTCAACCACTTTGATCCGCTCGTGCAGGGACTCCTCGTCGTCGTCGTCCTCGACGGGGACGGCCCGCTGGGCGACGACCGGACCGGTGTCGACGCCCTCATCAACGATGATCACAGTCGTGCCGGTCACCTTGACGCCGTACGCCAGCGCGTCCCGCACCCCGTGGGCCCCGGGGAAGGACGGCAGGAGGGCCGGGTGCGTGTTGACGGTCCGGCCCCCGAACTCGACGAGGAACGGCCCTCCCAGGATCCGCATGAAACCGGCGAGCACCACCAGATCGGGCGAGAAGGCCCGGACGGCGCGCACGACGCCGGTGTCCCAGGCCGCGCGGTCGGGGAAGTCCGCGAGGTCGACGACCGCGGACGGCACCCCCGCCTCCCGGGCCCGCCGCACCCCGAGGGCATCCACCCGGTCGGAGACGACGCCCGCGACGGACCAGCGTGGCCCGGGCGCCGAGGAGCCCCCCGACGTTCCCCGCGACGGTCCTCGCGACGCGCTCCGGGCGGAGGCGTCGAGAAGGGCCTGGAGGAGGGTGCCGCCGCCGGAGACGAGGACGACGACCTTCGGATGCGTCGGCGAGGTGCGCTCGGGTTCCACGATCAGAGACGATATCCGCCGGAGACACCGTGATCCGGCCCGGATCCGATCATCTAGTCCGAGGAGCCCCGTGGCACCCCCCGTCCCGCCCGAGGTCGTCGATCGGGCAGCACGCCGCTTCAAGCTCTTCGGCGTCGCCCTGGTCGCGACCCTCGTCGTCGCGGGTCTGCCGCTCCCGGCGCGCCTGACCGGTCTCGGGTTCGCCGGACTCGCCATCTGGGCGGGGATCCGGCTCCTCCTCGACCTCACCGCCGTGAGACGCGCCGGTCAGCCCACGGCCGGCTGGCTGACCGCCGCCGCCGGTCTCGGGCTCGCCGTCTTGATGTTCTTGCGGTTCGGGCTCGAAATCACCGTGTACCCGCTGCTGGCGGAGCAGGAGCGGTGTCTCTCCGGAGCCATCACCCACCAGGACCGCGACGACTGCCGGATCCAGTTCGAGCAGCGCCAGGAGGAGATCCTCCGGCGGGTCCGGGCGACGCCGTGACGCGGTGACGCGGTGACGCCGTGGCCCGGGCTTCTTCCCCGCGTCAGCTGTTCGCGTGGCGTCGGCTGCGCTGACGCACGGCGAGGTCCGGGACGGCGGCTGCGGCGAGGACGACGAGGACGGCGCCGAGGGCCACCTCCGCGCCGAAGGCCGCCCCGGTGTTCAGGAGGTCCGGACCGACCTGCGCGAGCCGCCCCGGCCCGGCGGGACCGCCCGAGAGCCAGGCCAGCAGACCCGCCGCCCCCGTGGCCAGCAGACTCGTCCCCGCGACGTGGCGCAGGCGTGTCGCGAAGGTCTCCGGGGGCCGCTGGAGGATCAGCGCCCCGGCGACGACGCCCGCCAGCAGGGGGACGGCGAGCAGCATCAGGCCGATCGTCGGCAGCGGGCCGTTGGCGGGCAGCGCGGCGAGGACGGGGATCGTCGGGACCGGACCGAGGCTGCTCGACGTCACGGTGACGGCGGTTCCCGCGCCGAGGGCGAAACCCGGCCCTGAGGACGCCGCGGCGGCCCAGACGGCGAGGTTGGGAAGCAGGAGCAACTCCCCCAGCGTGAGGACCACACCGCCGACGAGCCCGGCGTCCAGGACCCGCTGGACGTCCATCACCCGGTCGCCGTGCAGCACGACGAGGGCGGTGACCGTGACGAGACCCACGGCCAGCCAGGTCGTCACGGCGCCGAGGGCGGGGCGAAGCCACGGCCGGACGGCCATCGGGAGGAGCCGGGCGAGGGTCCAGCCCTTGCGGGGAGCCGTCGAGTACCTCCAGGCCGCGGCCCCGAGCACCCCACCGGTCATCCCGATCGCCAGCCCGCCGGGCACGGCCTGCCAGGCGACCGGGCTCAGCCCGGGCATCGCCGCGATCAAGGCGATGACGGTGACCATCGCGGAGTAGGCGAGGGCGAAGGCGAGAAGCACCCACCGCTTGGGGGCCCTGGGGGAGATCCTGGTCGCCCCGGCGTCGATGCGTTCGGCACAGGGATCCAGCTGGCGGGCCAGCCGCCGTCCGGCGAACCAGCAGGCCGCCAGCGGCACCGCGAACAGGCCCATCGGCGTCAGCCCGACGTGCCCGCCGGACACGGCGAGCCCGACGTGGTGCGCCAGCAACCACAGCGACGCCGAGAAACGAAGGGTCTGGCTCCACGTCGTCTGGCCGCCCGCCCCGAGGATCCAGGCGATCGCCACGGGGACCACGACGGGGACCACTCCGGTCACGACGGCCCGCGACGCCGCCAGGCAGGCCACGACCAGGGGGGACGACGGTGGCGCTGCGAGAGGGACAGGCCGGGAGAGGCCGACGGTCCGGTCCAGAAGGCTGCTCATCGTTCTCCATCGTGACGCCGGGAAGGCCGCGACGGGCGCAGGACGCGCGGGGCGAGTGAGTGGTTTCGGCGTCCATCGTCCCCAAAGGCTCCCCGGGACACGCCGAGGGAGGGCAGGATGCCAAGACAGGGCACGCATCAACGCACGATCGGGGAGAGCGCATGTCGGGCACCGGCTACGGCACACCGGCCCCGCCGGGACCACCGCAGGGGTACTCCACACCGGCCCCCCCATCGTTCCCGCCCGGAGCCCCGAACGGCGGTACGCCGCCCACCCGGTCCGCGGCGGCCGGGCGCGGGGACCGCCGCCGGACGAGCCAGGGACCAGGTCTCGGAACGGGTCTCGGAACGATCACCGTACCGCCCCGGCGGGTCATCGTCGGCTCCCTGGTGGGGGCCCTGATGAGCGGGGCGATGCTCGGTCTGGTCCTCGGCGTCATCGCCCCCGTCAAACCGCCGGAGGCACGAGTGATCCCCGCGAGCATCGCGGGGGCTCCGACGCTCTCCGGGACGGCGGCGCCGACGTCCGCCCAGTCCAGGCCCAGCGCGACCCCGACGAGCGCGACCACCCGCTCCGCCAAGATCAAAACGGTGACGCGGACCGAAGTCGGTCCCCCGACCGGTCACATCGACCGCCCCCAGGGCCTCCTCGGCATGAAACTCATGATCATGGAGGATGTCTGGAACGAGGGCGACGGGCTCGTCCTCCGGGGACCATCCGCCCGCTTGCTCAGCGGCCGCAAGGCCAAGGAGTACTACGAGTCCAAGGGCGAGGAGGTCAAGCCCTTCGCGGTCGAACCGAGCGGCGAGACCATCGAGGTCCGGGTCCGGGGCGACGCGCTCCTGTTCGGGGAGCGGTACATCGGCTTCAGCGACCAGCAGGAACGGAAGCAGTTCGCCAAGGAGGAGTTCCGCGAGCGCGGCCGGGCCGCGATCGACAACGGCAAGCGCCCGGTGGTCTGGTACAAGCGCGGGTTCGGCGACGACAAGGCCGTCTACGTCGCGGAGCAGTACCTCGGCTGACGGCGCTCGGAGCGGAGACCTCGGCGGAAGGTGTCCAGGTTCGGCGTTGCTGACCCAATCGCCGAACCCGAAGGCCCCAACGATGGACGCCGACCTGGACACCCTGCCTGTTCTTCCTGTTACCGGGCACGATCCGTCTGGGGAATCTCGCGGGCCGTCGTCGTGAGCCAGCCGTTCCACCTGCCCCGCGCCGTCTGGATCTGCCGCGAACTCGGGATCGACGCCCAGGGGGCCG
>JAUPKQ010000074.1 GCA_030837345.1 Actinomycetota bacterium | reverse complement strand
CTTCCAGGGGGAGCCTGTGTGGCAACGCCAGCTCGAAAGCCTCGCCGAGGATGGGTACTCAGTGACCTGCCCCGGCTGCGACGAATGCCTCTCCCTCACGTTCGACGACGACCACCATGCGGTGGTCGAGGACGACGAAGGGGACGACGACGCCGTCCGCCTCCCGCTCGCCCCGGCCCTCCCGGCATCTCTGACAGGCATCGGCGCCCGGCTCCACCGGTTCACGGAGGAACACGGCCAGCCGAAGATTGCCCACCAGCTGACCTACCTGTTCGGCCGGGCGACCTGCCCCGCCTGCCGCACCGAGTTCTCCCCGTCCGACGCCGTTGTCACTCTCGGCTGAGGGCGAAGCCTTCCGATCTTCCGGCGCCAGCTCCTACCTGGTCAGGGCCACCGGGTGGCTTCGGCGTCGGGCACGGTCCGGTCGTGATCTTGGGAACCTCGGTGCCGGGCCCGCGGCAGGGCCCGGCACCGCCCCTCTCGCCTCCGGTCAAATCGAGACACCTCACCCCGAAGGGCTTGTCACAATATCGAACCATGTGACCGGTTTTCTAGCCTGCAGTTCGTAGATCCGACGCACAGTCCATCTCAATGTGCTCACAGATAGCAATCGCCCCGAATCTGTCTGCATGTCGGACGCTCTCGCGCTTGTCATCCAACGTGCTGTCCGTGCCGAGCGCGCGCGGATTGGTATCTCCCAGGCCGAGTTGGCGAAGCGGCTGAGCTGGTCCCGCTCACGAGTGGCCGCCATGGAGACGGGCGCCCGGCGCATCTACGCCCACGAGTTGCCGGAGCTGTGTCGCGCCCTGGAGATCCAGCTGCCGGAGCTCCTGACCCGCGCCTCCGCCGAGGACCGGCGCTGGCTCGGCGTCCCCTGACAGCGACATCACGAAGACAGCGGCACCCAGGGGACTTAGCGCGTTCTTGTGTTCCCTCTGATGCGGTGAGTGACGGATCGTCCTACGTTCGTGCCCCGTGTCATGGACCGCCGCCATCCCCACCGACCGAGCGCCCGCCGACCGAGCGCCCGGTGACAAGACCCGCGGCGAGCGCGCCCGGCATCGTCGTCCGGGGGATCCTTCGGCGCCGTGGACCGGTGCGATCACGATGGGTGGACGGCGGCACGCCTGGGTTGACGCGGGGCGAGGACTCGCCATCCTGCTGGTGGTGTTCGTCCACGCGGAGGAGTGGCTCCTGCGGGCGGGTTTCGATGTCCGCCCCTGGCACGCGGTCAACGGCGTCCTCGTCGGGATGCGGATGCCCCTGTTCTTCACTGTGTCCGGCGTGCTCGGTGCGGGGTGGCTGGCGAGGAGCTGGTCGCTCACGTTCTCGCGCAAGGTGGGTTTCCTGCTCTGGGTCTACCTGGTGTGGCAGCCGATCGGGCTCCTCGCGTCGCTGATGGCGGACCAGTTCACCGGGCACCGCCAGACTGTGTTCCACTTCGTCGCGGCCCTCGCGGCGACGACGGTGCGCCCGCGGTCTGAACTGTGGTTCCTGTGGGCGCTCGCCGCGTACTTCGCGCTCGCCTGGGCCTGTCGCCGGGTTCCCGCCCTCCTGCAACTGGCCGTGGCGGCGGGAGTGGCCGCCGTCTGCCTGTCAGGGGTGGTGCGAGTCCCCGCGGGGTGGAATCTGGTGCCCAACTTCCACGTGTTCTTCCTTCTCGGGCTGCACCATCGCGACGTGTTGCTGTGGACGGCGGACCGCGTGGTGTCGGCGCGGCGCACCGGAGCGGCGATCATCGGGGCGTGGATCGCTGTCGCGACGGTGTCCGCCCTGTTCGGCCTGGAACTGTACATCGGTGTCGGCTTGGGGATCCGGGTGCTGGGACTGGCCTCCGGCGTGGTCCTGGCCGTATGGCTGACGAGCAGCCGCTTGCTGCGGTACCTGGGATCCCGGACGTTGCCGATCTATCTCGCGCACACGCCTGTCCTGCTGGGTCTGGTCTGGTGGGCGTACGCGTCGCGCGACGAACCGGTCATCGCCTCCGTGGGGCCTTTGCTGCCGCTGATCGCGACGGCGGTGTCGGTCGGTGCGAGCCTCGCCCTGCACGCCGTCCTGCGACGCACACCCGCCCGTTACCTCTACGAACCGCCGGAGGGGGTCACGGCGGCACTGGAACAGCTGGCGTCGACGGCGGGCGTCGGACGTCGACGGCGGGTGGGCTGACGCGCTCGCCCCGGTGCCGCATACCGGGGCGAGCGTACGTCGACTGAGGCGCCGACCGGGCCTGGCCGTCTACGAGCTGATCAGCCGCGTCGACGGTCCGAGGTCGGCTAGGGACGTCGGGCCAGCCGGGTCGACCCCGATGGCCTCGGGATCGCGACTGAATTCACTCACGCGCCGGGGCACTGCTTCCAGGCGAAGTGGTACGTCGTCGAGGCCGCACCGTCAATCGAGTCCATCGTCATGAAGCTGGTCGTCGACTTCGTGTCGGACGTTCCGGCACGGACGCGGAGTTCCGTATTCACGTTCAGAATCCGCTGGACACCGCACGGGGCGTACTCCATCTCGCTGATTTCCCTCGTGTCGCTCCGCTGCCAGCTGTCGGACAGAGGACCGTTGAAGGTGTAGGATTCCTTGCTCGTGTTCTGGGAGCCCTGGAAGTAGTAGCTGGACACCTGCGTCCCCGTGGATCCCTTCTCCAAGGAGGCGAATCCACGGTAGTCGGCCTGGGCGACACCGTAGGTGAAGCCCTGCGGCACATTCACCTTGATGCCGAGCTGGCAGTTCTTGCGCCAGTCGGTCGGCTCGGCGCCGACGCCCACCTGGGCGAGATAGTCGCTGTAGGTCACGGTGAATGCCGTGTTGTCCGGGGAAGCGGCGACGGCCATCGTCCCCGACGGGCAACCGGAGCCCATGACCGAGACGACTTCGAGGGTGATTCGGTCGCTCGGCGCGGGGCTGCTGGCGCTCGCCGGTGCGGAGAATGGAGTTAGCAATAACGCTGTAGCCAGCCCTGCCGTCACGACGGTCTTGGAGAACATGAGAGTTCCTTTCCCTGGTGACCGAGATTGGCGGGAGTGTACGGATTCTTTCGATGACCGGACCAGGCCCTTGTCCGGCTGGAAATCATGCTCGATGCAATATATGCACAACGCGTGAGCATCTCGATACGATCAGTTTCTTGATCCTCGCCGAAGTCCATCGATACGAACTCCCTGACCTGCGGTAACAAGGATCGGCCCCCGCAACGGGGCACAGATGGGCTCTCCACCCACGAACGCCCCGGAGTCGGATTCCCCCCTCACTTCATGCATGATCAATTTCATTCCTGGAAGCAGTTGGACCGGCGGCCCCGGAAGCAGACCCCGGAAGCAGGGCGGCCGGAGCCGCCCTGCGCGAGGTCAACCGCCCAGGGCGTAGCTCGTGTGCGGCGGCTGGTTGTAGGCGGTGTTCTGCCAGGCGACACCGACCCGGTACATCGGATCGTGCATCAACGTCACGAAGGACCGGGTGGTCTGGATCGGGGTGCTGTAGATGCGCAGCGCCCGGTTGTCCGTCGTCGGCCAGACCACCTCTTCGCGCCAGTCGCCGAGCAGGTCGCCCGACAGCGACGGCGTGCTCTTCGTGCCGTTGGCGGTCTGGACCCCGGACGCCGTGAGCAGGCGGGTGTCGCCGCTGGTTCCGTACTTGTCGATGTGGGTGCCGTCGAGCAGTTCCCGCGTGGGGTCGGCGTCCCACCACGCGAGGAAGTTCGCCGAACTCGGCTCGCGCCCGATCGACTTTCCGGTGGTGTCGCGCAAGGTGGTGTCCTTGGCGGACCAGGACTCCGCGCCGGGGCTACCGGACCAGATGTCCTCGGACACACCACGCCCGTTGTCGCCGCCGGAGGCGGTGGACCAGAGGACCTGCCCGGTCCTGGCGTCCGCCATCCAGGACCCCGGCTTGGTGGAGTCCTCGTCGACCTTGAACACCTCCAGGCCCGCGCGGGAGGGGATCAGATCCCCCACATGCAGGGCGTCACCGTGGCCGTTGCGGTTGTTCCACAGCCCGCGGCCGTTGTCGTCGATCGCCATCGACCCGAAGAGGATCTCGTCCGAACGGTCGCCGTCCACGTCGGCGACGGACAACTGGTGGTTGCCCTGCCCGGCATAGCCGGTGTCGGAGTTCGAGTCGAACGTCCACCGCCGGGTCAGGCTCGTGCCACGGAGGTCCCAGGCGACGACGACGGTCCGCGTGTAGTAGCCGCGGACCGTGACCAGACTCGGCCTCACGCCGTCCAGGTACGCCGTCCCGGCGAGGAAACGGTCGACACGGTTGCCGTAGGCGTCGCCCCAGGCCGAGACGGTCCCGCGCGGCGGCTCGTAGGCCACCGTCGCCCGGGCGGCCCCCGTCCGGCCGTCGAAGACCGTCAGGTACTCGGGACCGGCGAGGACGTACCCGTCGGCGTTGCGATGGTCGGCGGACGAGTTGCCGATCACCTTGCCGGCGCCGTCGACCGTCGCGTCCGCGGTCTTCATCGCGATCTCGGCCCGGCCGTCGCCGTCGAAGTCGAACACCTGGAACTGCGTGTAGTGGGCGCCCGCACGGATGTTGCGCCCGAGGTCGATCCGCCACAGCTGTTGACCGGTCAGTTCATAGGCGTCGACGAACACGCGATCGGTCACGCCGGGCTGCGCGTTGTCCTTGGCGTTCGCCGGATCCCACTTGAGGACGATCTCGTACTGGCCGTCGCCGTCGAGGTCACCCACCGAGGCGTCGTTCGCGGCGTACTGGCTGCCGGGCTGCGAGATCGGAACGTCCAGGTAGCCGCCCGCGAAGGAGAGCGACGGCACGGACGGCGCCTGTTCGGCGCCGTTCCGCACGGCCCGCACCGTGTAACTCGCCCCGGCTGCCGCACCCGCGTCGAGATAGTTGGTCGACCCGGTGACGGGAGTGGACGTGATTTTCGAGTCTCCGCGGTAGACGTTGAAGGCCGTTCCCGACGGGTCGGTCCCCAGCAGCCGCCAGGTGACGAGATTCCCGTTACCCGAACGGACGGCGACGACTCCCCGGTCGAGGTTCTCCATCTGCCGGCCCCCCACGGTCACCACCGGCGGGTCAGACGCGGCGGCTGCGGGCAGAACCATCCCCGCCACCACGCCGACGACCGTCCCGATGACGAGTCCGGTGCCGATCGGCCACTTCCGGCCCCACAGCCTTCGTCTACGTCCGCGTGCCATGTGCTTTCTCCTCTGCTCGGATCCTCGGAGGAACCTGTGGGATCACCGCCCTCACAAGACCTCGGACCCCCGCGACGACGCCCCACGATGATCGGCCGTGCGGCACGACCGGCGAGACGCCACACGACCGGCGAGATCAGGTGACCCCAGGTATATTTAGCGATCAGAAATACCGGGACGAAAACGCGGATGGCAGCACGGGATCAAATAGTGATATCGAGTTCGTCAATGGAATGTCAAGGCTCAGGGCTTCACCAGGATCACCCCGGAACGACGGCCGGGGAGCACGTCGTGAACATTCCGTGAAACACCTTCACCCGCACGGCCCGGCCGACGCACCCCGGCTCACCTCGGCACGCGGCCCCTCCACTGACGTCGCCGTCCTCCCCGGCCCACCCCCACCGATGATCGATATCGCCGAATGAAATCGCCCGACCACGGTCCGTTCCATTCATGGTGGTCTCGCGCGACGACCAGCTTCCTCCCGGTCCTCTCCTTCCGAAAAACGTCAAGTAGCTTGCTGCGTCCCATCCGTCCGGCTATGTTGAGGACCAGCCCCGGACTGAAACGCTTCTTGACGCCTGCCTGCGCCTTTTCCGCCGAGCAGGGTCTCCCCTGGGAGAGGTGTGTCTTGACCAGCACGTGTCCCGGAGAATCCCCTGTCGGTCCTGGGACCCCCTCCGCCCCCGGGCCGGACGTCGACCCCAAACCTGTGCCGGACCCCAGCGCGGTGCCGGTCCACGGCGCGGCGTCCGAGGCCGATTCCCTCCCGGTCCGCCGCCGGCACATCGCCGCGAAGGACCAGGCCCCGGCCCCGCTGACCATCACCGTTCCCCGCTTCTGGACCCCGCTGACCCGATTCTGGGCGGGCGGTCCGGACGGTTCGGGTGGGCTCCCCAAGCCCGTGCAGCGTGCCGGTCTCGGGATGGCCTTGCTCGCGGTCGTCGCGACCGCCGTCGCGGGGGCGACCGGTCACCTCACCGGCACCGTCCTCGCGCGGGACCGGGGAGACGCGACGTCGTCGTCCGCCGTCACCGGGCCGCCGGCGGAGCCGGACATTCCCGCGGCCGTGGATCCGGCCGCGAACCCACCGGGCACCTACGCCCCCGGGCAGGCCGCTCTCGCGGCGTCCGCTCCCCAGGCCAGCCCGGTGCTCCCGGGCCAGCAGGCGCTCCCGGGTCAGCAGGGACTCCCCGGTCAGCTCGCCCTCCCGGGCCAGCTCGGGACGCCGGGGCAGCCGGGCGCGCCGGTCCCCCTCCCCGCGGCCGCGCCACCGGGCCAGTTGCCCGTCACCCCGACCCCGGGACAGTCGGGAGCGACCAAGCAGCTCTCGACGTCCGGGATGCCCGCCCGGGCCAAGGCGGCCTACACCGCCGCCGAGAACCGGATGGCCACCCTCGCCCCCACCTGCCGGATCCCGTGGACCTTGCTGGCCGCGATCGGCCGTGTCGAGTCCGACCACGCCCGGCACAACGGAGCCAAGCTCATCGCGAGCTCCGGACGGGCGTTCCCCGGCGTCTACGGCGTACGTCTCGACGGCACCACCCCCGGGACGGCGGTTGTCCGGGACACCGACCGGGGCACCTTGGACGCCGACACCAGCTTCGACCGGGCCGTCGGGCCGATGCAGTTCCTGCCCGGAACCTGGCGCACCTTCGGGGTGGACGCCGACGGCGACCGCGCGGCGAACCCCCAGGACCTCGACGACGCGGCCCTGACGGCGGCCCGTTTCCTGTGCACGGGGGCCACCACGGATCTCTCCAGCACCACCGGCCAGTGGAATGCCGCATATCGGTACAACCACGCCGTCAGCTACGCCAACCTCGTCGTGGCCCTGTCCACCACCTATGCGACGGGCAAGCCCGCGACCGTCGTCAACCCTCCGCAGGGCGCCAGCACGGTCGCCCCGACGGTCACCCTGACCGTCACCCCGGCCCCGCCGGTGGTCACGGCGACGAGCACGCCACCCACCGTCCCGGCCGGCGCGAACCTCCCGACCGCGCCGTCGGTGTCGACGGTCACGATCACCAGCACCCAGGGCAACACCCAGCCCGGATCCGAAGTCAGCGTCGTCACGGTGACCGTCAGCTACACGACAGTGACCGTCACCGACCCCGGAAAGAACGCCCGGCCCACCCGTGTCACCCGGACGACGAGCACGACGGTCACCGACGGTGAGCACGACGGTCACGACTGACGCCGGCCGCGCCGCCCTCACCGGGAGCGACCGGCCGTCGAACCGGTGGCGTCACACCAGGGGGCGCACGGGCTCTTCCTGCCGGCGGGGCTGTGGGACCAGGGGCACCGGAGCGTAGTTCAGCAGACGGCGCCGGAGTTCCTCGACGATCGCGGGGATCCTCTCCGCCGGGCAGGGCCTCGCCAGCCAGTACCCCTGGGCCTCCCCGCACCCGTAGGTCGCGAGGGCGTTGTAGGCCGTGGCGGTCTCCACCCCTTCCGCGATCACGTCGAGCCCGAGGCTCCGCGCGAGGTCGAGGATCGAACGGACGATTGTCAGATTCGCCCGGTCCGACTCCATCGACAACACGAAGGACCGGTCGATCTTCAACGTGTTCACCGGGAGGCGGCTCAGGTAGGCGAGGGAGGCGTGCCCGGTGCCGAAATCGTCGACCGAGAGGCAGACTCCCAGGTCACGAAGGTCCCGCAGGACCTCCAGCGCCCGGTCGGGGTCGGCCATCGCGGCGGTTTCGGTCACTTCGAGCACCAGCTGGGACGCCGGGACCCGGTGCCATGCCAGGAGCTGCGACACCTCCAGGGTCAGGTCGACGTCCGTCAGCCGCCGCACCGAGAGGTTGACGGCGACGACCAGCCGCAACCCGGCGTCCAGCCAGTGGTGGCAGTCGTCCAGAGCCTGGTCCATCACGTAGGTGGTCAGGTCGTGGATCAGCCCGGTCTGCTCGGCGATATCGATGAACTCGGACGGCGGCAGGAGACCTCTGGTCGGGTGGGCCCAGCGTACGAGCGCCTCCACCCCGCTCACCCGCCCGCGCAGGATGTCGACCACGGGCTGGTAGTGAATGACGAACTCCCGTTCGCTGAGCGCGCGACGCAGTTCTCCGAGCAGGGAGAGCCGCCGCTGGGTCCGCTGCTGTTCGTCCGGGTTGTACAACGCCGTCCCGATACGCCTGGTCTTGGCCGCGTGCATGGCGAGATCGGCCATCTGAAGCAACGTTCCGGCGTCCTCGGCGTGCTCGGGCGCGCAGGCGACCCCGATGTGTCCCTCGACGTCGAGCGCGACGCCGTCGAGGCGGTACTGGTCATGGACCGCGGTGAGGATCTCCCGCGCCAGGATCAGCCCGTCCTCAGGGTCCCCGGCGCCCGGCGAGAAGACGGCGAACTCGTCGCCCCCGAGACGGCAGACCGTGCCACGCGAGTCGATCAAGGTGCTGATCCGGGACGCCACCTCCCGCAGCAAGGCGTCACCGACCGCATGGCCGAGGACGTCGTTGACGTCCTTGAACCGGGCGAGGTCGACCAGCACCATCGCCCCGCCCACCCCGCTGGAGATCAGCGCGTCGGCGATGCCCAGGAACGCGACACGGTTGACGAGCCCGGTCAACGCGTCGTGACTCGCCTGGTGGATCAGCGCCTGCTGGGCCTCCTGCCGGGAGGCGATCTCGTGTTCGAGCTGCTGGGTCCGTTCGCGCAGCCTCGCCGTCCGGCGGATGGTGTCGATCGTGCTGCTGAGGCCCATCCGGAGGATCTCGCCCGTGAAGCTCACCTGCTGCAAAGGCTGTTCGAAGATGAAGTAGCCGATCCCGGACTCGTCGGTCTCCAGCGGCTGGATCATCAGGGTTCCCCGGCTGAGCTGCTCCTTGAGGGCCTCCGGGAGCACGCCGTGGATGTCGAACGATTCCGCCTGGCGTTCCTGGTGCTGCCCGTCGAAGTACGACAGCGCGAGGACGCCGCGTCCGGAGGCGACCTCGGGCCCTTCCTGCCGCAGGACGAGGAACGCCCGGGTGATCCCGAGGACCGGCAGGTTGACGCCCAGCTGCTCGGCGACCTGGTTCGTCGTGTCGCACGCCATCAGCCGGCGGCTCATCGCCACCCCGGCGTCCAGGGCCGTCATCTGTCCCCAGAGGATCTCGGCCTTCGACGGGTCCGCCTCGGGCTTCACCGGGTCCGGCCCGGCCTGCCCGATCGGCCCGGCCTGCCCGGTCTTGGCCGCTCCGGCGGGGGCACGCTGGGTCGACCCGCGGACCCGGAGCCGGACGGGCAGACAGATCTCACCGACCTCCTTGCCCGACAGGAGGTTCAGGAGGACCTCACCGGCGGTCCGCCCCATCTGGACGAGGTTCTGGCTCACCGTCGTCAGCGACGGGCGGGAGAACGTGGCGAAGATCTCGTCGTCGAATCCGGTGACGACGACGTCGTCGGGCACGCGTTTGCCCAGGGAGGTGACCGCGTCGATCGCGCCGAGGGCGGAGCGGTCGTTGAAGGCGATGACGGCGTCGATGCCGGGATCACGCCGGAACGCCTCACGGACGACGCGGTACGACGTGTCCCGGTCGAACGCTCCGGTGACGATGTCGTCGTCCTTCACCGGGTTGCCGAGCCGGGCCAGCTCACGGCGCAGGGTGCGCTCGCGGTCCTGGGATTCAGGATGCTGTTCGACACCCCGGACGACGAGGATCCGCCGGGCCCCGCAGTCGCGGACGACGTGCTCGGCGACCAGCTTCATGCCCTGGACGTTGTCGGGACGCAGCGAACCTCGTCCGCCCTTGTCGAAGACGTGGAGGCTCGGGACGTCACGGTGCTGGGCGAGGAGCGCCTCCAGGTTCTCCTGCGACATCCCCCTGAGCAGGGAACTGATGACGATCGCCCGCGGGGTGAAGTGCTCCAGCAGGTCCACCAGCGTGTCGGGGGGCTGCGCGGTCCTCTCGCCCCAGAGCTGGACGACGAGGGGGATCCCGAGCGGTTCGAGCACGGAGTGGAGCCCTGCCGCGAGCTCGGTCTGGAAGGAACTGGGATGCTCGATGACCAGTATCACCGGTCCTTGGTCACGCGGCACCGCACCCTCCGTTGTCGCAAGGCTGTGCTCGAACCGGTCAGCAGTCGTCGACAAGTTCCTTCGTCACCTCCGGCAGCCGCCTTTAGCTCCTGTCCGGACCTGAACCGTCCCGGACCTGAACCGTCCCGGACCGTCAGGGGACCGGGTCGTTCCCGGGCTCGTGGAGGAGCTGACCGGCGAGATCCCCCAGCAGGACGCCCCACTGCCACGCGCGGTCGGCCTCACCGGCCCGGAGCGGTCCGGCCAGGTCCTCGACGACGAACTCCTGCGGGGGAGCGATCAGGTGGTAGCCGTGGCGGCGGAGGTCCCGGGCGATCCTCCGGGCCGCGCCCCCGGCCAGCGGCCGGTCCAGCCGGGTGTCGAAGACCGCGGCCAGGCGGACGGCGGACGTGATCTCCTCCAGCCCGCCCAGCCACTCGCGGACCCCCGGCCCGGCCGCCCCGGTCTCCAGGTGCTGATGCCCTTCACCGGTACCTCGCCGGCTCGCGTCGAGGACCCCCCGGACCCACAGCTGCCGCGTCCACTCCCCCGGGAGCCAGTGGAAGTGCGTCGGGCCGCCGAGCACGAACAGGTCGGCGGCCGGAGGTTCGGAGGCCAGCCTGCCGACGTGGAGACACCGTGCCACGGCCCCGGGAGCCGTCGACCGGATCCCGGCGGTGATCGATTCGGCGACCAGCCGGGTGTTACCCGTCACGCTCTCGTAGCCGACCAGGACGCGCACGACCCCACCTCGCTCGACCGACCTCGCTCGACACCGGGAGTCACGATGCCCCGGGCGCACGGACCCGGACCCCGTTCCGCACTTCCCGACGGGACGAGCGGGCAGCCCCTTCGCCGAACGGCCCCGGCTGACGTAACGTCCCCCTCATGGAACCGGCCATCGACGTCAGCGGCCTCGTCAAGTGCTTCGGCGGCCTGCGTGCCCTCGACGGTCTCGACCTCACCGTCCGGACGGGTGAGGTGCACGGTTTCCTCGGCCCCAACGGCGCGGGCAAGACCACGACCCTCCGCGTCCTGCTCGGCCTGCTGCGTGCCGACGCCGGCACCGCGAGCCTCCTCGGCGGCGACCCCTGGCGGGACGTCGCCACCCTCCACCGCCGTCTCGCCTACGTGCCCGGGGACGTCGCCCTGTGGCCGAATCTGACCGGCGGCGAGATCATCGACCTCCTCGGGCATCTGCGCGGCGGGCTGAACCCCCGGCGCCGGGCCGAGCTCCTCGACCGCTTCGAACTCGACCCGACGAAGAAGTCGCGGACCTACTCGAAGGGCAACCGCCAGAAGGTGGCCCTCGTCGCCGGGCTCGCGAGCGACGCGGAGCTGCTCCTGCTCGACGAACCGACCTCCGGGCTCGACCCGATCATGGAAGAGATCTTCCAGCGGTGCATCACCGAGGTCCGGGCCCAGGGCCGGACGGTGCTGCTGTCGAGTCACATCCTCGCCGAGGCCGAGGCCCTCTGCGACCGCGTGAGCATCATCAGGAACGGCCGGGTCGTCGAGTCCGGCAGCCTGGCGGACCTGCGCCACCTCACCCGGACGTCGGTCACCGCCGACCTCGCGGCGGCGCCCGAGGGCATCGACCGGATCCCCGGCGTCCACGGCCTCACGACGGACCACCGGGACGGCCTGGTCAGGGTCCGGTGCGAGATCGACACCGACCACCTCGACGCCCTGCTGCGCGCCCTCACCTCCGCGGGCGTACGCAGCCTGGCCAGCAGCCCTCCCACGCTGGAGGAGCTCTTCCTCCGTCACTACGCCGACGAGCTCACCCCGGCGCGGGCCGGGGCCGAACGTTGATCTTCCCTGGGACGACGGGTCCGGGGTCCTCCTCCGGTCACTGCGCCGGGTCGGGTCCGAGGTAGAGGTTCTCGGGCGCGCCGGGCCGGCCGAACCGGTAGCCCTGCCCGTACCGGCATCCGAGGGCCTGGAGACGCTCCGCCTGGGCGAGGGTCTCGACGCCCTCACCGATCACCCACCGTCCGAGGGCGTTGCCGAGCTGGATCGTCGAGGCGACGATCGCCTCGTCGTCCGGGTCGGAGCCGAGCCCCCGCACGAACCCTGAATCGATCTTCAAGGCGCTCACCGGAAACCGTTTGAGGTAGAGCAGGCTCGAATAGCCCGTTCCGAAGTCATCGATCGCGAATGTCACCCCCAGCTCGTGCACATTGCGGAGAGTCGTCATCGCCGCCGGGGCGTCGTCCATCAGGGTCGTCTCGGTCACCTCCAGGCACAACTGCTGCGGAGGCAGCCCGCTCAGGGAGAGGGCACGGGCGACGTGGTCGGTCAGCTCGGGATCGGCGAGCTGGCGGGCCGACAGGTTCACCCCCACCTGGAACCCGGGGACGACGACGCTCTGCCGGACGGCCTCCTGGCAGGCGATCCCGAGGACCCACGCGCCGATCGGCACGATGAGGCCGGTTTCCTCCGCGACCGGCACGAAGTCCGTCGGCGGGACGAGCTGTCCGTTGTGCTTCCACCGCAACAACGCCTCCGCGCCGATCACGCGGCCCGTCGAGAGCAGGACCTGCGGCTGGTAGGCGACGGTCAGTTCCGCCCCCGTGAGGGCACCGTGGAGCGCCATCTCGAGTTCGAGCCGCTCGCGGGCGCGGACCTGCATGATGAGGTCGAACATCTCGACCCGGTGGCCGCCGAGCTCCTTGGCCCGGTACATCGCCGCGTCCGCGTCCCGGATCAGGGCCTCCGCGCTCGCTCCCGGAGCGATCGCGAGGGCGACCCCGACGCTCATCGAGGTGTAGACCTGCCTCCCGATGATCCGGAACGGCGCCTCCATCGCGGCGACGAGGCGCATCGCGGCGACCGCCGCGGTCCTCGGGTCCGCGGCGCACTCGTGGATGACCGTGAACTCGTCGCCCCCCGTCCGGGCGACGAGATCGCCGTCCGCGGTCGCCTCGCGCAGGCGGCCCGCGACCTCGACGAGCAGGGCGTCGCCGACGGAGTGCCCGAGCGAGTCGTTGATGGTCTTGAACCGGTCGAGGTCGCAGAAGATGACCGCGACCGCCCTGCCGCCGCCGGGCACCTGCTTGAGGGACGCGGCGAGACGGTCCATCAACTGGTGGCGGTTCGCGAGCCCGGTCAGGCCGTCGTGGTGGGCCTGGTACTCCAGCGCCCGCACGGAACGGTCGCGTTCGTCGGCGATCGCGAGCAGCCGGGCGAGGCTCGCGAGCACACGGACCTCGCGGTCGGCGTCCAGGGCGCGGTCCGCGAACACGACGAGGTAGGCGCCCCGGCCCGAACCGGTGACCGTGACCGGGACCCACCACGTCCCGTCGGCGCCGCGACGCAGCACCTCGTCGCGGAGCTCGTCGGGCAGGACGGCGATGATCTCCGGATCCCGGTGGACGGCGGGACGCCCGCCGGGAACCGGCGGGTCGGACGGACCGAAGGTCAGCCGGCGAGCGGCTCCGGGGGCGCAGCGAAGTCCCGTCAGCCGCGGCGCCGACGGGACGGCCGCGACCCGGACGACGTCGCCCGTCCGCTCGAGGAGGACGGCGAAAGTGCCCGGCAGCTCGGTCTGGACCGCGGTCAGGGCGCAGTCGCGTGACTCCGAAAGAGGACGCCCCTGGACGATCAGCTCCAGAATCCGCGCCTGGGCCTCCGCGATGCGTTCGGCGAGGACCCTCTCGGTGACGTCGGTCAGGACCCCCTGGACGGCGACGAGGGCTCCGGAGGAGTCCTTGACGTGGACGGCGCGGTGCTCGACCCAGACGAGCGATCCGTCGCGCCGGGTCCAGCTGAGCAGCCGCGGCAGATCGCTGTCCGGGATCTCGGCCATCGCGCCCAGCAGGCCGTCCCGCTCCCCGTTCACCAGGCTCGACCCGATCCCGGGGTCGGCGTAGTGCTCGGCCGGGCTGTACCCCGTCAGGTCGAGGACGGACCGGTTGACGTACTCGAGGTGCCCGGCGTCCGGCATCCCCGGCCCGGGGACGACATACCGGTACACGAGGTCGGGCAGGGCCTCCGCGAGCAGCCGGAACCGCTGGTCCCCGGTGTCGAGCGCGGATCGCACCGCGTCGCCGTCACGCACCTCGACCCCGAGGCCGACGAGAAGGGGGCCGTCCGGGACCTCGACGCGCAGACACGTCCAGGCGAGCAGGTGCAGCCCTGTCCGCCCCCTCCAGTGGCTCATCGTCGACGCACGGTCGATCGTCCCCGAGGCCAAGGCGGAGACGGCCTGCCGGACGCCGGCGGCCTCCTCCCGGGGCACCAGGGCGTCGATCACGGCGTCGCCCGACGCGAACCCGGACAGAGGCTCGGCGGACAGCCGGTCGCAGACGGCGTTCCACCGGACGAGGTGACCACCCAGATCCAGGACGACGAGGAGACAACCGACGGCGTCGAGGATCTCGTCGAGAACGAGATCCTCACCGGTCGCGAGCAGGCGCAGCAACACGTCGCCGGGATCCCCGGTGTCCTGGGGGTCCGAATCCTCGGCGGGCACGGCCGAGATCCCCACGGAATCCGTCACAGCCACCTCCTCGCGACCCACTCCGCGTCAGGTTGCGCCGCACCGGCCCGAAGAATGCTCAAGATCGGAACGAATGATCGAACAGCAAGGTAACGCCTTTCACCTAGTTTCACCCGCTTTGTGAGGCACAGCATTCACCTCGAAAGCGGTGATAGGCCAGACCTCCCCTCATTCAGTCCGCGATACTCACGCGATCGCGACCGTCCAGTTTCGCTGCGTACAGGGCGGCGTCCAACCGTTCGACGAGCCGCTCGGGTGACTCCTCCCCGTCCCACCGGGCGACGCCCGCCGAACAGGTCTGCCCGCTGGGGACGACGGCCCGGAACTTCTCGGCGATCTCGGCGGCCTCGTCGAGCTCCCGCCCGGGCAGCAGCACAACGAACTCCTCCCCGCCGTACCGGCACAGGAGGTCCCCCGCGCGAAGCAGCGGACGCCACGAGGCGACGACCTCGCGGAGGAGGGCGTCGCCCGCAGGATGACCGTGAGTGTCGTTGTAGCTCTTGAAATGGTCGAAATCAAGCATGATCAAGGAAACGGGCGTCTCCTCCCCGGCTGCCCCGGAGAGCGAGCGCGGCAGCTCCTCCTCCCAGACCCTGCGGTTCGACGCACCGGTCAACCCGTCGGAGGTCGCTTCCTCCCGGAGCCTGCGCATCAAGTCCTGCCGTTCGATCGCCATGGCCGTCTCACCGGCGAGGACGTCGAGGACGGGTACGTACTCCTGCACCGGGACACCGTCGGGGAAGGCGAGGCACAGGACGGCGATGCACCGCGCGCCGTTCATCACGGGGAGCCAGATCCCGGACGTCAGCGGCCCTCCGATCCGGGACGAGCCGAGGTCGAACACCCGTTCCCCGGTCTCCGGCCACCCCGGACCGCCCTGGAGCACATGCCGGCGGCGGGTCTCGAAGACCTCCGCGATCATCGAGGAACCGTCCTCGGGTAACCGGATGCCGACCAGGTCGTCTCCCGAGCAGGTGGTACAGACGAGGTCCCCGAGCCCGTCCGGCTCGAACAGGCTGGAGAACTTGGCGTGGGAGACCCTCAGCGAGGCCTCGCACACCGCCTGCCGCGCGTCGGCGTCCTCCAGGATCGCCCGGGTGACCTCGTGGATCGCCGACAGCTCCTCGGCCCGGCGGGCGAGATTCGTGTGTTCGGTGCGGAGATCGGTGATGTCCTGCGCGGTGCAGACGGCGCCGACGACGGTCCTGGTGCGGTCGAGGATCGGCCTGGCCCTCAGGCGGAGGCGTCGCCCCTGGGGGATGTCCTCAGGGAGGAGGAGCTCCTCCCCCGACCACTTCCGCTCCAGCGGCAGGACGAGCGTCTCGGCCTCGACCGCACGACCGGACAGCGCTCTGATCAGCGGTAGCTCATCCACCCCCATCCGTCGCCGCCAGTGGGCGTGGAAGATCCGGACCCGGCACGCCAGGTCGTCGATGACGACGGGCCGATCGTCCGGCAGGTCGTAGAGGGAGCGGGCGGCGGCGTTGACCAGCACCTCGGTACCACCCGTGCGAACAGCGACGACGGCGGCGTCCATGCCGTCCAGGACGGCGACGAGACCGGCGACGTCCATGCCGCCCAGCGGGGGGGCCTGCTCACGCCCGGGAGACCGGTCGATAGCGGTCCGCTCGGCGAGGGCCCGCTCGGCGGCCTGCCCGGCGTCGGACGACGCCCGGGAGGACACGGCGGCCTCAGGCGGGGCGGACCAGCGGACAACGTGCCTCACACGACCCCCGATTCGGACGACACCTCGCGCCAGCCGGATGGCACCACGCGCCCGCCGCCCGGCCATCGTGTCGAGGAGGTGATCCCCTTCGCGGAGACCGATTCGGGGAAACGGCCCGATAATGCGCCAATCGGTCAGGACCCTTAACTGCCAGTAACCACCATCACGCAGTGTCTTGTATGCTGACACAATTAGCTTATGTCACATGTGGGCCCAGTGCGACGGTTGATCTAGATCCCGTCTGTGCCATGCACCCCCAACGGGGGTCCTTCGGACCATCGGGTCAATGTGGTAACTCAGTGCAGCGATCTGACTACCCGGGCAGAATGGGTGACTGAGGACCCGACCGGAGGGACACCATGGACACGACGGTTCCCCGAACGATCTTCCGGAAGGCCCGCCGGGCCGGTCACCCATGGGGAGACCGCGAGGCGGGAGCGACGTCCCCCGAGTACGGGCTCGTCCTCGCCGCGGTGGCGGCGGCACTGCTGACAGCCTGCCTCACCCTGGGACAGTCCCTCGCCGACGAGTTCCGGTGCCTCACCGAACAGCTGAACGGCTCCACCGAACAGCTGGCCGGAGGGACGGCGGAATGCGGCGCCCTGCCGCGGGAGCCAATCGATTCGGTGCCCCCGGACGACGTCACGGGCACGACGGACGCCCCCGGCGCGACGAAGGCCCCCGGCCCGGCGGAGGCCCCGGGCCCGGCGGCGCCGTCGTCCGGAACCGATTCGCCGACCAGCTCCCCCACGACGGACTCACCGACGACAGACTCCCCCACGACCGGCTCCCCCGCCCGGGGTTCCTCCACTGCTCTCGCGCTCGCCACGGACGAGTAGATGATCGGTAGCTCTCCCGTATGCGGAACACTTCGGAGAATCGCCGAAATTGTCTCGGTTTGAGAGTTTTTCACGCCATCGTGGAACGACCTGGGGGCCGTCAGGAATGCCCGCGGAGCCCCGGGTGCGATCCGGCCAGCTCATAGAACTCATCGCACCGCCGCAGAACCCGGGGCCAGGTCATCTCCGGGAGAACCTGGCGGTTGTGCGCGGAGATCCCGGCCCGCAGCGAAGGATCGACGACGAGCCGGGTGAGGGACGAGGCCATCCCCGCGTCGTCGTCCGCGAGGAAGCCTTCGACCCCGGGGCGGACGAACTCGCGGATCCCCGCCCCGGCCATGGCGACCACCGGGAGCCCGGCGGTGCGGGCCTCCAGCGCGGCGATGCCGAACGACTCCAGGCGTGCGGGAGCGACGAAGACATCGGCACGGCGGTAGACGTCACGCAACGCCTCACGGTCGAGGCGCCCGGTCAGCTCGACCCAGCCGTCCATCCCCCGCCGCGACAGCCACCGCTCCATGCCGCCGAGCTCCGGACCGTTGCCCACGATCATCGCGCGGAGCCGGACGTCCGCGGGCACCCGCTGACGCACCGTCCGCAGGATGCGCAGCAACGGCATCGGCCGCTTGCGGGGCGCCAGGCGCATCACCGCGACGATCACCACGTCGTCCGTGTCACGGGGAAGGGGCTCGGGCCGCCAGACGGTCTCGTCGATCCCGTTGGGCAGGACACCGACGGGAACGCCCGGCCCCACGATGCGGCGGAGGGGCTCGGCCGCGACCTCGCTGACCGCGGTGAAGACCACCGGCCAACGGCTCCAGCGTCCGACGGCGTCGAGGACCCGGAAGGCCGGTGCGGCGGGGCCCCACAGCGAGTGCACCGTGATCACGAGCGGAAGACCCGCGTCGACGACCGTGGGGAGCGCCCCGAACACGAACGGCGAGACGACTCCGGCATGCAGGTGCACGACGTCGAACCGGCCGCGCGCCGCCAGCACGCCACGCACCTCCCGGCCCGGCCTCGGGTGAACGGGCAGCTCGAACGGCAGATCGGCCGTCGTCCGGTGAAGCGGGACGCCGTCGATCACCTCGTGGGCCGTCCGGTCGTGCCGGGCCCGGGGCGTCGCGGTGATCACCTCGACGTCGTGTCCCACGGCACGCTGCCGGCGGGCGAGATCATGCACCTGCGTCTCGATCCCTCCCAGGCGAGGCAGGTAGCAGTCACTGATGTGCAGGATCCTCATGGCGAAGCACGACGATACGGGGTCATCACGCCCCAGGCCGCCGTCCCGGGCGGGCACCTGGGCGGGCACCTGGGCGCACGCGGCAGAATGACGCCCCATGACCAGGACCATCGTGAGCTTCCACGCCCACCCGGACGACGAAGCCCTCCTCACGGCGGGCACGCTCGCCCGGGCCGCCGCCGAGGGACACCGTGTGGTCCTGGTGACGGCGACCGCGGGTGAGGTCGGCCTCGCCGCGTCGGAGTTCGGGCAGGGCGCCTCTCTCGCCGGCCATCGTCTCGCCGAACTGCACCGCTCCGCGGACGCCCTCGGCGCCGCCAGGGTCGAGCTGCTCGGCTACTCCGACTCGGGGCTCCACGGCGAGATCGAACCGTCGGACGGCGTGCGTCCCTTCGTCCGCGCGGACGTCGAGGTAGCCGCCCGCCGCCTGGCCGAGATCCTCGTCGAGGAGAAGGCCGACATTCTGACCAGCTACGACGCCGCCGGCGGCTACGGCCACCCCGACCACCTCCAGGTCCACAAGGTCGGCGCCGCCGCCGCCGGGATCGCCGGAACTCCCGTCGTCCTCGAAGCGACCGTCGACCGGGACCTGCTCGTCCGGGCCCTGCGGACGGGCCGGCGGCTGCGGCTGCTGCCGAACGAGCTCGACATCACCACCTTCGAACGCGCCTTCAGCCCACGCAGCGAGATCACGCACTGCATCGACGTCCGGGGGCACATCGCCGCCAAGCGGGCCTCGATGGCCGCCCACGCCAGCCAGGCGACGGCCGACTCGGGGGACCGCACCCTCGCCGCCCTCCTGCGCCTGCCCGGCCCGCTCTACCGGCTCATCCTCGGTCGTGAATGGTTCGTCCAGCGGGGGCGGCCCAGGGACGGCCGGCTCCTGACAGACGTCTTCTCCAGTCTCGGAACACCGTGACAGCGCCCGGCGCCCGGGAGCGGGCGATCGGTGGGTGGTGGTGGTTCCTGCGCGGCGCGGCGTCGATCGCCCTGGCCGCCGTCCTTCTCGGCGTCGTCCTGCCCCGCGTCACCGGGACCCGGTGGTCGGAGATCTCCGGTGTCGTCGGGCGGCTGGACGCCGTGGACGTCGCGGTCCTCTCGGCGGTGTGGGTGTTCGGCATCTGGCTGTACGCCTTCACGATCAAGGCGTCGCTGCCGGGGCTGACGCACGCGCAGGCGATGACCGTGAACGTCACGACCAGCGCCGTGTCGAACCTCGTGCCGTTCGGAGGCGCCCTCGGCCTGGCCGCGACCTTCGCGATCTGCCGCACCTGGGGGTTCACCCCCGGCCCGGTCGCCCTCTCGGCCCTGGTGACCGGCATCTGGAACGTGCTCTCCAAGCTCGCGCTGCCGATGGCCGGGCTGATGGCGCTCGCCGTCTCCCCGGGCGGGGGGACCGGCGGACTCGCCCGGCCCGCCGCGGTCGGTGCCGCCGTCCTCGCCGTGATCCTCGTCGTACTGATCGGCACCCTCGCGAGCGAGCCCCTCGCCGTCAGGACCGGCCGGGTGGCGGAGGCCGTGGGCCGGGCCTGGCTGCGGATCGTCCGGTCGCCCCGCCGCATCACCTGGGACGAGGCGGTCCCACGGTGGCGGAACGAGGTGAACGGCCTGGTCGCCGGGGGGTGGCTCACGCTGTCTGCCGGATTGTTCGGGTTCTTGGCCTCCCAGGCCTTCCTGCTCTACCTCATCCTGGGCATGCTCGGCTCGACGCTCGGGCCGGCCGAGGTCTTCGCCGGGTTCGCGTTCAGCCGCCTGCTGACGACCATCGTGCTCACCCCGGGCGGCACGGGCTTCACCGAGGCGGGGACGGCGGCCCTGCTGGTCGCCCTCGGCGGCGAGCCCGCGGTGTGTGCCTCCGGCGTCCTGCTCTTCAGCGGTTTCGTCGTCTTCCTGGAGATCCCCGTCGGGGCGGTCGGCTCCCTCGTCTGGCTGATGCGCCGTTCGTGGCGCCGGCCCGTCAACCACCAGGCCGGTCCGACGGCCGACGCGACGGCCGACCCGGGAGCGGATCAGCCGAGCACGTCCTCCGTGAAGTCCGCACCCGCCTCGCGGGGAGAGACGACGAGCTGACCGCGCCGGAGGCCGTCCGGCCCGCTGTGGACCGTCACGACGTCCCCCACCGGACGGCGGGACGTCGCGGGCGGAAGGTTCACCGGGCGCCCGAGGCGGAGGACCACCTGGGGGTATCCCCTCCCGGACACGAGATCCCGAAGCCGGGTGCGCTCGGGCGGGATCTGGCACGAGGCGTTGAGGAAACCGCCGAAGATCCGGTGCTCGGCCGCGACGAGCAGCACGCGCTGGAGAGCCTGACCGGCCATGACCCAGCTCCGGCGGTCGTCGCCGGGCGTGGACAGTACCGCGAGGTGAGGGGCGTCCCGGAGCAGCCGGCCGTCGTGGGCCGCGATCCGCTCCCCGAGGTCCTGGTGGGGAACGGCCTCCGGGACCTGACCGGCGTACTCGCCCTCGACCGGCGGCCCCTCCGCCCATCGTGACGTGATCCATCCGGCCAGCTCGGCCCGGCGACGCGGATCGGCGTAACGGGCACGGTCCGCCCGCTCGACGAGCTCGGCGAGACTATCGCGCTCGCCGGGACCGACGGCGACAAGGCGGGCGCCCTCGACCAGGGCCTCGACCCCGAGGCGGTCGGCCAGACCCGGAGGCAACGGCGTCGGATCGAAGGCTCCCCAGACCGTCCGCCGCCGCGCGACGACGTCGTGCAGGGTCGCGAAGGCACTGTCGACGGCCCCCGGCACCACGGCCACCACGGCCAGCAGGTCGGGACGGCCCGGGTCGGGAAGGATTTCAGGCCGGGTCTCGAAGAGGGCCTGCGCCGCCGCGACCCGGAAGGTGAGCAGCGCCGCGCCGCAGCTGATGACGAGTTCGCGGCGGTCCGGGTCGTTGACGTCGAGGCGCTCGGCGACGGAGGAGTCGAGCGCCAGTTCGACCCGGTCCGGGTGGATCGTCCAATGCCACGGCTGGGCGTTGTGCGGGGACGGCGCGCTCGTCGCCCGGGCGACGAGCTCCCGTAACGTGGCAACTCCCGGTGCAGGAGCGGACATCGCCGACCTCCGGACTCGAATCCCGGGACGGACCCTGATGGGTCGCCCCCCGTGCCGGAGGTCTGTGAGGACCCTCCGGCCACGCGCTTATTGTCCTACTGCCAACAAGGGAACCGCCAGTCCCCCGGGGCGTTTTCACCCGATGATTCGAGTCACTCCATCACCTCCTTGAGGGAGGTGTGTCACGTCACGGATCGGCCACGGATCGGCCCGTGCTGTGTAGTGTTGGCTCCCGGTTCACCCCTTCGGGTGACCCGGCACGTGGCACGCCGAGTCCTGCCCACCACGTGTCGACCCGAGAACCATGGGCAGGAGCGGGGGACCCATACGTTCCTCGGGCGCCGAGAGGCACCCTCGGGGTGAAGCCGCCACACGCGGCCGGGTCAACCTTCGACCCGAACCCGACAGCTCACTTCGCAGGCGTGGAAGGGGCTCACATCACCATGCGTAAAGCGATCTCCACGGTTGCTGCGGTCGGCGGCTTGGCCGTCGCCTCCTTCGCAGTGGCCGGTACGGCCGAAGCGGCCACGGACTCCCAGTGGGACCGCCTCGCCAAGTGCGAGTCCGGCGGTAACTGGGGCATCAACACGGGGAACGGCTTCTACGGCGGTCTCCAGTTCACGCGGTCGACCTGGAAAGCCTACGGCGGGCAGAAGTACGCCACGACGGCCGACAAGGCGAGCCGTGAGGAGCAGATCCAGGTGGCCGCCGAGGTCGCCGCAGGTCAGGGCTGGGGCGCGTGGCCCGGCTGCTCCCGCAAGGCCGGCATCCGGGGCGCGGAGCCCACGGCCTCCGGCTCCGTCATCTCCCGGTCCGCCCAGACATCCGCGTCCCGGGGCGCCATCCGCAAACACCTCTCGACCCCGACCAACACGGCCAAAGGCGGCTCTGTCGGAAAGGGCAAGCATGTCGTCAAGGCCGGTGAGACGCTGTCGTCCATCGCCAAGGCGAACAAGATCAACGGCGGCTGGCAGGAGTTGTTCGCCGCCAACCACTCAACGGTCAAGCAGGCGAACGCCCTGACCGTCGGCCAGGTTCTCTCCCTGGCCTGACGGGCAGCAACCGGACGACGGTCACGAGACGGTCTCCGGGACCGACAGAGCCAGCAGGGCGAGGTCGTCCCGGAGACCGTCGGCGTGCAGAAGGACACCGCTCATCACCTGGTCGATCACCGACTGCGCGGTGACCGGGACCGGGATCTCGGCGAGCATCCGCCGCAGCGGCGCCTCCCCGAGCTCCTCCCCGCTCGCGTCCCGCGCCTCGGTGGCCCCGTCGGTGTACAGCAGAAGGGTGTCCCCCCGGTCGAGGCGGAGCCGGGTCGTCCCGAGTTCGAGTTCTGGGAACAGCCCCACCGGCATGCCGGGAATCGTGACGGTCTCGATCCGTCCCCCCGCCCGGCGCAGCAGCGGCGGCGGATGCCCCGCGGAGGCGAGCTCGACGTCCATCCCCGTCCCGGCCGGTCGAAGGCGCGCCAGCACGAGGGTCGTGAACCGGGATTCGACCGACGTGTCCGGTTCGCCGACGAGCAGAACCTCGTTCAGCCTGGTCAGGACGCTGACAGGGTCGCCGTCCTCCAGCGTGAGGGCCCGCAGCGAGTACCGGACGGCGGTCGTCAGGGCCGCGGCGGCCGGGCCCTTCCCGCAGACGTCGCCGAGGACCGCCCACCACCGTCCGGCGATGTGGAAGACGTCGTAGTAGTCGCCTCCGACGTCGACGCCGGCCGTCCACGGACGGTAGGCGGCGGCGACGTCCACACCCGGCAGCGGCGGCAGGGGCGGCGGCGAGAGACTGCGCTGGAGGGTCCGCGCGACACGGTCGCGGTCGCGGTAGAGACGAGCCTTCTCCACGGCGGACCCCGCCCGGCGCCCGAGCTCGACGACCACGCCGACGTCACCGGCGTGCAGATGACGCTCCCCGCGGAGAATCAGGGCGAGGGTACCGATACCTCGCCCCTCCGCCACGAGCGGGACGGCGACCACACCGGTGATCCCCATGCCGTCCACGAAACCGATGTCCTCCACCCCGGTGATCGCTTCGAGGGCATGGTCGTCGACCCGATCGACGACGAGCGGTTCGAGGGTGTCACGCACCGCCTGGAGCCGGGGCAGCGAGAGCATCCGCCGCCACCACGCCCGGTGCCGCAACGCGGCCTGCTGCTGGGAGGGATCGCGGTGGGCGACGGCGAACCGGTGCCGCCCGGGGGCCTCCTCCACCTCGACGAGGCACCAGTCGGCCAGATCCTCGACGGCGAGGTCCGCCACCTGCTGGATCGTCACGTCGACGTCCAGGGGCACCGCCAGCAACCGTGAGAAACGGGCGAACAGGGAGAGCCTCCGCTGCGCCTGCTCGGCGACGGCGCGGGCGTGGGACTCGGCCCGCTCCGCGGCGTCCCGGGCGGCCTCCGACAGGTGAGCCCGGGTGACGTCGGTGGTCACGCCGATCAGACCCGCGGGGTTCCCCTCGCCGTCCAGTTCGAGGGCGGCGGTCGATGACACCCAGCGCACGGTGCTGTCCGGAAGCACGATGCGGTGCTCGGTCGTGTACTCCGGGAGACGCTTCGCCAGGGTCTGCCGGAGGCTCTTCTCCAGCTCCGGCCGGTCGTCGGGGTGCAAACAGGCGAGGTAGTCCTCGAAAGCGCCGGTGAAGGTCCCCGGGGAGAACCCGAACAGTTCCTCCATCGGGGCGTCCCAGTCGACGAACCCGGTACCGATGTCCCATCGCCAGGTCCCCATCCGGGCTGCCCGGAGGGCGCGCTCGAAGCGGTCGAGACTGAGGTCGACGCGCTCCCGCGCGGCGGAGGGACGAGGACGCGGACGGAGACGCGGATCGACCACTGCTCATCCCCCTCACGCCACCGGCACGAACCTTCGTCGCATCTTGTCATGAGAGGTCCGTCCGTCACGGGCCGCCGGTTCAACTCCCGCGGAGGAGCCCGGCGAGCAACCCGGCGGACTGCTCGGCCAGATGCTCCAGGACACCCGGGAGATCGGCCTCCCCGAGCCGTCCCTCCGTCAGCCAGACGAGGTGCGCCTGCTGGGCCGCGGTGGGGGTCGCGTCGGTCAGCAGCAGGTCGGCGAGGACACGGGAGGTCCGCAACGACCGTTCGAGCGGCGTCGCGTCGGGCAGAACGACCTCGTGATGCCTGCCGATCAGCGAACACAGGTGTTCGGGGAAGTTCCATCCGGCAAGGACCCGCGCCCCCAACTCGTCGTGCGTGATGCCGTATTCCTCCCGTTCGTCGTCGAGCAGCTGGCCGACGTCCAGCGGCTCGGGCAGGCACAACGCGATCCCCGGCCGGTGCTGGTGCAGCAACGCGGCACCGATCGTGTGCAGCAGGCCGACGCAGAACGCGTCGCCCGGGTCCGCGCCGATCCGGGCCGCGACGAGTTCGGTGCCGGTGGCGGCGAGGGCCGCCGCCCTCCAGAACCCCTCCGGCGCGCCGTCCGGGTCGTCGAGCCCGGCCGCCGCCGCGACGGCGAGACCACGGATCGCCTGGAACCCGATCACCGACACCGCGAGCGGCAACGTCGAGACCCGGCCCGACAACCCGTAGTACGTCGAGTTGGCGATGCGCAGGACCCGCGCGGCGAAGCCCGGATCCGCGCCGATCGCCCGCGCGAGCGCCTGGGCGGAGCTGTCCGGATCGTCGACGAGCCGCAGCACCGCCGAGGCCGCGACCGCCCTCGGGGGAACGTGCTCGTGCCGGGAGAGGAGGATCTCCGCCGCGCCCCGGGTCATCGCGCGTTCCCCCGAGATCCCGAGGCGGCCAGACGGTACAGCCCGTGTCCGGCGGCCTTGGCCTCGTACATCACCCGGTCCGCCTCCCGCAGCAGGCTCTCGGGGGTGTCGTCGGCGGTCGGCATCGCGACACCGACGCTCGCCGTCAGCACGACCTCGTCCAGGCCCAGACGGATCGCGGTGTCCAGGACGGCGAGGTGCCGCCGGGCGGCCGCCTCCGCCTCGATCTCGCTCTGGATGTGGTGAAGGACGACGACGAACTCGTCACCGGCGATCCGGGCGAGGACATCCGTCTCCCGGGACACGCGCTGGAGCCGTCGGGCGACCTCGACGAGGGCCCGGTCCCCGGCCTCGTGCCCGAGGGTGTCGTTGATCTCCTTGAAGCCGTCGAGGTCGAGGAAGAGGACCGCGAACCGCCGGTCCGTGCCGCGATGGTCGGACAGCAGGTCGCTCAGCACCTCGATCAGGCGACGCCGGTTGACCAGCCCGGTCAGCGGGTCGTGCTGCGCCTGGTAGGTCAGGTGCTCCTCCCACAGACGGCGGTCCGTGACGTCCTCCGCCGTGCCGATGAACCCGGCGGCGCGGCCGGGGGTCGTCGTCGGGGCGAGGCGCAGGTGCAGCCAGCCCGGCACGCCCCGCTCCACGGCCAGCCGGACCGTCAGTTCGACGGCCGTCCCCTCCAGCACGGCCTGGACGGCGGTGTAGACGGACGAACGGTCCTCGGTGTGGACGAGATCGAGCCAGGCGTTGCCGAGGAGAGCCGAGGCCGGAGTCCCCGTGAGCTGGACGAAACGGTCGTTGACGTACCCGAGCCGCATCCCCGCGTCGGAGGCGAAGATACCCACCGGAGCGCATCCGGCGAGGGCGGAGAACCGGTTCTCGGCGACGGCCAGCGCCATCTCGACGTCGGCGAGCGCGTCGTCGACCGGCTCGATCTCGACGAGCCAGGACCGCAGGAGATCGGACGACGCCAGTTCGCCCACGACCCCCACCGGGACGACACCGGAGCCGTGATGCCCGGATCGCTCCCGTCCGTACCGGACGGCCTCACGCTCGGCGGCCTCGGCCGCGGCCGGACGGTCGTCGTCCGGCGAGGACGGCCGCAGGTGCCTGCCCTGCACGGGGATGACGGCCGGTGGCGCGGGCGGGACGTCGACAGCCGTCACCGTCAGGTGCACGCGATGCAGCGAGCCGTCGATGCCGGACAGGGCTCCGGGGCCGGAGCCTCCGCCGGACCGGGCGAGATGTCCGGTCAGCCAGGCCCAGTCGACGAGATCCTGTTCCTCGGCGTCATACGTCCCGATGCCGCCGCGGTCCCCGGATCCGACGACGCCCCCGGGACCGACGACGCCCTCAGACCCGACGGCTCCCCCGGGCTCGACGAGATCCTGGAGGTAGCGGCCCGTCAGATCGGTGGCGTCCCTGCCCATCAGCCTGCTCAGGGTGCGGTTGACCCAGGCCACGACGAGTTCGCCCTCCTGGGTCGTGAGGACGCACGCCGGTCTGCCACGCTCAGCGGCCTCGCGCCAGGCGGCGGCCAGGCGTGGTGCGGACATTCCCGGCGCCGTGCCGTGCATCGGCAGCAGGCCGCACCCAATCGATCGGTCCACGTCACCCTCCGGCTTGGTGTATCGGCGTCCGGCAGGCATTCTTTGACATCGACGCTCCGACGGATCTTGTCCCGGACCCTGACGGGCCTCCGATCGCACGGTGGGGACGTCGACTACAGTCGGAGGGTGACGATCACGTCATCCGTCCACCGGGGCGCGCGGAGGGACCTTTCGTGACGTTGTCACCGGACTCCCCCGCAGCGAACGAACCCCGCTGGCGGCGGCTCGAACCGGACGAACGTCGCCGCCAGATCCTGGCGTGCGCCGTCCGGTTGTTCGGGGACCGGCCGTACGCGGAGGTCTCGACGACGGACGTCGCCCGGGCGGCGGGGGTGGCCCGAGGCCTGGTCAACCACTATTTCGGGACCAAGAGGGAGCTGTACGTCGAGGTCGTGCGCGCCCTCGTGACGATCCCGCCTGAGAAGGCCGCCGTCGCGATCCCGATCGGTGATCTGGAGAGCCGGGTCGACGCGGGGATCGCCTGGTTCCTCGACGTCGTGTCACGTCACCGGCGGTCCTGGCTGTCGGCGATGGCCGCCGGGGGAGGACAGGACCCGGCGGTCGACGCCGTCCTCGCGGAGGCCGACGAGGTCACCGCGGACATGCTGCTCGATCTGGTGGAGCTCGCGGGCATCGAGCACGGCCGCGAGGAGGTGAGGGCCGTGTTCCGGGCGTGGGGCGGCATGGCCAAGGTCGCCGCCAGGGAGTGGCTCGAACACGATGTCCTCGACCGTGGCCAGGTCCACGCCCTTCTGACGACGTCGCTCCTCACCATCGTGAGATCCCTCGTCCCGGTCCTCACGACCGGGCCCGCCCCGGGAGAGACGCCGCGCGCCTGACGGCTTTGGTCCCGAACTCCCCCTCGGCGACCGGGGCAGCGTGGGGGTGACTGACCGCACCCGATCCGCACGGGGAGGCGAGATGTCCGGAACATCGATCGTCGTCGGCGTCGACGAGACCGAGAGCAGCCGCCGCGCCCTGCGATGGGCAGCGAGCGAGGCCGTGCGGAGGGGGGCCGAACTCCATGTCGTCACCGCCTGGACCCCCGACGGGGGTGGTGACGCCTCACTGACGGCGACGGAACCGACCCGGCTGATGCGTCTCGCCGAGGACGCCCAGCGGCGGGCCGTCGAAGAGGTCGTCGAACGCATGGATCCCCGCCCCCTCGTCACGCGCGAGATCGTGCGGGCCACGCCCGTGGACGCCCTGGCGGAGGCGTCGCGGAAGGCCGACCTCGTCGTGGTGGGGACGCACGGTCGCGGGCCGGTGCGCTCGTTCCTCCTCGGCTCGGTCAGCCTGTCGGTCATCAAGCACGCGGCCTGCCCCGTCGTCGTCATGCCGCCCCTTCACGCCGGAGGTGCGGACGACGTCGCGGGCGCCTCCGACTAGATGATCTCGCCGGAGAAGGACGAGAGGAGAAATCACCCTCAGTTAGATGTTCCACCTATACACGACACATAGGGCACGCTTTAGCCACAGTGGGTAATCACACTTTGCACCTGCGCGACCGATGTGGCACGCTCACTGGTGCACCGGCGCCGAGCGCGCCGGTGCACCAGCATCTGATCAGGCCGCGTCGCCGAGAAAGGCGTCCCAGGCCGGATCCGGGTGATCGGCACCCCGGACGACCCAGGACGGTCCCCGTGGGATGTACGGCCGGATCCGAAGGGTCCAGCCCTTCTCCTCAGGGGTCCGGTCGCCCTTGCCGTTGTTGCACCGGACACAGCAGGCAACCAGGTTCTCCCAGACGTCACCGCCGCCGCGGCTACGCGGCATCACGTGGTCGACGGTCGTCGCGTGCGCCCCGCAGTAGGCGCACCGGTGGCTGTCCCTCCGGAGCACACCACGCCGGCTGACGGGAACGGCACGACCGTGCGGAGCCCGCACGTAGCGACCCAGGAGGATCACCGAGGGACGGGGCAGTGTGACCGAGCCTCCGACGACGGGTTTACCGCCGTGGGCGACGACGGTCGCCTTGCCAGCGAGCACGAGCACCAGGGCCCGGCGAAACGACACGACGGCCAGAGGCTCGTACCCGGCGTTGAGCACCAGGGTCCGCATCCCCCACCCCCTTCCCTCCGGACGCGCACCTGGCTGGTGGCGTCTCGACCGAAAACACGGACGGCCCGGGACCCCGGGACCCGGCCGACAAAGAGAGACGCCGTTCCGAATACGGAACGACGTCTCTGCCACACGCAGGGGTTCGTGGCCGCATCACACAGGCGAGTGCGGCGGCCGCGCTTCGAACCGCGTCGTGCATGCCGACCTCCGGATCCATCGGACGGACCGTCTGGAAGCAGGGTAGAGTTTTTCGGCCTTCTGAGCATCACCTTTGTGACCGCAGTCTCAAGGCGACAGTCCGGGTGCCGGGCATGGCAAAGACCCCGATGACGTCGTTGTCACCGGGGGCGTCTGGAGCAGGATCACTCCCTCGGCGGTCGCGTGGACCGGCGCCGTCTAGACGACGGTGCCGAACTGCACGTTCGAGGTGTAGATCTTGCGCGGCTGGATGGTCTTGCCCCGGCGGGGAGCGTCGATCATCTGGTTGTTGCCGAGATAGATGCCGACGTGACCATTGCCCATGAAGACGAGGTCACCAGGCTTGGCCTGCGACCGCTTGACGAACTTGACGTCACCACGCTGCGCGGCGACCGTACGGCCCAGCTGCTTACCGAGCTGGCTGTACACGTACTTGGTGAAGCCGGAGCAGTCGAAACCCCTCGGCGAATTGCCGCCCCACAGGTACGGGGTGCCCTGGTAGCGGTACGCGACAGCGACGGCCTTCGACCCGTGGGAGACGACGTTTGTCGACTCCGAGTCGGAGTCAGAGTCGGACTCGAAGTCGGAGGATGCCGTGAGCCCGGTCTTGGCGGCCTTCGCGGTCAGGCTCCGGGACGCGGCGCGCTGGGACGCGGAGTTCGACAACCGCAGGTCCCGGCGCTTCGGCGGAAGCGACTTGGCGGCGTCGAGGTCGGCGTCGTCCGCACGATCCTCCGCCTCGTCGTCGCCGTCGTCGTCCGAGTCGTCACGCGACCCGGAGTCGCCGGAGTCGTCGTCGACGGAGAACGCCGACCGGTCGAAGTCGACGGTCGCGGCGGCGGGTGCGGCCACCGTCTCGTCCTCGTCGAGGAGATCGGCCGGCAGGGCGAGCATTCCCCCGGCGGGTGCGGTGAAGAGAGCGGTACCGGCGCCGTTCGCCGGGATGACGGGGATGCTGGCGGTGACGGGCCCGACCGCCTCCGGCTGGGAGTCCGTGGCGTGTGCGGGAAGGGCCATCGAGGCGACGAGCCCGGAGGACATGGCGATGATGACGCCGCTGCGGCGCACGGAGGTGCCGACATAGCCACCGACCACGGACAACGGCCCGGTGAGCGTGGACAGCGGCGTACTGCATCTGTGAGTCGCGCGATGGCGACCCGTAGCACGATCGGTCACGGTGAGCCTCTCCGAACGCCTTCGAGGTGAGCTGTCGGGTTCGGGTGGGAGAAGAGGTCACCCGGCCGGACGGCCACGGTCTCGCCGGAACGGTCTCGTGAACCGAGACCCGTGCGAGCATGAACGTTCGGCTTCACCCCAAGGAGCGCTTCGGGATCCTTGCTGGGATCCGTCCGTGCCCCGAAGTGGTTCCCCCGCCTCTGCCATGCGGTTGTCGTACGACCCCGGATCGGTGGCAGAGCTCGGCGTCCGCCCGGAGGCTTCCCAGAAAGGTGAGAAGCGAGCCGAAGGTACCTCAGCTCTCCGGGGGAAGTCACATCTTGATGACGGACTTACGACAGTCTCTTAAACCCCTCGTAACGATCGCTACTTTAGGTAGCCGTCTCATCACTTTGTGTCTGCACAAAAACATGGGCGGCAACTGCCCGTGGGAGCTCCACCGACTCGCCGTCCGCGCGCACACTCACCGTGTCTGCCCACGAAACGGCCGACACGCCGGAGGCCGGCCGGATTCCCGCCGCGGCGAGTCGCGACATCAGTTCCGTGTCGGTCTGAACCGGCTCGCCGAGGCGCCTCAGGACGAAGCGACGCGGGCCGTCGTCCGGCGCCGTTCCCCGCAGGGCCGCGGTGAGCGACGACACGCCTCTGCGGAAGTCGTCGATGCACAGGGGCGGGCCACCGAGCTCGTCGAGACCGGGGATCGGATTGCCGTACGGGGACTCACGGGGATCGGCCAGCAACGCGACGATCTTGCGTTCGACGCGTTCGCTGATGACGTGTTCCCAACGGCAGGCCTCGTCGTGCGCGTGCTCCCACTCGAGGCCGATCACGTCGAGCAGCAGGCGCTCGGCGAGGCGGTGCTTGCGCATGACGCGCACGGCCGTCGACCGGCCGGCGTCGGTCAGTTCGAGGTGGCGATCGCCCGAGACGTGCAGCAGACCGTCCCGCTCCATCCGTGCGACGGTCTGGGACACCGTCGGTCCGGAGTGGCCGAGACGCTCGGCGATGCGTGCCCGGAGGGCGACGATGCCCTCCTCCTCAAGTTCGAAGATCGTCCTCAGGTACATCTCGGTGGTGTCGATGAGGTCGCTCACCAGACCAGGACCCTCCCCTTCACGCGTTCCCGGGCGGACCGCGGACCCACATTCTCGAAGGGGGAGGACGTTCCGGTCCAACCGTGGCGAGGTTCCCGGTCCGGCCGGGGCCTCGCGAAGGCGCCGCGATCGGAGGTCACAAGGAGCGTGGCGGACAACAGCCCGTGGGGTGCCGTTGCGAACAACGGCGCACCGCGCTGGACGAGGCACGGTACCCACGGGCTGCGGTGACTGCCTGGAACTCGCCGGCCGATCAAGGGCCGAGCGCGCCTCGATCACAGGATCTGATCACAGGATCGGGGCAGTCCGTCCGGTAGAGCAGCGGCTAGCGGACAGCCACCTCACGCGTCCGATGAATATCCAACTCCGGACCACCTCCTTTCCCGTGTACGGCGACCGTACGACGGGTCCGCGACGCCTCGCAACGGGAAATTCGCCGGTCTTCCCGGGGAGCGCGCCCCCGTGGCCCGACGACCGGACAGAACCTGGTGGACTCGATACCCGGTACTGCTGAGAGGATGGGACGCTACGAACCGCCCCTTCGCGATCCAGTGAGGCACAACCGTGAGCACCTCGACCGGAGCCCCGGCCACGACGATCCCCCTTCCCGCCGAGCTCCTGCCGTCCGACGGCCGGTTCGGGTGCGGGCCGAGCAAGGTCCGGCCCGAGCAGGTCGCCTACCTCTCGTCGATCGGCCGCTCCGTTCTCGGGACCTCCCACCGCCAGAAGCCGGTACGCGAGCTGGTACGCCGCATCCGCGAAGGCCTCGGCGCGTTCTTCGGGGTGCCGGAGGGCTACGAGGTCGTGCTCGGCAACGGCGGGTCGACGTGCTTCTGGGACATCGCGGCCTTCAACCTCGTGCGGGAGCGCAGCGAGCACCTCGCCTTCGGCGAGTTCTCGTCGAAGTTCGCCTCGGTGACGACGAGGGCGCCCTTCCTCGCCGACCCGGTCGTCGTCAAGGGCGCCCCCGGCACCCTCCCCGTCCCGCGGCCCGAGGCCGGCGTCGACGTCTACGCCTGGGCCCACAACGAGACGTCGACCGGCGTGATGGCGCCGGTCCACCGCGTCGAGGGCGCGGACGACGGCGCGCTCGTCGTCATCGACGCGACGTCCGGTGCCGGTGGCCTGCCGGTCGACGTCGCCCAGGCCGACGCCTACTACTTCGCCCCCCAGAAGTCCTTCGCCGCCGACGGCGGCCTGTGGATCGCCGTCATGAGCCCGGCTGCGATCGAGCGGGTCGCCGAGATCCGCGCGAGCGGCCGGTGGATCCCCGACTTCTCCGACCTCACGACCGCCATCGACAACTCCCGCAAGGACCAGACCTACAACACTCCCGCCGTCGCGACCCTCGCGATGCTCGCGGACCAGGTCGAGTGGCTGAACGGCAGCGGCGGGCTCGCCTGGGCGTCGAAGCGCACCGCCGACTCCGCCTCACGGCTGTACTCGTGGGCCGAGCGCACCGAGTACACCAGCCCGTTCGTCGGCGACCCGGCCGCGCGGTCGCAGGTGGTCGGCACGATCGACTTCGACACCACGGTGGACGCCGCGGTGGTCGCGTCGGTTCTTCGGGCCAACGGCGTCGTGGACGTCGAGCCGTACCGCAAGCTCGGCCGCAACCAGCTGCGGGTCGGCATGTTCCCCGCCGTCGAGCCGGACGACGTCGAGGCGCTGACCCGCTGCGTCGAGTACGTCGTCGAACGGCTGGGGTGAGCTCCCGGCCTCCCGGGGAGAATGCCGGCCCGGTCGACGATCAGGTCGACGACCGGGCCCGGGACCGGGCGCCGGACGTGTCCGGAGCGGCCCGTCGTGACGTGGTGACCGTCGCGGGGTACACCGCGATGGCGATGTGGGCGTGGTTCCTCTACGGTTTCGGCGCGATCCTGCCCCTGCTGCGGGAGGAACAGGGCACGACCCGGACCGTTCTCGGCCTCCACAGCCTCGCACTCGCGGCGGGCGGGCTGGTCGCGGGCTTTGCGAACGTGACGGTCGTCCGCCGGTTGCAGCGGCGTGGGGCCCTCCGGCTCGCGGGGTCGCTCGTGGCCGTCGGCGTCGTCGCCCTCCTCATCGCCCCGGCCCCCGCCCTGAGCGTCCCCGCCTGCCTCGTCGCCGGCGCGGGCGGATCGATGATGCTGAACAGCGTCGCCCCGGCCCTGGCGGAACATCACGCCCCGCGCAGCGCCGCGTTCCTCAGCGAGGGCAACGCCGTGGCCGCCGGGGTGGGTCTGGTCGCGCCCCTCGCCGTCGGCGCCGCCTTGAGCCTCGGATGGTCGTGGCGTCCGGCGATGCTCGTCATGGGGGTGCTGCTCGTCGCCTTCGCCGTCGCCCTCAGGCGCGTCCCCGCGCGCACGACCGCCGTGGACACGGGGCCGCCGCCACGGGGCACGCGGGACGGACGGCTCCCGGCGGTGTTCTGGACGTACCTGGTCATGCTGATGGCGTGCATCGCGATGGAGTTCTGCTGCACCGCCTGGTCCGCCGACCTCCTCCGCCAGAGGGCGGGTCTGCCGGAGGCCGGGGCGTCGGCCGGGGTGACAGCCGTCGTCGCCGGGATGGCCGTCGGACGGCTCGTCATCGGACGCCTGGCCCACCGGTACTCCCCGCGTCTGCTCCTGGCGTACGCCCTCGCCCTGTCCCTCGCCGGGTGGCTCGTCGTCTGGCCCTCGACGCGTCCGGCGGTGATGCTCGCGGGCCTGGTCGTCGTCGGGCTGGGCCTCGCCGGTCACTACCCGCTCGGCGTCGCCCTGTCGTTCGCCTCGGTGCCCGGCCGGACCGACGCGGCGAGCAGCCGCAACTCCCTGGGGATCTCGGCGGCGTCGGGTGTCGCGCCGTTCGCCCTCGGGACCGTCGCCGACGCGACAAGCACGCACCTCGGGTTCCTCGTCGTCCCCGCCATGATCATCGTCGCGTCGACGGCCCTGATCGTCGCGGTCCGCCTCGACGACCGCGCCGGAGGATCAGCGTCAGGACGGACCCCGCCAGCAGAACCGCGCCTCCCACCGGGACCCACCGGCTGACCCCGCCCCACAGCCCGCCGCCGCTCCCCGGCGACGAGCCAGGGCCTCCGGGCGCGGGATCCCCCGGCGCGGGGCCTCCGGCAGCCGCCCCCCGGGCCGGTTCGGGACGCAACGCCGCGAGCATCTCCTCCGGCAGGGGAACCCGGAGGATCGCCTGTCCCGTCCCCTCGCTGCCGACCAGCGCCGTGGAGGCGTCGCGCAGGGTGAGGCTCTCCCCCTGCTTCTGATCCGGCAGACCCGTCTCGGCGAGGGGTCCCAGCGCCCCTCCGGCGACCGCGCCCGTCAGCGGCGGCAGCACGGCGAGGGTGGAGTAGGTCCGAAGAAGAGGATGCCCCCCCGGGCCCATCACGCCGTCCGTCACCAGGAGCAGCGGAACGGTCGCCACGGTGACGAGCGTCGCCGTCGTCGCCGTCGCCGACGTCCAGACGGCCTGCGGGACCTCGTAGATCGTGCTCCCGAACCCCTTGGTGACGAGGTAGGCGCGCTTCCCGTCCGGGGCGACGAGCAGTGTCTCCGCGTCCACCGCACCGTGCGGGTAGGTGAGGCGCAGGACACGGGACGGCGTGACGGTTCCGTTCCGGAGATCAGGTTCGGGAAGGGTGACGATCCGGACCGAAGGTCTCTCCGCCCGGTTGTCACCGATGTCGGCCACCGCGAGCATCGGGCGCCCGGCGGCGTCGCGGTACGCCGCCATCGCCTCCCAGTCGTAGGTGGCCACGCCCTTCAGGCGGACCCGGGCGGCCGTCCTCCCGTCGGCGGCCAGGGCGAACAGGACGCCGTCGGTACCGGAGTCGTTGTGGGTCCACAGCACGCCCCGGTGCCGCAGGCTCACCGCCAGCCCGGAGGACTCACCGACGCGAGGGTCCCGTACGACACGGTCCGGGGACGGGGAGACCGTCATCAGGGTGAGAACGAGAGCGACGACCGGTAGGGGGACCGCCGCTTCGAGCATGGCGCCAGGCTATAGCGACGCCGCTTTCCCGATCAGATCCGCCAGCCGGGGCCGGATACCCCACGCGGTGACGAGGTCGTCGTACTCGGCCCGGAGGACGTCGTCCGGTCGGGCGCCGGTCCACTCGGCACGGATCAGCGCGTTGCGCGGCGTGTGGCGGCTGTCGACGAACTCGACGACGTCGACCCGGTACCCGGCGAGCCGGAGGATGCCGGCCCGCACGGCGTCGGTGAGGACGTCGGCGAAGCGCTCCCGCAGAATGGGATGCCGCGTCAGCGCCCCGTAGGGAGGCGGCGGGCCCTGGCCCTCGGCCTTGCGGGCCGCGAGCTGCCGCTGCACGTCGTGGTGGCAGCAGGGCGCGGCGAGGACGACGGGCGCCCGCCGGGTGACGGCGACCGCGAGGGCGTCGTCCGTGGCGGTGTCGCAGGCGTGCAAGGCGAGGACGACGTCGAGGTCACCCGGGCCGGGATCGGTCCCGGCGATCTCGCCGACGACGAACTCGAGCCCGGTGAGGCCGAGCCGCTCCGCCAGCTCGGTGTTGCGGGCGACCATGTCGGGGCGGACGTCGACCCCGACGGTGCGGACACCGGCCTCCCCCACCTGCTGGAGGAGGTACCGGTGCGCCGCGAACGTCAGGTAGGCGTTGCCGCATCCGAGGTCGGCCACGTGCAGGGGACGACCGGCCCGGATCGGCCGGGCGGCCGCCCGGGCCGCGACGGGCGCCAGGAGGCGGAGGAACGCGTCCACCTGACGCCGTTTGTCGGCGTCCGCGCCGAGGGCGTCGAACAACGGGTCCCCGGGGTCGAGGAGCCGCTGCCTGACCCGGTCGTGACCGGTCCGGCGGAGGACGTCGCGCCGCGAGGTCCTCGCGACGTGCACCTGGGCCTGGCCCTTCTTGGTGACCCGCAGCTGACGCACCTCGTCGAGCGTCTCGACGTGCCAGTTCCCGAACGGTTCGGCCAGCATCTCGTCGACGAGGCGTCCGGCCTCGTCACCCGTGACGTTCCGCGTCAGGGGCGCGCTGTTGGCGACGGTGAGCACGGCCTGCAGCCGCCGCCCGGCCGCAAGGTCGACCGGGCGCAGCTCAACCCGGCTGGGGACGGGTTCGCTCCCGCGCCGCCGCCCGGCCGCGACCGCCCGCACGAGCGACTCAAGGTCGAGCAGCAGGGGCCGTAGCGAGGCGAGGGCGTCGTTCAAATCCTCGGGCACCCACCCATCGTGTCATCCGGAAGAGGGACACCCCGACGGCGCGGGTACGTTCGGTTCAGTGGGCCGGTTCGTTCACTTGGTCGGTGCGTTCGATGGGTCGGTTCGGGGCCACGGGATGTCAGCCGCCGAGGCGTGCGAGCTCGACGAGCGACGGCTCGCCGTAGGCCTCGGCGAACAGGCGGAATCCCTCGGCGACACAGCGTTGGTCTTCGGGCGAGAGGGAGGCGAGCACCTGGCCCAGCTCCCGGCGCCGTCCCTTGGTCACCGCCGCGACGGCTCGTTCCCCCCGGGGGGTGAGTTCGACGAGCACCTCGCGGCGGCTGTCGGGATTCTCTGATCGGGTCACCCAGCCGCCGGCCGCGAGGCGGTCGACGGTTCGGGTGAAGGTGGAGGGGTGAACGCCGAGCATTCCGGCGAGCACCCCGGCACGCTGGGATCCTTGGGATCCCAAGATCACCAATGCGCGCAACTGCCCGGGCGTGATCTCCTCGAGGACAGGTGCGAGTGACCTGACCACAACGGACAACAAGGCTCGGGAGGCGTGCATGGTGGTCTCGACGAGATCGGCGTCGGGGTCTCCCGGGACCCGGTCGGTGACCACGCTCAAGGACAGGTCGTCGGCCGTTTCCCCCCCGACGTCGAGGTCGTCATCCGCCGCGCCCTCAGTACGGACAACGCCAGGTTGGCGACTCTGCATAGATGCACCATATCCCGAATGTTACGTGCTGTGATGCAATAGTTACCCTGACCTCCAATAACTATTAGCGCATAAGGAACTACGTTCCGGAAACGTCACCCTGCGCACACGCTGCGGTAAGACCCCTGGAGACCCCCATATCCCAGGCGGACGGACTCTCTCGGCGCGCTTCCTTCCACCCCCCAAATAGGGGTCACAATTGGCGAACACTTGGTGTCGACATCACCGCAACAGAAAAGGACCAATAAGGACGCATAGGGCATTTAACGCGCCACGCGTCCGTTTCCGGAAGGAAGCCCGCCATCGCCCCGGGGAAGCCCGCCATCATGGCGAGGTGGATGAGAACTCCGACGCTCCACCCCGGTCATCGACCCGGCGCACCGCCCTCGAGATCCTCCTCGTCCTGGGGGTGTCCCTGGGGGAGTCCGCCGTGTACTCCGTGATCAGCCTGACGGCCAAGCTGACGGCCGGGAGGCCCCTCGCCGGGCAGACCGCGACCCTCAACCCCTCCCGGAGCCCTCGCCCCTACCTCGATCTGACCTATCAGCTCGCGGACATCGCCTTCACCCTCGTGCCCGCCGCGCTCGCCCTGTTCTTCGTCGCCGGGCGGCTGCCGGACGCCGTCCGCCTGCTGGGTCTCGACCTGCGCCGCCCGGGGCGGGACCTCCTCGCCGGAACGGCGCTCACCGCCGCGATCGGGATCCCGGGCCTGGCGCTCTACGTCGCCGGGCGGCAGCTGGGGATCACCGCCGAGGTCGTCGCGACGGCCCTCGGGCCCTACTGGTGGGCGGTACCGGTCCTGGTGCTCCAGGCCGTCAAGAACGCGGTGATCGAAGAGGTCGTCGTCGTCGGCTACCTGATGACGCGGCTACGAGGACTCGGCTGGACGAACCGCTCGGTTCTCGTGACGAGCGCGCTCCTGCGCGGGACCTACCACCTCTACCAGGGGTTCGGGCCGTTCCTCGGGAACGTCGTGATGGGGGTCGTGTTCGGGGAGTGGTTCCGGCGCACGCGCCGCGTCATGCCCCTCGTCGTCGCGCACACCCTCCTGGACGTCGTCGCCTTCGTGGGATACCGCCTCTTCGCGGAGACCCTCGGCATCAGCTGAGCACGCGGAGGCACGCCGGTCCCGGACGATCAGCCAGGCCGCGGCGACGACGGCGGTGGCGAGGGAGACGCCGCCGCCGAGCAGGATGGTCCAGCGCGCGCCGAAGTGCTCGCCCACCCATCCGACGAGAGGCGCCCCGACCGGCGTCCCTCCCATGAAGATGGCGCCGTAGAGGGCCATCACCCGTCCCCGGAGCTCGGGAGCCGTCGACAGCTGGACCGTCGCGTTCGCCGCCGTCATCACCGTCAGCGCCGACAGCCCGACCGGCACGAGCGCGACGGCGAACGTCGTGTACGACGGCATCAGGGCGGCTGCGAGGCTCGCCAGGCCGAAGGCGGCGGTCGCCGAGACGACGAGGGCCGGCGTCGGGCGCTCCCGCCGGGCGGCAAGCAGGGCCCCGCCGAGGGAACCGATCGCCATGATCGACCCGAGCAGGCCGTACTCCCCCGCGCCCTTGTCGAACACCGTGCGGGCCATCAGGGCCGTCGTCAGCTGGAAGTTCAGGCCGAACGTGCCGACCATGCCCACCACCGACAGGAGGAGGACGAGGTCGGGGCGGCGACGGACGTAGGTCAGCCCGGCCATCACGCTCCCGTAGCGCCGGATGCCCGTCGTGTCCCCCGCGCCCGTCGTGCCCCCCGTGCCCGTCGTGTCTCCTGGGTCCCGGAGGGTTCGTGGGAGCGGCTGGAGCGCGCGGAGGTCCATCCCGCGCAACGAGAGCAGGACGGCGCCGAAGCTCACGGCGTTCAGGAGGAACACCGGGCCGGTCCCCAGCCAGTGGATGAGGAGACCCGCGACACCGGGCCCGATCAGCCGGCCCGCGTGGAAGGAGGCGCTGTTCAGGCCGACCGCGTTCGACAGGGCCTCCGGCGGCACCATCTCGGAGACGAAGGCGTGCCGCGCGGGGGCGTCGAACGCCGCGACGACCCCGAGGAGCCCGGCGAGGACGTAGACGTGCCAGAGCCTCGCCGTCCCGGTGACGACGAGCACCCCGAGGACGCCGGCGAGGACGCCGGACAGGGCCTGGGTGACCATGAGCAGGCGCCGCCGGTCGACACGGTCCGCGACCGTTCCGGCCACCGGCGCCAGCAGGGCGATCGGACCGAACTGAAGGCCTGTCGTCACCCCGGTCGCCACCCCGGAGTTGTTCGTCAGAACGGTCAGGACGAGCCAGTCCTGGGCGACACGCTGCATCCACGTCCCGGTGTTCGAGACCAGAGCCCCGGTCGCCCACAACCGGTAGTTGGGTATTCGCAGAGCCGTGAACATAGGTTTCATTAGCTACGCTAACAATGTTCTCCGGGCAGCTATTCCACGCATCCGGAGGGAATCACGGTCACCGGCCTCAGCGACTGATCCGGCGGCGCACCTGCCGGACAGGGGCGTGCCCCGTCGACACCGGCCCGACACGAAGGCGGGGACGTACGAGCAGGGCGTCCGCCGGAGGGGCGAAGGCCGGGACGTCGCCGGGCTCGCACAGCCGGGCGACGAGCCACTCGGCGATCACGTCGGTGAGCCCGGAGGGCCACTCACCGAACTGGTGCAGACCGTCCACCATCCGGCCGAGACCGTGCCCCGGCCTGACCCGGAGGGCCCGGTCGGCGTCGCGGACGACGGCGATCCGGTGATCGGTGTTACCCGCGACATGCAGCGCCTCACCGAGAGATCGAACGCTCCGCGCCAGCGGCAGAAGAGGATCCTGCTCCCCGAAAAGGGCGAGGAGGGGGACCGAGACGGCGGACAAAGTGGGCAACGGGTCCATCGTGAGGGTCTTCGCCGCAGCGGTCTCCTCGACGGCCACGCCCAGCTCCCCGAACCAGGGCTCGGCGCGCCAGCGGGCGAGCCCTGCGTCGAGCTCGGCGGGTGAGAGCCCCTCGGCACGGCCCTCGATCCAGCACCGGACGGCGTCCCGGGCTCCGTCGGCGGCGTCGCCGTCGTCCCCGCCGCCCCCGGCATACCCGGCATACCCGGCGGCCCGGAGGTGCCCGAGGATCCGGTGCTCGACGAGATCGAAAGGCTCGGTCGTCGGGGTCCCCGCCAGGACGAGGAGCCGGGCACGATCACTGAAGGTGACCGCCTGGGCGGCAGCCCACCCACCCTCCCCCCACCCGGCGAGCCCGATGGCCGTCGCGTCGACCTCCGGGGCGCTCCGCAGCCGGTCCATCGCCGACAGCACCTCACGAGCGTGATCGACCGTACGGCGACGAGGATCTCCCGCTCCGTCCACGGACGTGCCCCGGTCCCAGGTGAAGGAGGCGATGCCGTGGCCCGCCAAACCGTCCAGCCACGGAGAGTAGTCACGGTCCGGCAGAGAGGGATCCGCGACGACGAGAAGGACCGGGTGGGGACCGGCTCCCGGGGGCAGAACGAGATCTCCGTCCAGCCGGTGGTTGCCGTGCCAGAACGACACCTCGTGACGTATCGCGGGGAAGAGCACGTCGTGATGGTAGAGCCGGTCACCTCCAGTCACGTGGATCCCACGCCGTGCCGTCGAAAAGGGTCAGGCATCCGTCACCACCGGTAGCCGGAGCCGAACGACGTCTCCCCAGGGGATAAATGTTGCCGGAATCCCCGTCGGGAGAGGAAAAGGACTACTGCGGAGCGTCACCAAGGCCTGCGGACGCCGAGGAGGGCCCGTCCACTCCGGCGAAGGGACCCCTCGGTGAGGGGACCGAGACTTTCCAGAACCCGGAATACGGGCCCCTGGCACCTGGCATGCTTCGCACGCGAGGTGCACGTTCGTGCGCCCGGTGCGTGGGAGGAAAACGTGGCCTGGTTCATCGGTCGCACGGTCGTCGTCATTGCCCTGGCCGTTGCTCTAGGCATAGTTATCGGGTGGTTGTGGTGGCGTCGGCGGAAGGTGCAGTTCGATGAGTCGCAGGCGATCCGCGCGATCGCCGACCAGAAGGACACGGAGATCGCGGCCCGCGACGAGGAGATCGCGCGCCTGCGCGTCACCGCGCGGACGACACCCGCTCCGCGCCGCCCCGCGGCACCGCGCGACGCGACCCCCGTGCGGACGGCCCCTCCCGTGACCGTGGTGCGCGAGGACCCGACGGCCGGCCTGTCCGTCGTCCCGACCGACCCCGCCCCCGAGCAGTACGCGGCCCAGGCCGAGGCCGTCGAGAACCTCCCGACCGGGGACATCTCCCTCAGCGAGCTCGAGGGCGCCCGGTCGCTCGCCGGAGTCCGCGCCCTCGCCGACGCCGAGGCGAAGGCGGACGCGAAGGCCCTCGCCGACGCCGGGGCACTGGCCGACGCCGAGGCGACGCGTCACGCCACCACCTCCACCGTTTCCACCCGGACCGCCGAGGCCGATCGGGACAAGGCCGCCCACGAGCTGCCGGCCGCCGCCGACGCCCCGACGACGACTCCGGGGACGACGGCTCCGGGGACGACGACCCCCGATCCGGCGGCCGGTGACGGTGGCGACGCCCCGGATTCCGCTGAACCGGTCGAGGAGGACGACCTCGAACGGGTCGAGGGAATCGGCCCGCGGATCGGGGCGGCGCTGCGGAACGCGGGGATCCGCACGTACCAGGACCTGGCCGACGCCGACACGGCACGACTTCAGAGCGCGCTGGAGCAGTCCGGTCTCCGGTTCGCTCCGAGCCTGCCGACCTGGAGCAAGCAGGCCCGGTTCCTCGCCGACGGGGACGAAGCAGGATTCCAGGCCCTCACCCGCCAGCTGGTGGGCGGCCGCGACGTGTCGAAGGCGAAGTGATGGCGGACCTGCAGGGGCATTACTGGGAGCGCTGCCGCCGGGGAGCCGCCCCGTGGATCATCGGTGCGATCGGGCTGGCCGGTCTGGGCGCCGTCCAGCTGATGCCGGTCAGGCACCGCGTCGAGAACGATCTGCGCGCCCGCTCGCACGAGGCCCTCGAAGCCGTGGGGCTCTCGGGGGTCCAAGCCGAGTTCACGGGCCAGGACGGGGTGCTGAAGGGAAGCGTCGCCTCGGCGACGGACGTCGAGAAGGCGCTCGACGTCGTCCGGAGCCTCGACGGCGTCCGGATCGCGAGGTCCGAGCTCACCGTCGCCGGGGGCGCCACGCCGTCCGGGTCCTCCACCTCTGCCTCGCCGCTCGGCACCCCGACGCCGACGCCGACCGAGACGGGGACGGCGGTCCCGACGCCGACCGAGACGGGCGCGGTCATCCCGACCCCCGCCGAGAGCTCGCTCCTCACCCCGACCCCCACCGAGACGACCGCGCCGAGCCCGACGACCGCCCCGACCCCGACCCCGGCCCCGGAGCCGACCGGGACGCCAACGGCCACGCCGACGCCGGCCGTGACCGCTCCGACGCCGGAGGCCCGGACCCTGGCCGCGGCCGAGGTGCGCCGGCGGCTGACCGCCCTGCCGCCGATCCGGTTCGGTCACGGCGGGACGCGACTCTCGACGTCCGCGCGCCGCGCGACCGCCGAGGCCGCCGCCGTCCTCGCATCGTCGCCCTCCCTGAAGGTCCGGGTGCAGGGGTTCACCGACGACACCGGCGGCTGGGACGTCAACCTGACGATCAGCACGGCACGGGCCGCGGCCGTCAGGGCCGCGCTGATCGCTGGCGGCGTGCCCGCGAACCGGATCAGCATCGTCGGCTTCAGCGAGGAACGCCCGACGGTCCCCAACACCTCGGCGGCGAATCGTGCGGCCAACCGGAGAGTCGAGCTGGTCGTGTCATGAATCGGTGACCGGTCCACGACGTTTCGTCGTAGGAGGTCCTGGCGGCGGCGGCTAGTCTGCCACGGTGCGGCTGTATCTGAGATCCCCTGATCGCCGCCCCGACCCGCCGCCGTTACCGACGAACGATCGCCTCACGGTCACGGTGGGCATCGCGGTCTGGGCGGTGCTGTGGGTCGCCGCGCTGATCCTCCACGACGTGCTGGACGCGTCCGGGCGCGGCTGGTGGATCTGGACACCGCCGAGCGGCATCGTGCTCGGCCTGTTCGCCCTGGTCTACCTGAAGCGGCGGGATCCCTGACCCCTCCGGCCCGACGGGCCGCCGAACGCCTCGTCCACCACCGCGGACGGCAGGGCCGTCGGCTCGGTGAGGACCTCAAGGACCGTGCCCCGGCGGTGCCAGGCCTCCGCCGCCCAGGCGAGCCCCCGGGCGAGCCCCTCGAACGTCGTCGCGTGGACCTTCGCCGACGGGCCCCGGCCCTCGACCCACCAGTCGACGTCCACGCCGTCGACGAGGAGGTCGTCGTGCTCGAACCATGAGGCGGGGGCGCCGGGAAGCAGCACTCCGACCTCGGACGGCACCGGTACCGGCTGCCCGCCGTCCGCCACCACGCCGGGGGCGAGCTCCCCGGCGAGCGCGACGTCGAGCAGGTCTGCGAGGGCCGGTGCCGCCTCGGGGTCGGGGGCGATGACGGCGCCGCCGAGGTCGGTGCGCTGCAGCCAGGCGGGGCCGTCGACGACGACGGCGTCCTGGACCCGCACCACCCGGGTGTCGGGACCGTCGAGCACCCGCACCCAGGCGGGCGGCGCGACGTCGGTGCCGTCGGCCAGGGCCTGGACGGCGATCGCGGCGAGTTCGCGCCAGAGGCTGATCGCCGTCGCGGCGTCGAGGTCGACGTCAGGGTCGGCCATCCCCGCGAGCACGGCCTCGACGGCGGCGGCGTCGAGCTGGGCCGCCGACCCGACGGCGCCGAGCGCCCGCCGCACGGCCGGGTCGAGCGGGGCGAGCATCTCGGGGGCGGGAGGCAGCAGCGAGGCCAGTGACGGATCGGCGTCGGGGTCGGCCCACGGCCCCCCGGCCAGGGAGCGGCAGAGCCACCACGAGGAGTACGAGGGGACGTCGACGCTCCCGGCGACGCCCGGGCCCCGCACCGACACCCGCACCGGGTCGAGGAGCGCCGACCGGAGTCCGGCCTGCTCGGACAGCGCCGTGACCACGAGGGGCCAGGCCTCCTCGCGGACGGCGTCGAGGTCGCGGATCGCGACCAGTTCCCCGAGCACGACCTCCAGGGACGGATCCGGCACGTCGTCCCCGGTGACGGTGACGGTGGCGCGTCGGGTGACCTCGTCGGCCCAGTCCTGCCAGCCGTCGAGGTCGGCAGGCTGCGGACCGTTCTCCGCCGGGTCGTCCCCGAGGTGGACGAGGTCCTCGGAGCCGGGGCCGGCGACCGGGACGTCGGCCAGCCGCAGGACGGCGAGCGTGTCGAGAACCCCGACGGCCACCAGGACGTCCGCACCCCACCGCTTCACGACGTCCTCGGCGACGAGGGCGATGTCGTCCGGGTCGAGCACCTCGGCGGCGAACGACCCCGGCAGGGCGAGGAGCGAGGCCGGGGTCACGTCGTCCTCGGCGTCGGGCAGCGGCAGGTCGCCGAGCCACGGCAGGTCACCGGCGGCGAGGCGGCCGTCGGCGACCGCGCGGGCGGCGACGGTGAGGACGGCGTCCCGAAGATCCGGGTCGTCCTCGTCGTCGGCGGCCACGACCGCGACGCGGACGGCGGGCAGCTCCAGCGCGGCGCGGGGTTCCAGCGGCACGGCCCCCAGGTGTTCCAGGAGCGGGTGCGCGGCGTCCGGGTCGACCACCCGGACGCCGAGCGTCGCCAGGGCGTCGCCGAGCCCGTCGTCCGCCCAGCCGTCGGCGGCGTCGGCCCGGACGGGAAGGACCAGCCCGCGGACCCCTCTCACCAGTCGTCCGTCGGCGAGGGGGACGGGCAGCGACGCCAGGGACTCACGCGCGAGCGGGTCGGCGACCAGACCGGCGAGGGCCGCGTAGAGACGGAGCCAGGCCCCGGCGTCCGGAAGAGCGGGCAGCTGCTCGACGATGTCGGCGAGGGCGAGGCGGCGGACGCCGAGGAGGTCCAGCGCCGGGGCCGCCGACCGGGGGGCGAGCACCAGCCCGGCGACGTAGGGGGCGAGTCCTTCGACGACGACGGGATCGGCGCCCGCGGGCGGTTCGAGGACGACGGCGTCCCGGGGTCGCAGCAGGGAGGGCGAGGCGACGGCGTCCGGGCGTCCGGCCGGGCGTTCGGCCGGGGTGAGGAGGGGCGTCGTCGGCAGGATGCGGCGCAGGGCGTCCCGGAGGGCGGCGTCGATGCTCCCCCCGGCGAGCCCGGCCGGGACGAGCGGCCAGACGGGCAGGCCGAGACCGGCCGCGGTCCGCAGCAGGTCGGCGTAGCCGTGGGCCGCCTCCTCGACCAGGGTGTCCGTCGCGGGGCCGGGCGCGACGTGGCGGCGTCCGGGATCGAGCGGGAACGGCGCGATCAGCAGGGCGGGCAGGTCGAGGGGCTCGTCGGTCGGGGTCGGCGCGTGCAGGACGCGCGATACCGGACCCCGTTCGCGCGGCAACGCCCAGGTGAGCGCCCAGGAGGTGCGGCGACGCTCCTCGGTCGGGCGGTCCGCGAGGAGATCGGCGGCGAAACCGCCCTGGCGGCGGACCACGTGCCAGCGCGAACCGACGTCCGTGAGGCACCGGTCGGTGCGGCCGGGACGTTCGACAACGACCTCGGTGAGGGCCGGGAGCGCGAGCAGCAGGGCGTCGTCCACCTCGTCGAGCAGGCGGACGGCGAGGTCCTCGGCCGCCGCGTCGCGCAGCGGCAGCAGCACGACGGTGTCGTACCCGACCGGCGGGACCCCCTCGGCCGGGAAGGGCAGCCGCAGCACCGGGACATGGCCGTCGCGGCGGGCGAGCTCCTCCCCGAGGCCCGCCGAGACGGCGGCGTGCTGACGGACCAGGGCCGCGGTGTCCGCGGACGAGAAACGGACGCCCCCGGTGCGGGAGACGACGGCGGGCTCGTCGGTGACCGACAGCACGGAGGAGAACCCGACGCCGAACCGGCCGACGGCCTCCTCGTCCCGCTTGTCGGACGCCCGCAGGGTCGCGAGTGCCGAGATGCCCTCGGCCGTCAGGGGGGCGCCGGTGTTCGCGGCGACGAGGACCGCCCGGCCGTCGAGTTCACGCACCGCGAGCAGCAGGCGCCCGGGAACACCGGCCCGCGTGGCGGCGTCCGCGGCGTTCTGCGCGAGCTCGACGACGAGGCGGTCGCGGTACCCGCCGAGGGCGTAGTCCTCCTCGGCGTTGGCGTCCTCGCGGAAACGGACCGGGGACGCCGACCACCCCGAGAGGACCCGTTCGCGAACCCTGCCGGTGGCGAAGGGGTCATCCGTCATAGTGCGGGGGTTCCTGTCTCGGCGCTGTCGGCCGTCCCGCCGAAACGGTCGATCACGACGGTCACATGACCGGTCTCGTCGAGGATGGGCTCGGGCAGGGGCTGGGGGTCGACACGCTCGACGTCGGTCTCACTGTGGGCGCCACACCCGTGGTCCACACTGACCACCCGGCCGTCGGACGGCGACCACTCGTTCGCGCAGACACCGAAGACCTGGCGGAGCGCGCCGGTGACAGGCACGAAATACCCGCACGAGGAACAGGCCGCACCGGCGTTGACCGCCTCGTCGGCCGTGGGGCCACGGTCACCGAAGTACCAGCGGCTGGCGGCGGCGTCACGCCCCTCCGGCGACAGCACGCGGGCCCGGCCGAGGCCGAGTTCCCAGACGGCGAGCTCGTCGGCGTCCTCCCCGGTGACGGTGTACCCCGGTTCGAGCAAGGGGTCATCCGCACGGAAGGGCAAGGCGTCGTTCGCCCCGAGGTCACCGGGAGCGATCCGGTCGGACCAGGGCACCCAGGCCGGGGCGAGGACGGCGTCCGGCCCGGGCAGGAGCACGACCTCGCTGACCGTCGCCGTCCGAGCGCGCGGGACCCGCGAGAGCGTGACGGCCCACCGCCACCCCCGGTATCCCTTGGCCTCGCAGGCGAAGAAGTGGGTGACCACCTTGTCGCCGTCGGCGGCCGCCGACAGATGGACGCCGACGGTCCCCGGATCGGCGATCTCCTCGGCGGCGGAGAGGGCCAGCGCGACGGCTGCGGCACAGATGGTGTCGGGCTCGGGGAGAGGCCGGGTGTGGTGATCGCGCAGGCTCGACATTGACGGCACCTGTCGATTGTCCACTATCCGGAGAGACCTTCGACACCAGCCGTCCGAACCGTTGCGGGTACCCTCCGCCGAGGGAGACTCAGCTGACCGCCCCGCCCGGACCGCACCCGGCCCGATCCTTGGGCAGGATGGGAACCGATGGCGACGCACCCGCCCGATCCCGCTCCGGGAACGAGGTCCGATCCGCACCCGGGAGCGCCTCCGCGACGCCCCGGCGGACCGATCCGGTCCGCGGCCCGGGCGGCCCGGAGCGCCGGGGCGGTGTCACGGCGTGCGGGGACGGCGACCTGGCGGGGGATCCGGCACCTCACCCACTCGAAGGGAGCGGGCGAGTCCGGTCTGGGGCGGGTGATCGAACTGCACCTCGTCGCGAGCTTCGCCGACACGCTCATCGTCACCGCCCTCGCGAGCACGATCTTCTTCGCGGTCCCGACCGAGGCCGCCCGGGGCCGCGTCGCGACGTCCCTGCTCGTGACGATGGTGCCCTTCACCCTGCTGGCGCCCGTGATCGGCCCCCTGCTCGACCGGGTCCTCCACGGGCGCCGGTACGCGATCGCGACGACCCTGGTCGTGCGGGCGTTCCTGTCGTGGGTGATGGCCGACTCCGTCCGGGGGGCCTCCGGCACGGACGCCGCCTTCGGCCTCTACCCGGCGGCCTTCGGGTTCCTCGTCTGCCAGAAGGTGTACATCGTCACGCGGGCCGCCGCGCTGCCACGCGTCCTCCCCCACGGCACCGGCCTGGTGGCCGCGAACTCACGGATCTCTCTCGCCGGGGTCGCCGCGATGGGTCTCGGGGGCGCGCTCGGAACCGGTCTGACCACCTGGGCCGGTCCGTCCTGGACGCTCCGGCTCGCCTTCGCCGTCTTCGCCGCCGGAACCGCGCTCGCCCTCGCCCTCCCCGGCCGGATCGACTCCGGCGAGGGCGAGGTGGACGCCCGCATGTCCAGCGACGCCGAACGCGACGGACCGGAGCGGCCCCTCCGCGCGGGGTCGGTGGCGGGTGACCCCGTCATCGCACGGCTGGCACGCGGGACCAGCCCCGCGTCCGGTACCGGACCGGAGCGCCCGGCACCGGCGCGGCGCCCCCGATGGAGCATCGGGCCGCTCGTCGTCCTCGGGCTCCGCTCGAACGCCACCGTTCGGGCCTTCACCGGATTCCTGACCTTGTTCCTGGCGTTCCGGCTGCGGACCGAGCCGCTGGACGGGTTCTCGGAATCGTCGTCCGTCGTTCTCGTCGTCGTCCTGGCCGGTGTCGGCGGAGGTGCCGGGAACGCGCTCGGCGCCCTCCTGCGCCGTATCCGGCCGGAGCGCGTCGTCGTCCTCGTCCTCGCCATGATCTCGGCGGCATCCGTGTGGGCGGCGCTCGGGTACGGACCCGCCGCCGTCGCGACCGTCGCCGTCGTCGCCGGGACGGCGCAGTCACTCGGCAAGCTCTGCCTCGACGCCCTCGTCCAGCGTGAGATACCCGAACAGGTGCGGACCTCCGCGTTCGCCCGTTCCGAGACGGTTCTCCAGCTCGCCTGGGTCCTCGGCGGCGGGATCGGCCTCGTCCTTCCCCTGTCCGGGGCGTGGGGACTCGGCCTCGCCGCGCTCGCGACCGCCTCGATGACCGGCCTGGGCGTCGCCACCCTGGCCCGCCTGCGGCGGTGACGACGACACCTCCGCGGGGATTGTCCGGGTCAGGCCTCCAGATCGTCGGCGACGGCGCGGAGGACGCTCGCCACCTTGCGGGACGTCGACCGATCCGGGTAGCGGCCCCGCCGCACGCTGTTCGAGACTCCGTCGAGCAGCTTGATGAGGTCCTCGACGATCACCGTCATGTCCTCGGCGGGCTTGCGGGTCGCCTTGGCCACCGACGGCAGGGGGTCGAGCACACGGACGGACAGGGCCTGTAGACCTCGTTTTCCCTCGGCGACCCCGAACTCGACGCGGGTACCTTGTTTCAGCGAGGTGGTACCGGACGGAAGGGCGGAGGCATGGACAAACACCTCGCCGCCAGCGTCGTTCGCCAGAAAGCCGAAGCCCTTGTCGGCGTCGAACCACTTCACCTTGCCAGTGGGCACGTGTGACCTCGACTCGCTCGCAACCGTCTCGACAGAAAACCCCTGCTCCCAGCGGCTCAGAGTATCCCGCCGGGCCAAACGCCTCCTGACCGCCACCGGTTCCCGGATCAGAAGGAACCCCGCATCAAGCAGCAGGGACATAGTAGAGCGTTCTACGTGAAGCGCTTCAAAGCAAGATCGGAGCGCAGATGCCCTCATTCGCCGTGAGGAGGACGACGCGTACCGGGATCACCCGGACGGCCCGCGTCCCGCGGCGTCGGGCGAGGCGCCTTTCGAGCGCACAATCCACCTGCACCGTTCGACGTCACGGTCTAGCGTTCCCTTGTGATCCCTTCGGAGCCAGACCCGAGCCACGCCGTCCGGCGCACCGCGCGGACGGCCGGGCTGTCGGCGATGCTCTGCACCTTTCTCATGCTCGTCGAGCAGTGGACCAGGTCCCTGGCCGGGTCCGGTGCGGGGGCGCCCGGAGCGGGGTCGTCGACCTTGGAGTCCCTGCTCACGCTGGCCGCCCTCGCCCCCTCGATCGCTCTGCTGCCCGTCGCCGTCCGGGTCCTCGCCCATCCCGGAGCCGGCCCCCTGCCGGGCAACGCCGTCTCCTCGGTGACGACCGGGCTCACGATCACCCTGGGTACCCTGGCCGTCGACCTGGGTCTGCTCCTGATGCGGTGGCTGATCTCGGGGGAACCCGCTCCCCCGGGCTCCGGCGGGGTGCGGTTCGCCCTCGCGGGACTGATGGTCCTGATCACGGCGGCGGGTCTGCTCGCGGCCGACCGGCTCCGCCGGATCCGCGCCCAGGCACAGACCGGGGCCCTCCCGGACGGCGTGACGGACGCCCCGGTCCACGCCCTCCGGCCCGACCTGTTCGACGACCTCGCCACCCTGACGGCCCGGGCGCTGCCGGGCAGCGGACTCGCCCGGGGGGTCGCGGCCCTGAACCGCCAGGTGGACAGCTGGTCGGGAACCTTCGTCCCGGACCCGCGGGAACAGGGAGCACAGCACCGGATCGGCCGCCTCCTGAACGGCATCGTCGCCCGGGCGGCCAAGACCCGCCTGTCGTGAGGTCCCGCCTGCCGTGAGGTCCCGCCTGCCGTGAGCACGGCTCCGGCGATCCCTCTCAGCGCTGGACGGTGACCGTCACCAGGCCGCCCCCGGCACCGACCACCAGCCGCACCCGCCCCGAACGGGGAACCGGCAAGGTCATCCGGCCCGACGTGGACCATCCCAGCCGCCCCCGGCCCCGGACGGACGACCCCTGCACGACCGACACCGTCTGCCGCCGCGCGGGGCTGACGGACACGGTGACGCGGGATCCCGCCCACCGGACGACGACCCTCGGCGCGACCGGCACCTTCAGCCGGGTCAACACCGCGTGACCGTCGGCGGTGGCCGTCACGCTCCACACCGCGGTGATCGGAGCGCCGACGACGATCCGCGCCGTACCGTCCTTTCCGGTTCGCCCGACGGCGCTCCGTCCCGCCCCCGCGACCCGGACGACAGCCCCGGCCACGGGGCCCTTCGCATCGCTCACCGTCATCAGCAAGGTGGTGGTCGCTCCGGCGACGATCGTCGCCGGAGTCGCCCGCACACCGACCCGCAACGGCTCCGTCACCCCGGTCGGCGGATCGTCACCGGGACTCGGCGACGGGCTGCCGGTCGGACTCGGCGACGGGCTGCCGGTCGGACTCGGCGACGGGCTGCCGGTCGGGCTCGACATCGGACTCGGCGACGGGCTACCCGTCGGTGAAGGATTGGCGCCGGGACACCGGCCGATGCCGCACAGGGCTCCCACGGGGTCAATCAGGCCGTTGCCCGTGGCGTCGTCCCGCCCGCTCGCTTCGAGGTCGTCGGCCGTCGAGACGAAGGCCGAGATCACGTCGGCCGGCGGGAGAGAGGGGGAGACGGCACGCAGCAGGGCGACCGCCGCCGACGCGTAGGGAGTCGCCATCGACGTCCCGGACTTCTGTTCGTAGGTCCCCCGGACCGTCGACACGATCCCGTCGCCCGGCGCCGCGATCGTCACATACGGCCCGGTGTTGGAGTAGGAGGCGGACACCCGGTCCCTCGTCGTCGCGGCGACGGCCAGCTGACCTGCGAGGTCGAACCCGGCCGGGTAGTTGACCGGGTTCCCCTTCGTCCGTTCGTTCCCGGCGGCGGCCACCACCACCGCGCCCCGCCCGACGGCGTAGAGGACGGCCGACCGCACGACCTCCGAGGCACCGGGACCGCCCAGGGACAGGTTGATCACATCGGCACCGGAGTCCGCGGACCAGATCACCCCGTCGGCGATGTCGCTGTCCCATCCCTCACCGTTCGCGTCCAGCACCCTGACGGGCAGGATGCGCGCGTCCGGCGCGAGCCCGGCGATCCCCACCTTGTTCCCGGCCCGGGCCGCGATGATCCCGGCGACGTGGGTCCCGTGACCGTACGGGTCGGTCCAGCCGTCGCCACCCCTCGCCACGAGATCGGTACCCGGCATCAGCTGGCTGGCGAGATCGGGGTGCGTGGAGTCCACCCCGCTGTCGATCACAGCGACGACCTGCGAGGCACCCCGGCTCACCGTCCACACCCGCTCCGCCGAGAGCTGGTCCAGCGCCCACTGCTCGCCTCGCAGCGGATCGTCGCTGAGGGCGGGAACGCCACCCTCCGTGACCACACCGGTCTCCCGTGCCGCGGCAGGTTCCGGCGAGGTGGTCGGGCCGGACGACGTGGTCGATTCCGGCGCGACGGCCCCGGTCCGGGGGAGAGACGGGATCCGCAGGGCCCGGACCCGGCGGTCGATCTGGACGGCGACCACGGAGGGATCGGCCTGCGCGGTGGTGATCCTCCGTTCGGCCTCGACCGGACCCGTCGCCTCGGTGACGTCGACCCGCGCCCCGAAGGAGTCGACGTGCACGGTCGCCACCCGCACGAGACGGCCGGGCCGGACGGCCGCGGCCAGGATCCGGGGCTCGGTGCGGG
>JAUPKQ010000010.1 GCA_030837345.1 Actinomycetota bacterium | reverse complement strand
GGCGGATGATGCGAGGGGGGTATGTCGAGCGGATCCGGCATGGCGTGTACCGGATCGCTGGTGCACCACCTGCCCCCGCTGATGGCCTCCGGGCGGTGTGGCTCGGGCTCGGAGCAGCTGAACCTGCCGGGGACAGGCTGGTTCGCGGCGATGTCGATGCAGTGGTCTCGCACACCTCCGCGGCCTGGCTTCACGATATGGGTGATCTGCCCGTGAACCGGTATGAGTTCACGGTTGACCGGCGTCGGCAGACGCGAGATCCCGAAGTGCGGTTCCACCGAAGGAGCCTGGATCGCCGGGACTGGGGCGTGGTTGACGGGTTACCGGTCACCACACCGGTTCGAACGATCATTGACCTCGCAGCGGCACGCCTGGATGGGGAGCACCTGGCGGGCGTCGTACGAGACGGTCTGACACGCATGCATCTGGATCCCGATGAGGTGGCGAGAGCGCTGCGGCCGTTCGCTCACCTGTACGACGCACCCCTCGGCGACGGAGAGGCCTTCCTAGTTGATCTTCTGCGCCGGGCAGGACTCCCTGCCGCGACACATGCCCTCGTCCGACTCCTAGGACAAGGGAGCGCAAACGCATGAACCTGGAATCCGAGTGAGCGAAGCTGGGCTGTCTGAGTGGTCGACCCGAGCGACGGAGGGCCACTCGTCCACAGGAGGGGTGCGGGGCGGCGTCGTCCACAGGGTGGTGGCGGAGCTGGCCGCTGGGCGAGGTGATCGGGGCAGAGTCGGGGCGTGGCGATCCTCGACCTCGCAGCTCTCGGCCAGGACGGCGTGGCCACCCGTCAGCAGGTGTTGTCGGCGGGCGTCACGGTGTCGCAGCTGCGCCGCAGATTGGCCTCGGGCGAGTGGCAGCACGCCTATCGGGGCGTCTACGTGCTGTTCAGCGGGCCCATTCCCCCGCGGTCTCTTGTCTGGGCGGCGATCCTGGCGGCGGGGGCGGGAGCTGCCGCCGGGCCGAGGACCAGTCTGTGGCTTGCCGGTGCCTACGATCGGCCGCCGTCCCCGCTGGACGTTGTGGTGCCGAGCAATCGGAATCCTCTCGGCGTGGACCGGATCGTCATCATTCGGCGGCGTGACCTCGTCGCGGCGATCCAGCCGGGCACGAGACCGCCGCGCCTGCGGGTCGAGGCTGCGGCCCTGGATCTCTGCCGTCGCCTCGACCGGTCCGACGCCGCCGTCGACGTCATCACCCGCGTCGTGCAGCGACGTCTCACCACAGCCGCCCGGCTGCGCGGCGAGCTCGACGCCCGGCGGACCTATCCGCGCCGACGGCTGCTGATCGGGGTGCTGACGGATGTCGAGCACGGGGTCCGGTCCGTTCTGGAGTACGAGTGGCTGAACACCGTCGAGAGAGCCCACGGTCTGCCGCCATCCACCCTGAACAGGCCGGACGACCAGTGCGGGCAGCGGGAGTACCGCGATGCCGAGTTCAAGGAGTACGCCCTCGTCGTCGAACTCGACGGGCGGGAGTGGCACGGCGGCGACCAGGTGGTTCGCGACCGGCAGCGGGACAACCGGGTCACCGTCTCCGGGCGCAGGACCCTCCGCTACGGCTGGCACGAGATCGCGAACGATCCGTGCGGGGTCGCCGCCGAGGTCGCCGCCGTTCTCAACGCGCAAGGGTGGACGGGCCGGCCTCGTCCGTGCGGGCCAAGGTGCTCGATCGGATCTGGAAGTGCGTAGTAAAGGTGCTGATTCCGTGGCGAGAAAGTGCTGCTATTCGGCACTTTCTCGCCACGAAATACGCACCTTCATTACGCACTTGGGGTTAGCCCCCGTCTGGCGGATCAGGGGGAGGGTCTGTTCCTGTTCGCCGCGCGTGGTCGCTCCCGTGATCGCGGTTCTCACCGTGGTCGCGGTTGTCGCTGCCTGCGGTGAGGGATCCCGGCGAGGTCGCCGGGTGGTGTATCCGGGTCTCGGGCACGTGACCCGTTCGTAGCGTTACGGCTGGTGCTGTCGATCACACCCGGCGGACGTCGATCCGACACGCCCCCGACGCCCACAGCGCTACTACCGGTGACGTTCTACCCGTTCCGTGCAACAACGCGTGACCAGGCAGGGGTCGACGCTCTGAACGCACACCCTGAACGCACACCCTGAACGCGCGGCCCGGCCTCCAGCCAGCTCGCCGGCTCCGGTGGGCAGATCCCGATCACCAAGCGCATCGACTCGCTACCCGGAATGGCTCATCAATCTCCAAAGCCCCCGCAACCGATCTATCAAACAGGGCTTAGCCCCCGGATCTGTTGTGCCGGGGCAGCATTGTGCCTGGTCCCATGCAACAGTGACCGGGTGCCAGGAGCCGCCGACGGAGCGTGGGAGTGAACGGCCGGCGGAGCGTGGGAGCGAGTGGTCGACGGAGCGGGGGAGGGGGCGGCAGGGTGGTAGGGACCGCGCCGACGAGCGGCGACATTGTGCGATTAGCGGCGTTACGGCGCATGAAGGCCTTCGCGCTGGGGCTGCTCGTGCTGGCGGCCGTCGTCTATGTGGCGACGCTGGGAACGACGACGGGGGTGCTCGGCTTCGTCAACGCGGCGGCGGAGGCGTCGATGGTCGGGGCGGTGGCGGACTGGTTCGCCGTGACGGCGCTGTTCCGGCACCCGCTGGGGATACCGATCCCGCACACGGCGCTGATCCCGACACGCAAGGAGGCGATGGGCCGGAGCCTGCAGGAGTTCGTCGCCGAGAACTTCCTCTCCGAGGAGATCGTCAAAGGGCGCATCGAACAGGCGGAGATCGCGCGGCGCGTCGGTGTCTGGCTGAACGACCCGGCGAACTCCGCCCGCGTCACCGCCGAACTGGCGAGCGTCACCCAGGGGGCGATGACCGTCCTGCGCGACGAGCAGGTCGCTGAGGTCCTGGAGGACGTCGTCCTGCGCCGGATCCTGCAACGGCCGTGGGGGCCGCCCGCCGGGCGCGTCCTTGACCGGATCGTTGAAGAGGGAGCCCACCACCGCCTGGTCGACGTCGGCATCGAAGCCCTCCACGAGTGGATCCTCGACAACGAGGAGGTCATCGTCAGGCTCGTCTCCGAGCGGGCGCCGATCTGGACCCCGACCTGGGTCGACCATCGCATCGGCCACCGGGGCTTCGTCGAGGCGCGCGACCTGATCGCCGACATCCGCCAGTACCCGAAGCACCCGGCCCGGGTCGCGCTCGACGAGATGCTCGCGGGCCTGGCGTCCGACCTCCAGTCCGACGCCGCGACGATGGCGCGGGCCGACGCCTTCCGGGACGGCATCCTCAGCCACCCCGACGTCCGAACGGCGTTCCAGACCCTGTGGGTCACCGTGCGCCGCACGCTGGAGGACGCCGTCGAGGACCCCGGCAGCGAACTGCGCCTGCGCACCCTCGACGGCCTGACCGCCTTCGGCCGCCGGCTCGCCCACGACGAGAGCCTCCAGCGCAAGGCCGACCAGTACGTCGCCGACGCGGCGGGCCACCTGATCTCCGGCTACCGGCACGAGGTCGCGACGATCATCTCCGACACGGTCGACCGCTGGGACGCCGACGACGCCTCCCGCCGCATCGAGCTCGCCGTCGGGCGCGACCTCCAATTCATCCGGATCAACGGCACCGTCGTCGGCGGTCTCGTCGGCGTCCTGATCCACGCGGTGACCGTGCTGACGCACTGACCCGGGATCAGTCCGGGGTCGTGGCCACCCGGAGGTGGTGGACGCTGTCCCAGCCCGGGTCGAAGTGGGCCTGCACGGCGGACTGGCCACCGGTGTAGCCGCGCAGCATCGCCCGGAACCTCGACAAGGTGACCATCTCCGAGTCCGCGTAGAAGTGCATCACGCGCTCCCCGCTGGCCGTCTGCACCGCGACCAGCAGCGCCGTGTCACCCAGCCGGGCCACGATGTGCCGCTGGAAAGCCTGGAGTTCGTCGAGCACCCGGGGTGTCGGCTGGCCGTCGGGTAAGGCCTCCTCGTACTGGAGCCGCACCGCGACGTGCTCGTCGAACAGGGGATGGTCGACGTGGTGCACGGGATGACGGACGGAGGCGATCAACCGGTTCGTCCCGAAGACCCCCTCCAGCGCGGCCCACCGCTCGCCACCCCAACGGTCCGCGAGCTGGGGGACCAACGAGCCGAGACTCGCCACCGGAACCCCGTCCGGAAGGGGGACGGTGGTGGTGGCGAGACCGCCGACCCAACGGTCCCTGTCGTCCTCGCCGAGGGCCCAGCCGACGAACCGGTCGGCGACCGTGTCACGGTCCCGCTCGTCGAGATCGGCGAAGGCCGGGTGGTGGACGGTCAGATCCATCCGGAAGCGCGCGTCGTCCAGGGTCGCCAGCGCCGTCGAACCGGACGGCGCGAGCGTCGTCCCGTCGACGTCGACGGGTGTGGAGAAACGGCCCGGTTCCGCGGGAAACGCCTGGTGGAACTCCCATCGCTGGCTGTCCGGCGGGCCTTCCCGGCGCCAGCGTTCCGTGACCATCCGCAGCGCCGGATGACGCGACGCGGACAGCACGAGCATCGTCCGGGCGGTGACGCCGGGGCCGACGAACCAGACGAGATCGGGGTGGATGTCGCGCACCGGCCTGGTGAGGAGGGCTGCGAGGCGTCGGTCGTCGGCTCTCTCGGCCGCGGCGGTCACCTGCGCTTGCCCGGTGTCCCACCAGGCCCAGAACCTCCTGGCCGCGAGGGTCGTCGCTTGCGTGTCGGAACGGCGGCGCCGCCGGAACAGGGCCATACCCCATCACAGCGCACCTGAGCCGTTCCCTCCACCTATTCGGCACGTGACTGAAGAGACCGGGCGCCCTTCTGCGGCCATGGCGCCGGTCCGCCGTCCCGATTCGTCGGCGACGGCACCAAAATCCCGTCATGACAACACGGGAGGATCATGATCGCGTTAAGATCAGACATTCGGCCGACTCGGTGAACTGACCCCCCTTCCGGTGCCTTCACCGGGGTGAGGAAGATGTGGGAATGGTCGTCGTCCGCCGCCTCCTCCGCAGCGAGCGGGACGCCGCTCTCGGCGTCGTCGTCGAGGCCTTCCGTCACGATCCGCAGGTCCGGTGGTGGTTCCCGGACGACGCCGGGTACGCCGCCGCCGCCCGCCGGTTCTTCGGGTTCCTGCTCGACACCAGGATCGACGGAGGAGAGGTCTGGGTCGCCGGGGACCTGTCGGCCGTCTCGATGTGGATCCCTCCGGGCGGAAACCTTCTCGGCCCCGACGTCATCGCCCACCGGTACGCGGAACTCGTCGCGGACCTCCCCGGCCCCGCGCCGTCCCGCATCGCCGCGACCGACCAGATCGTCGACACCCTCCTCCCCGACGAACCCCACTGGTACCTCGGGGTGCTCGCCTGCCGCGCGGATCTTCGCGGGCGAGGCCTGGGCAGCGCCGTGATGCGGCCCGTCTTCGACGCCGCGGACCGTGCCGGGCTCCCCGTGGCGCTGGAGACGTCCACCGCCGTCAACGTCGACTTCTACCTGCGCCGCGGGTTCTCGGTCGTCGCCGCCTGCCCTCCCGGCGAGACGGGCGGACCCGTGCTCCGGGTGATGCGCCGCGAACCCTCCCCGCTCGCCCGCAGCGGACCGTCATCCTCACCGTCGAAACCAGCGCAATTCAGCTGAGACCGCGAGGCCGCCCGGGATCGTCGGCGGTTGCCTGCGATCGCGACGGTATTCGCACACGTCGATCGCTGTCGATCTCTCCACTTCGCCCCTCTGCGTGCCGAACACAGGGGAGTGCCACTGATCGCCCCGCTCGCGGTCGAACCGGCCGCCGAGTTGAGCGGCTCGGTCCTTGTCGCGCTGACCGTGCTGGCCGGATTCGCGCTCTTCGCGCTCTTGATTGTCCTGGTGGTGGCGTTGGCGCAGCGCCTGCGGGCGGCGCTGCGGACACGTCGCGTCCAGATGCGGCTGCGGCACCCGGGAGGAGCTCCTGACTCCCCCGCGCCGGTCAAGGGCGCGTGGGCGACGGACGGCGTCCTCCCTGGCCCGCCGCAGAATGACCGGTGGATCAGCGGAGCGGTGACCGTCGTCCCCGGCGAACCCCTTCCACCTCCGGACGACGACGTGGTGCGAGAAGTGATGAACGAGATCGCGGGCAATCTGTCGCCGGGCACGGTGAACCCTCAGCCCCCTCAGGCCAGGGGCCTGATCGGGGAACCATCGGTCCCCCCGGTGGCCGGGGCGGTCCCCGGGCCGCTGAGCGGGGCGGTCCCCGAGCCGGTGCCCGAGCCGCTGCCCGAGCCGGAACCAGAGCCTCTTGCGAAGCCCGGCCCTGTACCGGCGATCGGCCCGACACCGCCGTCCTTCGCCGTCCCCCGGCCGAAACGCAAACCAGCTCCCGCACCGGAACCGGAACCGGAACCGGAACCGGACCTGGAGCTGGTGCCGGAGCTGGAACCGGAGCAGGAACCGGAGCTGGACCTGGAGTTCTTCCCGCAGTCGGACCTGGAGCTCTCCCCGCAGCCGCAGCCGCAGTCGTTGCCGCAGCCGTTGCCGGGCGCCGCGTCCCTGCGCGGACCCGTGCCCGCGCCCCTCTTCGGCCCGCCGCCGCCGATCCCG
>JAUPKQ010000073.1 GCA_030837345.1 Actinomycetota bacterium | reverse complement strand
GGCGCGGAGCGAGGGCGGCTGGTCGACGCCTACGTCGACGGCCACAAGTACGTGGCGGGCAAGCGTGCCGTCGTCTTCGGCGACGAGGACCTCGTCGTCGGCCTGACGTCGTTCCTCACCGAGATCGGCGTCCACGTCGTCGTGGCCGCCTCCGGGGGCCGGTCCGGGCGCCTGGAGGCGACCTTGCGCCAGGAGATACCGGATCTTCGCCAGGACGTCGTCGTCCTCGAGGACGCCGACTTCGACCTCATCGACCGGGCGAGCGCCCAGGCGGGGCCGGATCTGCTCGTCGGGCATTCGAAGGGGTACCCGACGAGCCGGGCACTCGGTGTCCCCCTCGTGCGCGCCGGACTGCCCGTCCACGACCGGGTCGGCGGGCAGCGGCTGCTCCACGTCGGGTACCGGGGGGCGCAGCACCTGTTCGACCTGATCGTCAACACCCTGATCGGGCAGGCGCAGGATGCCTCGCCGGTCGGCTACGCCTACATGTGATCATGATCACTCGACACCGGAGGGCCGTCGCATGACGACATCGACCACGGTCTCGGCGACCGAGAGCGCCGCCCCCACGGAGGCGTTCACCGGCCACCCGTGCTTCGACCCGCGGGCGCGTCACAGCGTGGGCCGGGTCCATCTCCCGGTCGCGCCGCGCTGCAACGTCCAGTGCGGATTCTGCGACCGGCGCAGCGACTGCGTGTCCGAGAGCCGCCCGGGTGTCACCAGCGCCGTCCTCACCCCCCAGCAGGCCGCGGGCTACCTCGACGACGTCGTGCGCGACGTCCCGGAGCTCGCCGTCGTCGGTATCGCGGGTCCGGGCGATCCGTTCGCCAATGCCTCCCAGACCCTGGAGACCCTCGCCCTGTGCCGGGAACGCCACCCCCGGCTGACGTACTGCCTCGCGACGAACGGTCTCGGACTGCCCCCTCACCTCGACCGGGTCGCCGCTCTCGGTGTCAGCCACGTCACCGTCACCGTCAACACCGTCGACCCGTCGGTCGGGGCCCGCATCTACCGGTGGGTGCGGGACGGCAGGATCGTCCGCCGTGGCACCGACGGCGCGCAGGCCCTCCTCGCGGCACAGTGCGCCTCGATCGAGGGTCTGAAGGCCCGGGGGATCACCGTGAAGGTCAACACCATCCTCATCCCCGGGGTGACCGTCGACGGCGTCGCCGAGACCGCCCGGACCGTCGCCGCTCTCGGGGCCGACGCCATGAACTGCATGCCGATGTACCCCGTGGCGGGGACCCCCCTGCACCGCCAGGGCGCCCCCGCGCCGTCCGAGGTGACGTCGTCACGGCTCGGGGCGGCCCGGTACCTTCCCCAGCTCTCCCACTGCACGCGGTGCCGGGCCGACGCGGCGGGGCTGATCGGGGAGGAACACGCCCCCGGTTCCCTGGCACGACTGGAACGGGCCCGCTCCAGGACACTCTCGCCCGGCACCGCGCGTCCGTACGTCGCGGCGACGAGCCAGGAGGGACACCTCGTCAACAGTCACCTCGGCGACGCCGACTGCTTCTTCGTCTTCGAGCGGACGGCGGCCGGGGCCCGGCTGACGGACATCCGCCACGCCCCGGACGCCGGGTCGGGGGAGAACCGCTGGAGGCAGGTCGCCGAGGTGCTCGCCGACTGCCGGGCCCTGCTCGTCGAACGGATCGGCGGGACACCCCGGGCCGTGCTCGAGGCCTCCGGGCTCGACGTCCACGAGACCGGCGGGCTGATCTGCGAGGCCGCTGAGGAGGTCTTCGCCGGGGGCAGGCCCGCCCCGGTGGCCCGGCGGGGCGGAGGCGGTCCCGGGGCGTCCCGCTGCGGCGACGGAACGGGGTGCGGATGACGGCGCCCGTGTCCCGGCTGATCGACACGACCCTGAGGGAAGGGCTCCAGACGCCGGGGGTGTACCTCAGCCTCGAGAGAAAGATCGAGATCCTCGCCGGTCTCGCGACGGCGGGCGTCGGCGAGATCGAGATCGGGATCGCCTCGGGAGGAGGTCCCGGGCTCCGGCCCGAGGTCGCCGAGCTCGCGGCGACGGGCCTCCAGATCACCCGTGCCCTGCCCGGCGGGGTGCGCCTCGCCGTGTGGTGCCGGGCCCGCGCCGCCGACCTGGAGGCGGCGGCCGCCCTGGACGTCGACGTCGTCTCGGTCTGCCTTCCCGTCTCCGGCGTTCACCTCCGGAGCCGGTTGCGCCGTCCGGCCGGCTGGGCGGTCGATCAGGTGGGGGCGCTCGCCGGCCTGGCGCGCCGCGTGGGGATCCGGCGCCTCTCGCTCGGGCTGGAGGACGTGACCCGCGCGGACCCGGCGCTGGTCGCACGGGTGCTGCGCGCCGCGTCCACCGCCGGAGTCGACCGCGTCCGTCTGGCCGACACGCTCGGGCTCGCCACCCCGCTCGCCGTGGCCGCCCTCGTCACGCGGTGCCGCCGCCTCTTCGAGGGCGAGGTCGCCGTCCACGCCCACAACGACCTGGGGATGGCGACCGCGAACGCCGTCACCGCTCTGGCCTGCGGTGCGACGGGGGTGGACGTCTCGCTTCTCGGGCTCGGCGAGCGGGCGGGCATCGCGCGGCTGGAGGAGGTCGCGGCCTGTCTCCTCACGGCGGCGGGCGGCGGGGCCGGGGCGGATCCGGACGCCGGTGACCTCGCCCGGATCACCCGGCTGAGCCGTGCCCTGGCGGAGTGGACCGGCCGTCCGCCGGGCCCGGACCGGCCGCTGCTCGGGGAGGACATCTTCGTCTGCGAGTCGGGCCTGCACGTCGACGGGCTGCTCAAGGACCCCCGGTCGTACCAGCCCTATCCGCCCGAGATGGTCGGGCGGCGCCAGGAGGTGAGGATCGGTCAGCACGCCGGACGCGGCGCCGTCGCCGCGGTGCTGCGACGGCACGGTGCCCTGCCCGTGACCGACGACCGGATCGCCGGGACCACCGCCGCCGTTCGGTCGAGGGCCAGGCTTCTGGGACGTCCGCTGACCGATGACGAGGTGCTGTCGCTCGCCGGGTCGGCCCCGCTCGCCGGGGGAGTCCCGGCCCCGGCCACGGGCGGGCTGTCGTAGGGTTCATGGAAGACCCGCCCACGTGTCCCCGGAGGTACCCCCTGGCCCGGATGCCCGACGGCCCGCCGCCCGAACCCGTGGTGCAGCGCCTGCGCCTGCGCTTCGCCAAACGGGGGCGTCTGCGCTTCAGCAGCCATCGTGACTTCCAGCGCGCCTTCGAACGGGCCCTGCGTCGCGCCGCCGTCCCGATCGCGTACTCCGCCGGGTTCTCCCCGCACCCACGGATCTCCTTCGCGGGTGCGGCGCCGACCGGGGCGGCGAGCGAGGCCGAGTACCTGGAGATCGCTCTCACCCGTCCCTGTGATCCCGAGCGGCTGCGGTGCGCCCTCGACGACGCCCTGCCGCCGGGCCTGGACATCCTGGAGGCCGTGCCCGCCGGGCCCGGGGCCCTCGCCGAGCGGCTGACCGCCTCCGTCTGGCGGATCGAGCTGACCGGCGTGTCCCCGGCCGAGGCGGCGGACGCCGTCCGGACGTTTCTCTCGGCCGAACGGGTGGAAGTGTCGCGGGTGATGAAGTCCGGTTTGCGGACGTTCGACACCCGGGGTGCCGTCGTCGGCCTGCGTGTCGAGGACGCCGAACCTTCCCAGTCCGACGGAAACGGCGCGTTCCGTGGTGCTCAAGGTGAGCCGTGTTCCTATGCGATACTGCACGTGGTCGTCCGGCACACCACACCTGCCGTCCGGCCCGACGACGTCCTTTCCGGACTCCGGTCGCAGGCACATCTGGCGCCGCTGTCATCTCGGATGACCCGGCTGGCGCAGGGGCCGCTGGACGAGGAGAACGGCACGGTGGCCGATCCGCTGACCGCCGAACGGACCGTCGTCGGCTCCTGATGGGTGCCGCGCCGTCTGCGAGTGCGATCGCTCAAGGGGTAACGAGCCGACTTCCGTCGCGCCGGTTCGGCGCGACGACCCAACCGCTCCGTGCGGTGCCGGAGGCGTGGCCGGTCACCCGGGGCCGTAAGGAGAACGCCCGTGACGCTCGACACCGAGCCGACCGGAGCCGACGCGGGGGCTGATACCTCCGCGAGCACCGAGACACCCGTCAAGGCCCCGACCCGCAGGCGACGGGCGGCCTCCCGCCCCGCCGGGCCGCCCAAGACCGACATCGCACCCTCCGCGACCGCGGACGAGGCCCCGGCCGCTGAGGTCCCCGCCGCTGAGGTCCCCGCCCCGGTTGCCTCCGAGGCTTCCGCCCCCGCCGTGGAGGCGCCTGCGCGGCCGGCGCGCAAGCGGGCGACCCGCAAGAAGGCGGCCCCCCCGGCCGCCGAGACCGAACCCGTCGTCGCGAGCGCCGGTGACGACGCCCCCGCCGGGCCCGTCGT
>JAUPKQ010000072.1 GCA_030837345.1 Actinomycetota bacterium | reverse complement strand
GCCCTGCTCGGCGCGGAGCCCGCGCCGCCCGGCGGGGGCCCGCGGACCGGCCGGGCGGCGCCCCTCGACCAGGACGTCGTCCGGGCGGGCTTCGCGGGGGTGGACTCGCCGGGCAGGCTGGAGGTCGTGCGTCGCAGCCCGACGGTCCTCGTGGACGCCGCGCACAACCCCGCCGGGGCGGAGGTCCTCGCGGCGGGGATCGAGGACGCCTTCCGGTTCACCCGGCTCGTCGGCGTCGTCGCTGTCCTCTCGGACAAGGACGCCCTCGGGATCATCACGGCTCTTGAACCGATTCTGGAGGAGATCGTCGTCACCCGGTCGTCGTCCCCGCGGTCGATCCTTCCGGAGGATCTCGCCGAACTGGCCGAGGAGGTCTTCGGCGAGCACCGTGTGACCATGGCCCAGCGCCTGGACGAGGCCCTCGACGTCGCGGTGACGCTCGCCGAGGCCGACGGGCAGCCGGGGACGGGGATCCTGGCCACGGGGTCGATCACCCTGGTCGCCGACGTCCGCATGCTGCTCGGCGTCCGGTAACCGTCAGTCGCTGCCCGGGTTCTTTAGACGCTGCCCTGGTTCGTCAGGCGGCGTCCGGGTCGTCGTCCAGGGGACGGCGGGGGCCGGGGAAGGGGATGATCCGAGGGTCCTTCGAATCCGGGCGGACGATGGCGAGCAGCGCACTCCGCCGGGAGTTGTCGACCGATGCCCCGACCACACTGGCCAGAGCGAGGCTGAGGCTGGGAGGGCCGGACTGCTCGGACACGGTGTCTCCTGATTGTTCGCGGCGTCCCGGAGGATCTCGTACTACTCGGGTCGGCGTTTCGGGTCACCACTTGAGCGCCGTGCCCGGGGGGAGACGAAGGTCACTCGGACGGCCCTCCGCTCTGTCCTAGCGTGACGGCCGTTGTCCACCCCACCGGAAAGGTCCGCTGATGACCACGCCCGAACGCACCCTGATCCTCGTCAAGCCGGACGCCGTCGCCCGGGGGCACGTCGGGGAGGTGCTGCGTCGGATCGAGGCCAAGGGATACCGGCTCGTCGCTCTTGACCTGCGGGTCCCGAGCGAGGAGCTGCTCGCGGCGCACTACGCGGACCACATCGAGAAGCCGTTCTACCCCGGGCTCGTGGCGTTCATGTCGTCCGGTCCGGTCGTTGCCGCCGTGGCGGAGGGCGTCCGCGTCGTCGATGGCGTGCTGACCCTGTGTGGCCCGACCGATCCCACGGTGGCGCCGCCCGGAACCCTCCGTGGCGATCTCGGCCATGACTGGGGTCACGGTGTCACCGAGAACGTCGTCCACCGCTCGGACAGCGCTCTGTCGGCGGCCCGGGAGATCGGTCTCTGGTTCCCGGGTCTGTAGACCGCTTGCGGCAGGCCGTGTGTGGCCCGGCTCCCGTTACCAGCTGCTCCCGTTCGGGGGGCGCCGCTGCGGGGAGGAGGGCCACACCGGGTCCTCCGGGGCGGGGGCGTCCGTGTTCTGGGGGGCGGGTCGTGACGGGTACCCGGGGGCGGCCGGGTACTCGCCCGTCTGGGCATACGGGTCGAAACCCCCCGCCTGGTACTGGCCGGTGGTGTCGTACTGCTCGGTGGTGTCGTACTGGCTGACGTCGAACTGCTCGGTGGCGCCGTACTGCTGTTGCTGGGCCACGCCGGGGATCAGCGGCTGGTGCTGCGACAAGGGCTGCGACGCCTGCGGCTGGTACTGGGGGGCGGCGTAGGGCTGGTCGGAGAACGGCTGGGGGGCCGGGTACTGGCCTTGAGCCTGCCAGGTCGCGTCGGAGGCCGATGCCGGGGTGAACGCCGGGTTGAACGCGGGGTAGGCGTCGCCGGAGCCGTACTGCGCGCCGGTCGCCGCCGGGAACTGGTTCCCGAAGTTCGCCGCCGGGGCGGCCTGAGCCTGGGACGGGCCGCCCTCGTCGAGGTCGAAGGAGAACCGGGCGGTGATCTTGCTGAGGGCGAGGAGCATCGCTCCGGTCAGGAGGGCGAGCCCGCTGAGTTCCAGGGAGTCCGAGGTCGCCGCGGTCAGCCGGAAGGCGAGGCCGTCGTCGCCGACGGACTCGGAGAGCTTGGACTTGATGGGCTCCAGGAGCAGGGCCCCACCGACGAACAGGCCACCGCCGATCAGGAGGCGCCGCCGGACGTCCGGGTCCATCGACTTCAGGTTGCGGAGCAGGAAGACCCCGATGACGGCTGCGGCGGGCGCGTAGAGAATGGTCCACGAGTACTTGAGGACCCCGGTCAGCCCGAACGTGTCGGCCATCGTGGTCGACAGCGACTGGTGCAGGTACGTCGTCTCGTCGAGGAAGGCGAAGCCGGTACCGGCCGCCAGAAGGATCCATCCCTTCGCGACCGGGTCGCCCTTCTCCTTCGATCCCCACCAGCAGGCGACCATGAGCAGGGCGTTGAAGAGGAGGAAGCTCGTCTTGGTGCCGGTCGGGAAGTTGATCTTCTGGTCGGCGTCGAAGAACCGCAGGAAGAAGTAGGGGGCGAGGGCGAAGGCGGACAGGAACGCGGTGATGAAGTCGAGGGTGATCAGTGTGCCTATCACCATCCAGATCGCACGCCGGACGGTGGCGATCCGGACCGGGGCGATCACCTGGGCGGCCCGGGAAACCTGGGGCGCGGACAAGACCTGGGGCGGCTGCGGGACCCGGCTGTCCGTCGTCACGGGGACGGCGCCCGGAGCGGGTGCGGTCTGCCAGGGCGAGTTGGGGTCCGGGAAGGCGTTCCGCCGGGATGGGTCCTGCCAGCCGGACAGGTCCCCCGAGCTCCTGTCCGTGGATGTCCAGTCCTCAGGCATCCTGCGATCTCCCCAATCGTGAGGTGGCCCGTTCGATCAGCGGCCGCCTCGTACGCGAGCGTGGTTCTGGTGCATCGTTCCGGTGCAACCGAGGGGGCCAGCGTAAGCGTTCCGGGGGACCGGTGACGGTGGCCTTCCCCGGGTCTGTGGATAACCCGAAGGTGCCGGACGGCTCGACAGAGCGGAACCAGTACCGTCGGTGACGGTCCCCGTACGCCGGGGTGTCGCGGGAGTGACGATGGTTCACCTCAGTGTGCCGGTGCGAGCGTGATCACCCGGTCGAGCGGGAGGAACTTGAGGTTCGACGACCGCTTCTCGTCGCCGTTCTTCCCCTTGTTCTTGGAGTCGTGGGCGACGAGAAGCCCGTGCGGGAAGGCGTCCCCGAAGTTCCCCGCCTCGACGGCGAGCCCGTCGGTGTCGCTGACACCGTCGGCGGCCCCGTCGCCCTTGACGGCGAAGCTTCCCCGGAAGGTATTGCCGCCGTCGAGGTCGTAGACGGAGAAGGTCGAGTCGCCCTGACTCGAGGCGATGAGCACGCCCTTGCCGTCCGCCCCCCGCGTCGAGGAGATCCCCTCGACGTCCGCGGTCAGGTGTCCTCCGCCGACCTTGTCGACCTGGACGCGCCGGGTGCCGCTGGCCGGATCGAGAAGGTACCGCCAGATGCCGACGTCCTCCTGGGCGACGTACACCGCGCCGGTGGTGTCGTCGACGACGCATCCCTCGGACTGCGATCCGACGTTGACCGACCGCACCTTCGTCGCGGTGAACCTGCCGGCGGGCGTCGCCTTGAGCTCGTACTGTTCCATGATCCCGCCGCCGGTCTCGTTCTCTCCCTTGCCCTCCTGGGAGACGAAGGCGAAGAGCCGTCTGCCGTCCGCCGTCCGGCCGAGACAGAAGCCGTAGTTGTCCTGGAGGGTTGGCAGTTTGCCCGCTTCGACCGGAGTGAGGGTCCCCTCGGCGCCGAGGGACCAGAGACGCAGGGTGCTCGTCGACCGGTCGTTCGCGCCGACGAGGGTGATCGTCTGTTTCCCGGCCCTGACCCCGGTCCGCAGATCGATGTTGCCGATCTTGCCGGAGCGTACGTAACGGACCATTTTGCCCGTGAGGTCGAAGACGCCGACCCCGCCGTCGTCCGCTTTGTTGTCCGCGACGATCAGGCTCCGGGCGGGGTCGGCCGGATTCCGCCAGATCGCCGAGTCGTCGGCGTTGTCACCCTCGGTGTCGGGGAACATGTCCGTCTCGGCCTTCGCCGTGACGGCGGGCGGGCCGTCGTCGCCGATCGTCGGTGCCGGGGCGCCGTCACGGATCAACGGCGTACCGCCGTCCTGCCGACCGGAGGAGGAGGACGACGTCGTCGACTGTGCGGAGGCGGTGGAGGACGTGGACGGCGGGCCCGCCCCTCCGGGCTCGCCCGTGGAACTCGGCGCGCCGGGCTGGTAGAAGCGGACGACGAGCAGGAACGACCCCAGACCGATCACGAACGCCGTCACCGCTACTGCGATCTTGCCCGTCCGGCTCACCTGTCGCACTCTCCCCGTCCCCGCCCAGAGTTCCCGCCCGGAGCCCACGCCGGGAACTCGTCGCCGGGAACTCGTCGCCGGGGCCCCCGCCGAAGGTCACCGGCACCCTAACTCGCACCGCGCCGAACGGGCCGCGTCGAAGGTGAAACCCTGGTCTACGTCCCGCTCTCCCCGTCGTGACCGGTCCGGTGTGCCCGGACGAACTACCCTGATGAGGTCCACCCGACCCGTCCGCCGGAAGGCTCTCCACGATGCCCGTCGAGTCGGTCTTCGAACGTCTCGAACCGCTCCTTTCGCAGATCAGCAAGCCGATCCAGTACGTCGGCGGGGAGCTGAACAGCCAGGTCAAGGACTGGGACGTCGCCGGGGAGGCGACGGTCCGCTGGGCCCTGATGTACCCGGACGCGTACGAGGTGGGTCTCCCGAACCAGGGTGTCCAGATCCTCTACGAGGTCCTCAACGAGCGGCCCGACGTCCTCGCCGAGCGTACGTACGCCGTCTGGCCGGACCTCGAACGGCTGATGCGGGACTCCGGCGTCCCCCAGTTCACGGTCGACGCGCACCGCCCGGTCGGCGCCTTCGACGTGCTCGGGGTCTCGTTCTCGACGGAACTCGGCTACACGAACCTGCTCACCGCCCTCGACCTCGCGGGTATCCCCCTGGACGCCGTCGACCGCGACGAGAGCCATCCCGTCGTCCTCGCCGGTGGTCACGCCACGTTCAACCCCGAGCCGGTCGCGGCCTTCGTCGACGGCGCGGTGATCGGTGACGGTGAGCAGGCGGTGCTGCGCGTCAGCGACGTCGTCCGCGGCTGGAAGGCCGCCGGGCGCCCGGGGGGCCGGGACGAGCTGCTGTTCCGCCTCGCCGTCTCGGGCGGCGTGTACGTGCCGCGTTTCTACGACGTCGACTACCTCCCGGACGGCCGGATCCGGCGGGTCGCGCCGAACCGTCCGGGCGTGCCGTGGCGGGTCGGCAAGCACACCGTCATGGATCTCGACGAGTGGCCCTATCCGAAACATCCGCTCGTGCCCCTGGCCGAGACGGTCCACGAGCGGATGAGCGTCGAGATCTTCCGGGGCTGCACCCGGGGCTGCCGGTTCTGCCAGGCCGGAATGATCACGCGTCCGGTCCGGGAACGCTCGATCACCGCGATCGGTGAGATGGCCGAGCGGGGGCTCGCGGCGACGGGGTTCGAGGAGGTCGGGCTGCTGAGCCTGTCGAGCGCCGACCACAGTGAGATCGCGGCCGTCACCAGAGGGCTCGCAGACCGCTACGAGGGCACGAACACCGGTCTCTCCCTGCCGAGCACCCGCGTCGACGCGTTCAACATCGACCTCGCGAACGAGCTGTCGCGGAACGGCCGCCGCTCCGGCCTGACCTTCGCCCCCGAAGGGGGCAGCGAGCGCCTGCGCGAGGTCATCAACAAGATGGTCACCGAGGACGATCTCGTCCGCACGGTCGCGGCCGCCTACGGCGCCGGGTGGCGCCAGGTGAAGCTCTACTTCATGTGCGGTCTGCCGACGGAGACCGACGAGGACGTCCTGCGGATCGCCGAGCTGGCCAAGCGGGTGATCGAGACCGGACGCCAGGTGTCCGGCTCCCGTGACATCCGCTGCACGGTGAGCATCGGAGGATTCGTTCCTAAGCCGCACACGCCGTTCCAGTGGACGGGCCAGGCCGCCCACGAGACGGTGGACGCCCGCCTCTTCCAGTTGCGGGACGCCCTCCGCGCCGATCGCCGGTACGCCCGGGCCATCGGGTTCCGCTACCACGATGGTCGCCCGGGCGTCGTCGAGGGCCTGCTGTCGCGGGGCGACCGGCGGGTCGCCGAGGTTATCCGCGCGGTGTGGGAGGACGGCGGCCGGTTCGACGGCTGGAGCGAGCACTTCAGCTTCGACCGGTGGATGGCCGCCGCGGAGAAGGCCCTGGCGGACGAGCCCGTCGACGTCGACTGGTACACGACCCGGGAGCGCGAGTACGCGGAGGTCCTCCCCTGGGACCACATCGACTCCGGCCTCGACAAGGACTGGCTCTGGGAGGACTGGGAGGACGCCCGCGCGGGGGCCGAGGTCGAGGACTGCCGCTGGACGTCGTGCTTCAGCTGCGGTGTCTGCGCCCAGCTCGGGACCCACCTCCAGATCGGCCCGACGGACGGGTCGATCCCCCGTGGCACGTCGATCCCCCGTGGCAGGAAGATCGCTGGTGGAGGGGAGATCGCTGGTGGCGGGGAGCGCACCCTCGACGCGACGGTCCCGGCGCGAGGTGGCGACCCCGTTCCCTGACGCACCGTGCCTCCCGCCTTCGGACGCGCTCGGCGCATCGACGACACTCGTTACGGATTGCTCGACTTCGGTTACAGCGAGCCTCTATTGCCTCTACAGTGTCGTAACGCAGAGCAATGGTCGATAGTCAGACCGTAGCCCGAGGCGAGGGAGCGACATGTCCGGCAGATGGATCCGGTGGGCGGTCACGGCGCCGTTCGCGGTGTTGACGTTCGCCGTGTCGGCGATGTCTCCGGTGGCGCCGGCGGCCGCCGTCCCCCTGGCCGTGCAACGGAACGCGCCTCTGACCGTGCAACGGAACGCGCCTTCGACCGCGCAGCAGACCGGCACGGTGTACGTCGTCAACGCACTCGCCGGGGTCACGGCCCAGGTGCTCGTGGACGGCGAGGTGGTGCGGGAGGCCAGCGGGCCGAAGACCGTGATCGGCCCGCTGACGCTCGCCGAGGGCAAACACGTTCTGGAGCTGCGGACGGAGGAGGCCCTGGTCGCCGGGGCGTCGTTTACGCTCGCCGTCGGCGACGACCTGGACGTCGTCGCGCACCGCAGCGCCGACCGCGCCGCCGCTCCCTTGATCACCGTATTCCGTAACGACCTGTCGGCCGTCGGACCGGGCAAGGCCCGCCTGGTCGTCTCGCACGTGGCCGTCGCTGAGCCCGCCGACGTCCGGATCGACGACAAGCCGTACTTCCGCAACGTCGCCAACGCCGAGTCGCTGAGCGTCGTCGTCCCGGCGGGCAGCTACGAACTGGGCATGGTCGCGACCGCGGACCCGCAGCTGTCGCTCCTCGATCCCGTCCCCCTGACCGTGGGCGCCGGGAGTCTCACCCGTGTCTTCGCCTTCGGCGACGCCGACCAGCGGGCCGTGGACGCCGTCATCCAGAGCCTGACGGTCCCCGTCGCGGGATCGAGGGCACCCGTGATCGTCAGGACCGGGGACGGCGGACAAGCGGCGGCGATGTTCGCGACCTCGTCCGCTCCGGTGGGGGCGCTGCTCGTCGTGGTGGTCGCCGGGCTCGGACTGGCCGGTGCGGCGGGCACCCGGCTCGGGACGACCCGCAGTCTCCGGCCCGTGGGGGTCCGGCGGCAAGTGGGGGTCCGCCCCCGGTCGTGAACCGGCACCGGTGGGTGATGGCGGGGTTCGCCGCGTACGGCGTCGGCGCGGCGGTCCTCGGTCTCGCACTGGTCGCGGGGTCCCTTCCCGCCGCTCCACCACGGTCACCGTCCCGTCCTTCGCCCGTGTCGGCACCGGGCCCGGCCCCCTCGGGTACGGCATCGTCCGGGGGCGGCGTTCCCTCCGCGAGGGTCGTCACCTGGACGGCGGCCGGATCCCCGTTCACCCCCGCCGAGCTCGTCCTCCCGGGAGGGACGGTCGCCCCCGTCACGGATTCTGGGGTGCATCCGGACGGGTCTCTCGTCATCCCGGACGACCCCGCGGTGGTCGGCTGGTGGAACGGCGGGGCCCGGGCCGGTGACGCGTTCGGGAGCGTCGTCGTCGCCGGGCATGTCGACTCGGCGCGGTTCGGGATCGGGGCGATGGTGGAGCTCGCCACCGTCCGAAGCGGGGAGGTCGTCGAACTCCGGGGAGACGGACGGCGGCGGCGGTACCGCGTCACGGGCCGGCGCTTTCTCCCTCAGGCCGACCTCGCGAACCGGACCGAGGTGTTCCGGCAGGATGTCCCTCCCCGGCTCGTCCTCATCACCTGCGGCGGGCGGTTCGATCCCGTCAGGCACCGGTACGAGGACAACGTGGTCGTCACCGCGGAACCGATGCCCTAAGACGTCGCCGGACGACGAAAACCCCGGCCTCATTTTGCGCAAACAAGTCGATTCAATGTGTTTCTGTCCCGCTGGGTGAGGCGAAACCTCTGCGCTTCCGTCGTGTAATCCCGTCGAAACAGGCCGTCGTTAGGTTCTCCGCATTGAGCTCCGGATACCGCTCCCCACCGTCGCGGGCATTTTGACCGGAGCCGTCGCGCTGTCTGCGCACCCGGATGCCGAGGAGGACCGCGATGCGAAAGGTTGCCATCTACGGAAAAGGTGGTATCGGCAAGTCGACGACGACGCAGAACACCGTCGCCGGCCTGTCCGAGATGGGGAAGCGGGTGATGGTGGTCGGATGCGATCCCAAGGCCGACTCCACCCGCCTGCTGCTGGGAGGGCTCGCCCAGCGGAGTGTGCTGGACACCTTGCGTTCGGAGGGTGAGGACATCGAGCTGGCGGACGTGCGTTCCCCCGGGTTCTCGAACACTCTCTGCGTGGAGTCGGGTGGTCCCGAGCCCGGTGTGGGATGCGCCGGCAGAGGCATCATCACCTCGATCAACCTGCTGGAACAACTGGGGGCGTACGACGCCTCGGAGTCCCTGGACTATGTGTTCTACGACGTCCTCGGCGACGTCGTCTGCGGCGGGTTCGCGATGCCGATCCGAGAAGGAAAGGCGAAGGAGGTCTACATCGTCGCGTCGGGCGAGATGATGGCGATGTACGCGGCGAACAACATCTGCAAGGGCGTCCGCAAGTTCGCGGACGCAGGTGGTGTCAGGCTCGGAGGAATCATCTGCAATTCGCGGAACGTTGACAACGAGCACGGGCTGATCGACCATTTCGCCCGCAAACTCGGAACTCAGATGATCTATTTCGTCCCCCGGGACAACGACGTTCAGAGGGCGGAGATCAAGCGCAAGACCGTCATCGACTGGGCGCCGGACTGCCCTCAGGCGGACCACTACCGGAATCTGGCGAAAGCCATCGACGGGAACGACATGTTCGTGATTCCCCAGCCCATGCACACGGACGAGCTCGAGGGCCTGCTGCTCGAACACGGCGTCCTCGGGTGAACCGGGTGCCCAGCACGAGCTCCAGGAGGATCACGTGACCCTTGAACCCGTCCCCGCACCGCCCCCCGACGTCGACGGCCCGCCCGGGGGCAGCACCGCGGCCGGGTCCGTCGCCGCGGGACTCGCCGTGGAACGTGTCGCGGAACCCGCCGCACCCGAGGGCTTCGACCTGGAGGCGGCCCTCGCCGCCGCGGCGGCGTCCGACCTGTCGGCCCCGGCCGAGCCTCTTCCCCTTCCCGCTTCCGCCCGCAGGGACGGCCCCGCCCTCAACGGCCTCATCGACCGGATGGTCGAGGTCTACCCGCCGAAGGTCGCCCGCAAACGGCGTCGGCAGTTGCGGGTCAACGACCCGGAATCCCCTCCGGAGATCGCGGCGAACACCCGCACCGTCCCCGGGATCATCACCCAGCGAGGGTGTTGCTACGCGGGCTGCAAGGGCGTCGTCCTCGGCCCGATCCCCGACATCGTCCACATCGTCCACGGACCGATCGGCTGCTCTTACTACTCCTGGATGACACGACGCAACCAGGTACGTCCCGGGCCGGGGGTCGCGAACTACCTCCCCTACTGCTTCTCGACCGACATGACCGAGGACGAAATCATCTTCGGCGGCGAGAAGAAGCTGGCGGAGGCGATCCGCGAGGCCCACGAGCTGCTGCACCCCCGGGCGATCGCGGTCTTCAGCACCTGCCCGGTCGGCCTGATCGGGGACGACGTCCACGCCGTCGCGCGGAAGATGCGCAAGGAACTCGGTATCAACGTCTTCGGGTTCTCGTGCGAGGGCTACAAGGGCGTGAGCCAGAGCGCGGGTCACCACATCGCGAACAACGGCCTGTTCCAGCACGTCGTCGGGACCGAGGAGCCCGACCTCCCCGCCGTCACGACCCCGTTCCGCATCAACGTCCTCGGTGAGTACAACATCGGCGGGGACGCTTTCGAGATCGAGAGGGTCCTCACCCGGTGCGGCATCGAGGTCGTGGCGACGTTCAGCGGGAACACGAACTACACCGAGATCGCCACCTCGCACACCGCGAACCTCAACGTCGTCATGTGTCACCGCAGCATCAACTACCTCGCCGAGATGATGGAGACGAGCTACGGCATCCCCTGGATCAAGGTCAACTTCCTCGGGGCCGGCTCGATGGCGAAATCCCTCCGCAAGATCGCCCGCTACTTCGGTGACGCGGACCTGACGGCCAGGGTGGAGGTCGTCATCGCCGACGAGCTCTCCCAGATCTCCGCCGAGAAGGACGAGATCCGCGCCCGGTGCGAGGGCAAGACGGCGATGCTCTACGTCGGCGGCTCCCGGGCCCACCACTACCAGGAGCTCTTCCGGGACCTCGGGATGCCCACGATCTCGGCGGGGTACGAGTTCGCCCACCGCGACGACTACGAGGGCCGCGAGGTCCTCGGCGACATCCGGATCGACGCCGACAGCCGGAACATCGAGGAGATCGAGGTCCACCCGGACCCGCTGAACTACCGCCGACGCCGGTCAGGGGCCGAGCTCGCCGAACTCGCCGAGGGCGGCCTGCGCACGAAGGACTACGACGGGATGATGCGGGAGATGCCGGCGGAGTCCCTGATCGTCGACGACATCAGCCACCGTGAGCTCGAGGTTCTCATCGAGGAACTCCGCCCGGACGTCGTCTGCTCGGGGATCAAGGACCGCTACGTCATCGAGAAGATGGGCGTGCCCAGCAAGCAACTGCACAACTACGACTACGGCGGCCCGTACGCCGGGTTCCGCGGGGCGATCACCTTTTACCGCGAGATCGACCGGCTCGTCAACGCCGAGGTCTGGCGCTTCGTGAAGCCTCCCTGGGACGGCGAGCCGCTCGCCTCCGCCCTCGACACGACCGCCTGAACCGGGCAAGGAGATCACACGTGCTCGATCACACACCTGTCGCGGTCATGGAACGCCATGCCCTGCGGATCAACCCGGCCAAGACGTGTCAGCCGATCGGCGCCCTGTACGCGGCGTCGGGCCTGCACCGCTGCCTGCCCCACAGCCACGGCTCCCAGGGATGCTGTTCCTACCACCGCAGCCACCTGACCCGGCACTTCCGGGAACCGGTGATGGCCAGCAGCAGCTCGTTCACCGAGGGCGCCTCGGTGTTCGGGGGAGCGTCCAACCTCGTGCAGGCGCTCGGGACCATCTTCTCCACCTACGGCCCCGACGTCGTCGCCGTCCACACGACCTGCCTGTCGGAGACGATCGGCGACGACATCCCGTCGATCATCGCCAGGGCCCGGGAGGAAGGCGCGATCCCCGACGGCAAGCACGTCATCCACGCGAGCACCCCGAGCTACTCCGGCTCCCACGTCACCGGGTTCGCCGCCATGGCGGCCGGAATGGTCAACTACTTCGCCGAGGAACCGACGTCCTCGCGACGCCGCAAGGACGGGCGGACCCGCGTCAACATCGTCCCCGGATTCGTCGAGCCCTCGGACATGCGGGAGGTCCGGCGGATCGCCGAGCTGATGAACCTGACCCCGACCGTCCTCCCCGACACCTCCGGGGTCCTGGACGCCCCGGCGACGGGGACGTACGAGTTCTACCCCAAGGGCGGGGTGACCGTCGACGAATTGCGCGGGCTCGGCCGCGCCGTCGCGACCGTCGCCCTCGGCCCCCAGGCGTCCCGGGCCGCCGCCGTCGCCGTCGAGAACCGCTGCTACGTCCCCCGCGAGATCCTCGACCTGCCCATCGGGATCGCGGCGACCGACCGTTTCGTCGGCGTCCTCCGGCGCCGTGCCGCCTACGAGGTACCCGGGGAGCTCCTCGACGAGCGCGGCCAGCTCGTCGATCTCATGGCGGACGCACGGCAGCATCTCCACGGCAAGAAGGTCGCGATCTTCGGCGATCCCGACCACGTCGTCGCGATGGCCGAGTTCGTCGCGGACCTCGGGATGCGGCCCGTGCACATCCTGACGGGTACTCCCGGCAAGTCGTTCGAGAAGCGCGTCGGGACCCTCCTCGCCGGGCGCTCGCCGGACGCGAACGTCCGGTCCCGGGGCGATCTCTTCCTGCTGCACCAGTGGATGAAGAACGACCCCGTCGACCTCCTGATCGGCACCAGCTACGGCAAGCACCTCGCCCGCGCCGAGGACGTCCCGTTCGTGCGGTACGGCTGGCCGATCCTCGACCGGTTCGGGCACTCGTACTTCCCGTCGGTGGGGTACCGCGGCGGTCTCCGCCTGATGGAGAAGATCCTCGACGCCCTCCTCGACCGCCGGGACCGGGACGCGCCCGACGAGGAGTTCGAACTGATCCTCTGACGGTCGCTGTCCGCCGGTACCGGCAGGAGCCGGGTGCCGAAGGAGAAGGGAGGACGATCCGTGGCAAGGATCCTCAAAGCCCGAGAAGGGCAGGTCACCCGGAGCCGGATCTCCGTGGACGGCGCGCCGGACCTCGACTGCGACCGGCGCAGCGTCGCCGGGAGCGTCAGCCAGCGGGCCTGCACGTTCTGCGGGTCCCGGGTGGTGCTCTACCCGATCGCCGACGCCCTGCACCTGGTCCACGGGCCGGTCGGGTGCGCCGTCTACACGTGGGACATCCGGGGGGCGCTGTCCTCGGGGCCTCAGCTGCACCGGCTGAGTTTCTCCACCGACCTGCGGGAGCGGCACGTCGTCTTCGGGGGCGAGCAGCAACTGGAGGCGAGCCTCGTCGAACTGATCGCCCGGCACCGCCCGAACGCCGCGTTCGTGTACGCGACGTGCATCGTCGGCGTGATCGGGGACGACGTCGACGCCGTGTGCCGCGCGGTCTCCGGCCGGACGGGGATTCCGGTGATCCCCGTCCGGTCCGAGGGCTTCCGCGGCTCCAAGCGTGACGGCTACTCGGCGGCCTGCCGTGCCCTGGAGTCGCTCGTCGGCACCGCCCCCACGGACGGCGTCACCGCCCACAGCGTCAACCTGCTCGGTGACTTCAACCTCGCCGGAGAGATCTGGATCATCCGGGACTACCTGGAGCGCCTGGGGGTCCAGGTGGTCGCGAACCTCACCGGGGACGGACGGGTCGCCGACATCCGGCGTGCCCACGGAGCGGCGCTCAACCTCGTGCAGTGCTCCGGCAGCACGGTCGGGCTCGCCGAGCACCTCCGCGAGCGGTACGGGCAGCCCTACCTGCGTGTCTCGTACTTCGGGTTCGAGGACATGGCCGAGGCGCTGTACGGGGTCGCCCGGCACTTCAAGGACCCGCAGATGATGCTCCGGGCCCGCGAGATCGTGGCGGAGGGCATCACCGAGGCGATGCCGGTGATCCGCGCGGTGCGGCCCGACCTGGAGGGCAAACGGGCCGCGATCTACGTGGGTGGCGCGTTCAAGGCCGTCTCGCTGGTCAGGGCCCTGCGGACCCTGGGGATGCGCACGGTGATGGTCGGCAGCCAGACCGGCACAGCCGAGGACTACCGGACCCTCACCGCCCTTTGCGATCCCGGGACGGTCGTCGTCGACGACTCGAACCCCCTGGAACTCGCGTCGTTCCTCGTGGAGGAGGACGTCGACCTGTTCGTCGGCGGGGTGAAGGAACGCCCGGTCGCCTACAAGCTCGGGGTCGCCTTCTGCGACCACAACCACGAACGCAAGATCGCGTTGGAGGGCTTCGTCGGGATGGCCAACTTCGCCAAGGAGGTCCATGCCTCCGTCACCAGCCCGGTGTGGCAGTTGACACCCCGGCGTCGCCGGGAGCCCTCGCCCTCGCCCTTGCCGGGAGCCGTCCGATGACGCCGCCCGTCTCGACGACCAACGCCTGCCGGATGTGCATGCCGCTCGGGGCCGTGCTCGCCTTCGCCGGGATCGAGAAGGCGGTTCCCCTCCTGCACGGGGGCCAGGGGTGCGCCACCTACATCCGCCGGTACCTGATCAGCCACTTCAACGAGCCGGTCGATGTCGCGTCGTCGAGCTTCGCCGAGGCGGACACGGTGTTCGGCGGGGAGAGCACCCTCCACCAGGGCATCCGCAATCTGGTCCTCGGCTACGACCCCGGGCTCGTCGGCGTCGCGACCACCTGCCTCGCGGAGACGATCGGCGAGGACGTCCCCGCGATGCTCGGGCGGCTGCGCGGCGGCGACGACGCCGAGGCCTTGCCCCCGATGGTCGACGTGGCGACCCCGAGCTACGCGGGAACCCACGCCGACGGTTTCCGGGCGGCGGTCGCCGCCGTCGTCGACAAGCTCGCCTGCCCGGGGGAAACCGGTGCGGGGGAAACCTGCGGGCGGGTGCTCCTCCTCCCCGGCATCCTCTCGCCGGCCGATCTGCGGCACCTGCGGGAGTTCTGCGACGGGGCCGGGGTCCCCGTCACCTTGCTGCCGGACTACGGAGACAGCCTCGACGGCCCCGCCACGGACGTCTACCCGGTGCTGCGGCCCGGGGGCACGCCCCTTCGTGCCATCGTCCGGGCGGGCGCGGCCCCCGCCGCGATCACCCTGGGGGGGCTGGCCGTCCCCGGCACCGCGTCGGCCGGCGAGATCCTCGCCGCCCGGTTCGGGACACCTCACCACCAGCTGCCGCTCCCGATCGGGATCCGCCTCACCGACCGTTTCGCCGCGGTCCTGGGCGGCCTCGCGAAGGCCCGTGCGGAGGCCGGCGCGGAGGCCCGCCCAGAGG
>JAUPKQ010000009.1 GCA_030837345.1 Actinomycetota bacterium | reverse complement strand
TGGGTGACTGAGTCCTTCCGCGCAACGGGTTGTGACCGAGGGGGAGGGAAGGGGGAGGGAATGGCCTGATCCTGCGGTTCGGGACCCAGGACGAGGTGGTCACCGGCGGGCCGCGTCCCTTGATCGCTCGCCAGGGGCGCCTCCGATGCCGATGTAGATGCCGATACCGGGTTCCTGACCCGCCATCCCGGCGGGGAGGAATCATTGTGTGCAGTTGCTGTCGTTATCGCGACGGTGATTGAACACAATGATTCCCCGTGGTCCGCGAATCGGGTCCATGACCCGGTCCTCGGTTTTCGATCATCCGGCACGGCGAGTGTGGGGAGCCTCCGCCGTGCGTGATCGAGAACCTGGGTGACGGATCTGACATAAGGATCATCAGATCCGTCACCTGAGTCGTCGATCACGCATCGGTAGGGCCGGTACGCATCGGCAGGGTCGGCCGCGGCACCGCGAACGGTTCGCGCGTCCGGAACCCACCTACCTCACCCGGCGACCTCACCCAGCGCCGCGACCCGTCACCCGGAAACGCCCGCTGGCTGGCCGGCCTGGGGGTGACTCGGGCGGTGACGGAGGTGATGAGCGATTCATCGCGCACCCGGTCACTCCCTTCTGGGACTAGGTGGCGGAGCAGGTGAGGACGTCCGGGGCCGTCGAGACGCCGGATCCGAGGAACCCGAAGGTCGTCGTCCCGCCGACGGTGAGGGCACCGTTGTGCGTGTCGTTCGCCACCGTTACGTCCGACCCCTTGGCGGTCAGGATGCCGCTCCACACCGAGTCGATCGTGTTGCCCGGCAGGTTGGTCCACGTCACCTTCCAGCCGGTGAGCGTGGCGGTACTCGTGTTCTTCACCGTGACCTCGCCCATGAACCCGCCCGCCCAGGCCTGGCTGACGGCGTAGGTGGCGGAGCAGCCGGAACTCGTTCCGCCCGTGTCGGTGGTCACCTCCCGGCCGGGGGACGCCGGCGACAGGTTCCCGGCGCCGTCCCTGGCCCGGACGCTGAAGCTGTACGTCGTCCCGGGGGTGAGGCCCATCACCTGGTGGCGTGTGCCCGAGACCGTCGCCGCGACGGTCGACGCCGCCCCACCGGTGCTCTTGAGGATGTCGTAGGCGACGACGCCGACGTCGTCCGTCGAGGCGGTCCAGCTCAGCGTGACGCCGGTCGCCGTCACCGCGGTCGCCTGGGGTTGACCCGGCGCGCTCGGCGGGGTGGTGTCGCCGCCGTCCGGGCCACCGGAGTACCGCTGGCCGAGCGTGATGCTCGTGGTGGAGTCGTTGCCTCCGAGCCGGATCTGGTGGTCGAGGCTGACGAACTTGCCGTTGTACTGCCAGAGCGCGGGCTTGAGGAGTGTGTACTTGGTCTCGTCCCAGGTCTTCCAGTCGTCCAGCAGCAGCCCTCCGGTGTCGCCCGAGTTGGGGTTGAGGCACCAGAAGGTTTGGTGGAGTTTGTACTCGACGATCAGGTCCCGCAGCGCGGTCATCCACGTGTCCTGCCGGGCGTCCTCCCCGATCCGGCCTCCCCACTCACCAATCAGGAGCGGTGCGGTGCCGTTCTCGTGGATGTACAGCCAGTTGGGGCGCCACACGTCGTTGGTCAGGGTCGTCTTGTCGAATTCGCGCTGGAACCACGGCTGGTTGTAGACGAGCGGGCCGTAGTCGTGGGGCGAGTAGACCAGCTGGTCGGAGCCGCTCCCGAGATCGACCGGATGGTCCTTCACTCCGCGAAGGTTCCCGCCCCACCACGTGTTGTAGTAGTCCGCCAGGCCCGTGGAACTCCAGCTGACCCCCGACCTCGGGTAGACCTCGTTACCCTCGCAGAGGATGAGCACCTCGGGATTGATCGCGAGGATACGTCGTCCGGCCACCTGGCAGGTGTTCTTCCAGTTGTCCGCGTCCGTGGAGCTGTCCCACTTCGCCCGCGGGCTCTCACCCTGTTTGCCGTGCGGCTCGTTCTTGACATCCATCGCGACGATGGTGTCGTTGTTCTTGTAGCGCTGGGTGATCCATTCCCAGCCCTGGTAGAACTGTTCGGCCGTGATCGACCCCTTGTACCACACCGGGTGGACATGGCCGGAGTTGTCGGCCTCGGCGCTGTGCACGTCGAGCATGACCTTGAGGCCGTACTTCTCGCACAGCTCCAGCCAGTAGTCGAACACCTGGAGGCCGTTCTTGCCCTCCAGCTCCGGGTTGACGTAGGTGTTGACGGTCGACGTCTTGACGGTGCCGGCCTTCCACTCCTGGAGGAGCTGGGTGGAGATCGGCACCCGGATGATGTTGATCCCGCGGTCGGCCATCCCCTTCGTGATCTCCGTGATGTTGCCCGACCACAGGCCGTGGAAGACCCTTTCCGAGGCGTTGAAGCCGAACCAGTTCACCCCGGTCAACCACACGGGGTTACCGGCGGCGTCCACGATCTGGTTGCCCAACACATGCAGCCAGTCCTTCTCGGGCGGTTCCGCGGGCGGCGTCTGCGCGCCGGCGGCGAGGGGTGCGGCGACGGGCGCGGCGAGGGGCGCGGTGGTGAGGGCGGACGCCGGGCCGGCACCGGTCACCAGGGCGGGAACGGTGAGCCCGGCCGTCCCGAGCGCGGTCGCGACCGCGAGGGCGATCCATCGGCGCCGGGTCCGGCGACGGGAGAGAGGGATCAGTCCGGCAACGGACACGGCGATCTCCTTCACACTCAGAGCGCGGCCGACAGCGGCGCGGGACGGCGATGTCGCCCGGAGGGAGAGAGCTCGTGACGTCGAACCGCCTCGGTTCCGGGGGTACCGAGACCATCCCTCATTCCCCGGCGTCCGGGGCATCCGGTGGAGGTGGAGTGGTGTGCCGAGGCCTCGACGCGGACTCCTGAGGTCACTCGACGTAGGCAACTCTCGGGGCTGGTCTCACTGAAGGCCGCGTTGTGAGCTGCGGAAACGGTCCTCGCGCGCGGCCGGTCAGGGGGAAGGGGGCAGCCGTGGCCGTCGCATTCCGTGTGCAGATGCCGTCAGGGTCCCCATGAAACCGGCTTGCAGCCCCACGGCGTCGACGGTCCCCGGGACGGCCGGTCCCGTCGGTCTGGTTCCCGGGACGGCCTGGGTCGCCGTCGGCCTGGTTCCCCGGGCGGCGGGGGCCCGATCGGGTGTCGACGGGCCACGTCGGGCGATCACGGGCCGCTTTGTCCCGTGACGCCGCTGGAGCGGGGCGAAAGAATATCCGGGGATGTCACTCCGCCCCCGTAAATGGTACGTGCTCTCCAGGTATTCTCCGGAAGACCGTCCGGGTGGACGACGAGGTGGTTTTCCGGCTCAGGCGACGTTCTTGAGCTTCGCCTCACGGTGTTCCGCCCAGTCCTCGACGGAGAGCTGGGCCGCGAACAGGTCGCTCGCCGGGGACCACTGGGGGCCGAGGGTGACGAACGGGGTCCATTTCCCGTGCTGCTCGTAGCTGATCCGGATGAGCCGGTCGTCGGGGGACCATGCGATGTGATGGTCGAGATTCCCCAAGGTCGCGGTCCACATGAACGCTGTCTTGCCTTGGCGCACGATCTGACGGGCCTTGCTGAGTGTCATTCTCCGGTTCCTGTCTGTCGGCGATAGGGGGTGCCCTCTATTGGCGTGCCGGACGGCGGGAAGCCGACGTGCCAGGTGTCCTGTCACCGGACAGCCTCATGAGGTGTACCACTTTTACCGCATTCCGGACCGGCTCGATGAAGACCGTGTGGGGTAACGACGCCCATACGACCATGGTGACACTCTCCACGGGTGTGGAGAGGATGACCCCTTCCGTGAGGAAGATCAAGCGAGACGGACCGAGAACTTACGGGTAAATCATAGGCGAAGAAGCGTCGTTCGTCGTACTCCGAGGGGTGCGGGAACGTGGGGTCTTCGTTATGCAGCGATTGTAGGCCTATGACCTAGATCAAGAACGGGGGGTCGCCGGGCGACGGAGACGGGCCGGGGCAGCCGTTCCCCTCAGCGGGCCGTGCCCATCAGGCGACCGTTGACACCCGCCGACCGTGCCGGGACGCTGTGGCGGCGGTTCAACAGATCTCCTGGAGGCAGTCGTGCCCACGTTCGCCCGGCACATTCTCGCCCGTGCGGCGGTTCTCGTCCTCAGCGTCTGCGGTGTGGTCGTCCTCAGCGGCCCGGGAGCCTCGGCCGCGACGACCGCGGACACCGCCTGTCCGGCGTCCGGACATCTCACCTACACCCTGGCGCGCGCCGCGAACCCCACCGCGGACCAGAACGCCGCCTATGCCCTGATCACCACGGCGATGAACCAGGCGCTCTCCGTCTACAACTGCCAGGTCAACCTCACCAAGGCACTCACCGTCCGGTACGAGCCGAGCGTCTCCACGGCCGACGCCAACTGGAACGGGACGATCCGCTTCGGAGCCCGGTCGACGATGCAGCAGATCACGGCGATGCACGAGATCTCCCACACCCTCGGTGTCGGGACGGTCTCCGCCTGGTCGCCGAAGCTGTCGAACGGTATCTGGACGGGGAGCAACGCCACCGCCAGGCTCCGTTCGATCACGAGGGACCAGGCCGCGTCGGTCCACGGTGACCGCCAGCACTTCTGGCCGTACGGCCTCAACTACACGAGCGAGGTGTCCTCCCAGGCCGATCTCGTCTCGCACTGCCTGATGGTCGCGGCGCTCCGGCAGGACATGGGGCTGTGACGCCGTGATCTGACCCTCCGCCGGACCCCGGGCGCCTGGATGGTTTTCATTCGACGGCCTCGTCGTCACCAGGTGCCCGGTGCGGGGTCGATGTCCCGCGGAGGACCCGGTTCCGGACATGTTGACGTGAACCTGACGACCCGAACACCATGAGCGGTCCCAGGTGGAGGCCTTCGTCCGGAGGGGTACCCGATGTACCAGCAGACACAGTGGCGGGCCGGGTGGCCGCGGCCGGTCCGGCGTCCCTCGCGTCCCCGGAGAGGCCGGACGCTGGTGCTCGCGGCCGCCCTGCTCGCCGCCGGCCTCGGCGGACTCGCCGTCCGATCGGCCCCACCGGCCGACGCGGCACCGGTGACGATCACGAATCGGACGCAGTTCCGCGACACGTCGGGCGCCGTGATCTCGGCGCACGGCGGTGGCGTCATACGGTCCGGTGACTACTACTACTGGTTCGGCGAGAGCCGGAACGCCGACTACTCCTTCCGTGCCGTCACCGTCTACCGCTCCCGGGACCTCACCTCCTGGGAATCCCGCGGTGGCGCCCTGACGCAGTCCTCCGCCGGCGAGCTGGCCAGCGCGAACATCGAGCGGCCCAAGGTGATGTTCAACCGCTCGACCGGGCAGTACGTCATGTGGATGCACAAGGAGACGGCCTCCGACTACGGCCAGGCGAGGGCGGCCGTCGCGACGTCGTCGTCGATCGAGGGGCCGTACACCTACCGGGGGAGCTTCCGCCCCCTCGGCACGCACATGTCCCGTGACATCACCGTGTTCGTCGACGACGACGGCGCGGGCTACATGGTGTCGGCGGCGAACGAGAACTACGACCTGAACGTGTACCGGCTGACGGCCGACTACACGAACGTCGCGTCACTGGTGCGGAGCTGGCCCGGCGACCATCGGGAGGCCCCGGCGCTGTTCAAGCGGAACGGCGTGTACTTCATGCTCACCTCCGGGGCGACAGGGTGGAAGCCCAACCAGCAGAAGTACTCGTCCTCGACGTCGCTCACCGGTTCGTGGAGTTCCTGGCAGAACGTCGGGGACTCGACCGCCTACGGAACCCAGACCGCCTTCGTCCTGCCGGTCTCCGGCACGAAGGAGACGACCTACCTCTACCTGGGGGACCGCTGGGGGCCCGGATTCGACGCCACCTACGCCGATTCGCAGTACGTGTGGCTGCCCCTGCGGTTCCCGTCGGCGACGACACTCCGGATGGACTGGTTGCCGACCGTCACGATCGACGCGGAGACAGGCGTCGTCTCGGGGACGACGGCGTCCTACGTCAACCTCGTGGCGCGCCACTCGGGCAAGTGCGTGGACGTCGTCAACGCCAGCACGGCGTCCAACGCCGAGCTGATCCAGTATGCGTGCGGCACCGGCACCAACCAGCAGTGGGAGCTGCGGGACGCCGGGGGCGGGTATGTCCAGATCGTCGCCCGTCACAGCGGGATGTGCGTCGATATCGCGAGCTCGTCGACGGCCGACGGAGCGAAGGCGATCCAGTACCCGTGCGGCACCGGCACCAACCAGCAGTGGCAGCTCTCGGACGCCGGGAACGGCGAGGTCCGGATCGTCGCCCGTCACAGTGGCCGGTGCCTGGGGGTGCGGTCGGCGTCGACGGCCGACGGCGCGCGCCTGGAGCAGCAGGCCTGCACCGGGTCGGACCCGCAGCTGTGGAGGCGTGTCAGCCGGTGACACGCACCCGGCCCCGCGATCGAAAAGGATCGCGGGGCCGGGGCCCAGCGGCGTCGGTGAGGGGTACCGAGTGCCGCCGGTGGATACCCTCAAGGGTACCAGTGGCGTTCAGGTGTCAGGCGTCCGACTCGGATGCCGCCGCGACCGCTCCCTCGACCTCGCGCTGCGGCAACGGGATCTGGGGGCCGAAACGGTCCCGCAGCTGTTCGGTGGTGAAACCCGCCTCGCGCAGGCGGCTGGAGACCTGCCCGAACGGCCTGGCGTGCTCCCCGGCGGTGGCCGCGAGGGCCTGGAGGCTCGTGCCCGTCGTCGTGATGAGGCTGAACTGGCGGGCGGCCTCACCCGCCGCGGCGCCGACGGCGGCGAAGGCCGAGGCGATCGCCTGCATCTGAGGCGCCGGGACGAGCACGGCCTCCTCGCCGGACGACTGGCCGGAGGACCCGGCCACGTGGTCGAGGGTGCTGATCAACCGCAGGTACTCGGTGGGGGCGACCGTGGTGCCGTCGCCGATCGTCACGTCGGCCTGGCTCTCGTCGAACGTGGGAGCGAGAAGGTCGGGGACGCCGACGCGCAGGGCCAGGGCCAAGGCGATGAGGTCACCGGCCTCGACCCCCCGCTTGCCCTGCTCCACCCGAAGGAGCGCGGCGGCGGAGATGCCAAGACCCGCGACGGACTCGCACTGTGCCGCGAGGTCCTCCAGGGTCAGCCGGCGAGCCTGCCGGTACATCCGGACGTTCGCGGCGACGCGGGTGCGGACAGGATCTTCAGTGTTTGTGGTGGCCATGAAGGAAAGCTACACCAAGCGTGGCTGGAGCTACGGATCCTAAAGGGTGAACCGGGTTGTGATGCAGGGCACCTCTGAATATCGGATCTCCTGTCGATGGTGAAGATCTGGAACAAATGGCGTGCCCCATGGACGGCGTCTCTTCGGCCGTCACGCCGCCCGTCAAGCCCAGGGACCGGACGGTCGACGCTCCCGGGGAGGCGTCGTCGCCGTCCGGCGCGCCGCCCTACCCGGGACACGTCCGGATCACACGAGAGGGTCCTCACGCATGCCTGACATCAGAAGGCGCACCCGGCGGCTGATGGCAGCGGTCGTCGCGGTCGTCGCGGTGTGGATGCTGTTCCTCGCCTGGGTCCTCCTCGGCCACCCGGGGCCGGACATGTCCAACCTGGGGCATGTCCTGGCCGATCGGGCGGCCCTGGGTATCGCCTTCGTCCTCAACTGCCTGATGCTCCTGCTGATCAACGGCGCGCTCAAGCACTACGAGAGTCTCCAGAGGCTCACCCGTGCCCGGGCGAGCGCCCTCCGGAAGAGCGACGAGTACCTCGCGGCGACGTTCCGCTCCATCGGGGAGGGCGTGATCACCTGTGACAGGGAGGGCAGGGTGACCGCCCTCAACAGCGTCGCCGAGACCCTCACCGGGCGGACGACGTCCGAGGCGCTCGGACGGCCCGTCCCGGAGGTCTTCCGTCCCGTCGACATCCGCAGCGGGGAGCCCGGGGAGGACCTCGTCCGGCGGGCCCTTCTCGACGACGAGGCGAGCCAGCGCAGCACGAGCGGTCTCGCTCTCAGGGCGGGTGACGGGACCGTGCGGCAGATCGCCGACAGCTGCGCCCCGATCCATGACGCGGCCGGGGCGACGATCGGGGCTGTTCTCGTCTTCCGCGACACGACCGCTGAGTACCAGCGGCGTGAGGCGATCCGCCTCAGCGAGGAGCGCCTGACCCAGATCGCCGGGCACAACCGGAGCATCGCCTGGGAGGTGGGTCCCGACGGGATCTACACCTATGTCAGCCAGATCGTCGAGCAGGTCCTCGGGTACCGGTCGGAGGACCTGGTCGGCACGGTGCACCCCTACGACCTGTGCCGTGACGTCGAGGTGGAGGACGGTCCGGCGGTGCTGAAGAGGGTCATCGCCTCGGGTGACGTCGTCCAGGACGTCGAGAGCCGGTTCGTCACCGCCTCCGGCGAGGTCATCTGGGTCACCTCGACGGCGATCCCCGTCCGTGACGACGAGGGAACGCTGATCGGCTACCGCGGGAGCCACACGGACATCACCCGCCGCAAACAGGCCGAACTGGCCCTCGCGCGGTCGGCGGAGGACCAGCGGATCCTGCTCAGCAACATCTCCACGCAGGTGTGGTACCAGATCGACGAGCACACCTACGGCTCCGTCAACGACGCGCACGCCGAGTTCATGGGACTCGCCAAGGACGACCTCGCCTACCGGGATCTCTACGACGTCCTCCCCTCGGAGGCCGCCGACGTCTGCCGCGACGGAAACCTGGAGGTCTTCCGGAGCGGTGAGGCGGCCCGGGCCGAGGAGTGGGTCCCCAACGGCACGGGTGACCTGCGTCTCCTGTCCATCCGGAAGACCCCCAAACTCCGGGACGACGGGACCGTCGAGTACGTCGTCTGCTCCGCGGAGGACATCACCGAGCGGAGGAACGCCCAGGAACGCCTCGCCGAGAGCGAGACGAACTTCCGGACGTTCTTCGAGAGCATCGCCGACATGATCATCGTCGCGACCCTCGACGGCCGGATCCTGTTCGCCAACGGGTCCGTCGGGCAGACCCTCGGCTACACGGCGGACGAGGTCCGCGCGAAGCGCGTCCTCGACCTGTACCCGGCCGATCGGCGGGCGGAGGCCGAGGAGATCTTCGGCGCGATGCTCCGGGGGGAGCTGGCCTCGTGCCTCCTGCCCCTGGAGGCGGGGGACGGCGGGTTCGTCCCCGTCGAGACGCGCGTCTGGTCCGGGCGGTGGAACGGCGAGGAGTGCCTGTTCGGGATCTCGAAGAACCTCTCGGCCGAGGAGGAGGCCAAGCAGCGTTTCGAGCGGCTGTTCCGGCACAACCCCGCCCTGATGGCGGTGACGGAGCTGGGGAGCCGGACCTTCACCGACGTCAACGACGCCTTCCTCAAGACCTTGGGGTTCGAGCGGCCGGAGGTCGTCGGGCGGACCAGCGCGGATCTGGAGCTGTTTCCCGATCCCGGCGAGCGGGGGAAGCTCGCCGACGTGATCGTCACCCGCCAGAGCTTCTCCGAACTGGAGATGCAGGTGCGACGGAAGGACGGCGTCCTGCTCGGCGGGCTGTTCTCGGGGGAGGTCATCCGGAGCCAGGGGAAGGAGTTCTACCTCACCGTGATGATCGACATCACGAGGCGCAAGCGGGCGGAGGGGAAACTCCTGGAGGTCAACCGGAGGCTCGCCCTCGCCACGGACCACGCCAACGAGCTGGCGGCCCAGGCGGAGAAGGCGAACATCGCCAAGAGCGAGTTCCTCGCGAACATGAGTCACGAGATCCGCACCCCGATGAACGGCGTCATCGGCATGACCGGTCTGCTGCTCGACACCGACCTGACCGACGAGCAGCGCCGCTACGCGAACGTCGTCCGCAGCAGCGGGGACTCCCTGCTCGCTCTGATCAACGACATCCTCGACTTCTCGAAGATCGAGGCGAACAAGCTGGAACTGGAGTCCCTCGACTTCGACCTGGCCCGGCTGCTGGAGGACTTCGCCGAGGCGATGGCGATGCGGGTGCACGAGAAGGAACTCGAATTCGTCTGCGCGGCCGATCCCGACGTCCCGACGCGACTGCGCGGGGACGCCGGTCGCCTGCGCCAGATCCTGACGAACCTCGCGGGCAACGCCGTCAAGTTCACCCACGCCGGTGAGGTCGCGGTCCGGGTGACGCGGGTGACGCGGGACCAGGGCGGATCCGGTGAGCTCCCCCTGACCGGTGAACCCGGTGAACCCGGTGAACCCGGCGAGCCCGGCGGCCCGGTCCTGCTGCGGTTCTCCGTCACGGACACCGGGATCGGCGTCCCGCCGGACAAGCTCGGCTCCCTGTTCGAGAAGTTCACCCAGGTCGACGCGTCGACGACGCGTCAGT
>JAUPKQ010000071.1 GCA_030837345.1 Actinomycetota bacterium | reverse complement strand
TCCTCCTGCTCGGCGTCGACGAGATCCTCCAGGGCACGGCGGAGCAGCGGATGCTCCGCCAGCTCGGGGTCGGCGGCGACGAGGTCGACGGCCTCCTGCCGCGCGACCTCGATCACCTTCTCGTGCTGGAGGACCCGCAGCAACCGGAGCGACGACGCCCGCCCCGACTGCTTCGCCCCGAGGACGTCGCCCTCCCGGCGTTGTTCGAGGTCGACCCGGGCGAGTTCGAAACCGTCGTTCGTCGCGGCGACGGCGTCGAGACGGGCGCGTGCGGGAGCCTCCGGTTCGACGGCGGTGAGCAGCAGGCACAGGCCGGGGGCGCTCCCCCGGCCGACCCTGCCGCGCAACTGGTGGAGCTGCGACACCCCGAACCGATCCGCGTCCATGATGATCATGACGGTGGCGTTGGGGACATCCACGCCGACCTCGATCACCGTCGTCGCGACGAGGACGTGGACCTCGCCGGCGGCGAAGGCACGCATCGTCGCGTCGCGGTCGTCCGGTGCGAGCCGGCCGTGCAGGACCTCGATCCGCAGCCCGGCCAGGGCCGGTTTCGCGCGGAGTTCCTCGACGACCTCGACGACGGCGCGGGGCGGACGGCGCCCGGCCGAACCGGCGTCATCCGGGAGCCCGTCGTCCCCGGCGGTGGGGTCACCGTCACCATCCCCGGCGGTGGGGGTGGGGTCGGCGTCGATGCGCGGGCAGACGACGTACGCCTGGTGACCGGCGGCGACCTCCTCGGCCAGGCGGTCCCAGGTGCGGTCGTACCAGGCGGGCCGCTCGGCGATGTGGACGACGTGCGTCGCGATCGGCGACCTGCCGCGGGGCAGCTCCCGGAGCGTCGAGGTCTCGAGATCGCCGAAGACGGTCATCGCGACGGTGCGGGGGATCGGCGTCGCCGTCATCACGAGCAGGTGGGGGGTGGTGCGGCCCTTGGCGCGCAGCGCGTCCCGCTGCTCGACCCCGAACCGGTGCTGCTCGTCGACGACGACGAGCCCGAGGTCGTTGAACTCCACGGTGTCCTGGAGGAGGGCGTGCGTCCCGACGACGATCCCGGCCTCACCGCTGACGACGTCGAGCAGGGCCCGCCGGCGGGCGGACGCCGGCATCGACCCGGTGAGGAGCTCGACCCTGGTCCCCCGGTCGTCGCCGCCGAGCATCCCCCGCTGGGCGAGCGGCCCCAGCATCGCCGTGATCGAACGGTGGTGCTGGGTGGCGAGGACCTCCGTGGGCGCGAGCAGGGCGGCCTGCCCACCGCTGTCGACGACGGCGAGCATCGCCCGCAGGGCGACGACGGTCTTCCCGGAGCCGACCTCCCCCTGGAGCAGCCGGTGCATCGGGTGCCCGCGGGCGAGGTCCTCCGCGATCTCGGCCGAGACGGCGAGCTGCCCGGGAGTCAGGGTGAAGGGCAGCATCGCGTCGAAGGCCGCGAGGACGCCGTCCGGCCGGGGCACGCGAGGAGCCGCCACCCGGGCACCGTCCGCGGCACGGCGCCGGGCGAGGACGGCCTGCAGGACGAAGGCCTCCTCGAACCGCAGCCGGCGCTGGGCCTCCTGCCAGTCGGAGGCGTCCTTCGGACGGTGGAGCCGGTGGAGGGCGTCCGTCAGGGGCAGGAGGCCGTGCCGGCGCCGGAGGTCGTCGGGGAGCGGGTCCGGCACGTCGCCGAGGACGTCGAGCACGATCTTCACGGAGCGCCGGACGACCTCGCTGTCGACATCCTTCGTCGCGGGATAGATCGGCATCGGCCGCCCGGTCGTGGCGGTGAACTCGTCGTCGTCCTCGCCGTCCGCGAGGACCACCGAGGGATGGGTGAGCTGCTTGCGCCCCCGGTAGACGTCGACGGTGCCCGAGAAGAGCGCCCGCTGCCCCTCGGTGAGCAGGTGACGCATCTTGTGGCCCTGGAAGAACGTCAGGTCGAGGCGGTCGTGTCCGTCGGTCACCTGCACCGACAACAACGAGCCCCGGCGGCTGCGCATCTGGCGCACGCTGGCCCGCTCGACCTCGGCGAAGATCGTCACCTGCTCGCCGACGGGAAGGTCCGCGATCGGGGTGAGAGCCGCCCATTCCTGGTAACGGCGCGGATAGTGCCGCAAGAGATCACCGACAGTGACGACACCGAAGGCCTTGGAGATCTTCTTGGCCGCCGGTCCTCGCAGCACCCCCTTCGCCAGCGGTTCGTCCAGCGGGTTCGTGACGCCCACCTCCACCTCGTTCGTGACGCTCTCCTCCCACGGGCTACTCGACAGCGATCAACAGGGGGTAACGCGGCTGGCCGCCGTCCAGCACCGACACCTCGACCTCCGGATGTGACCGCCGCAGCCGGTCCGCGACGGCCGGGGCCAGCCCGGCGGGGACGTCCTCGCCCGTGACGAGGGTGACGAGTTCACCGCCGCCCGAGAGCAACCGGTCGAGGACCTCGCCCGCGACGTCGGCGAGGTCGGAGCCGACGACCGTGAAATCGCTCTGGACCACGCCGAGGACATCACCGGCCCGGCAAATCCCGGCGACGGTGATGGCGTCACGCACCGCGATCGTCACCGCGCCGTCCCGTGTCGCGCCCGCCGCGGCGGACATGCGGACCAGGTCGTCGTCGAGCTCCCGGGCGGGGTCGTGGACCGCGGCCGCCGCGAGACCGTGCACCTGCGCCGTCGTCGGCAGAACACTCACCCGCAGACCCGTCTCCCGGGCGGCCTCGGCGGCCGCCCGGGCGACCGACAGGGTGTCGGAGTCGTTGGGCAGCACGACCACGGCGTCGGCGTGCGTCCGGTGGATCGCGGCGAGGAGCTCACCGGTCGAGGGGCGCCGTCCCGTCGTGTGCCGGACGATCACCGCCCCGGCATGCTCGAACAGCGAGGCCAGGCCGGGCCCCGCCGCGCAGGCGACGAGCCCGACCGACGCCTTGGGCCGGGTCCGGGCGGCCCGCGACGCGGTGAAGTTGGTGATCCGGATCTGCCGGGGACGCCCCGCCTCGATCCCCGCCTCGACGGCCGCGCCCGGATCATCCACGTGGACATGGACGTGCCACAGGCCGGCGCCACCGACGACGGCGAGGGAGTCACCGAGCGAGGCGAGGCGTTCACGCAGGGCGGGGAGGCGGTCGCCCGCGGCGTCGAGGAGGTACATCACCTCGTAGGCGGGCTCGGGGGCGTCCGGCTCCGGCCCGCACGCCGAGAGGTCGGCGGCCGGCAACGGCTCGTCGCGGTGGCGTCTTGACGTCCGGCGCGACGAGCGCCCCAGGACGAGGGACTCCAGGGTGTCGAGCAGGACGACCAGGCCTCTCCCCCCGGCGTCGACGACCCCGGCGCGCCGCAGGACGTCGAGTTGTTCCGGGGTGCGCCGGAGAGCCGTACGGGCGGCCTCGGCAGCGGCCGAGACGACGTCCGCGAGGAGGCTTCCGGCGTTCGCGGCCGCCTGGGCCGCGGCCCGGCTCACGGAGAGGATCGTGCCTTCGACCGGCCGGGCCACCGCCTGCCAGGCTTGTTCGTCGGCCCGCAGGACGGCGCGTTTGGCGACGTCGGCGTCGACGACCTCGGTCTCACCGAGTTCGTCGGCCCACCCGCGCAGGAACTGGGCCGCGATGATCCCCGAGTTGCCCCGGGCACCGAGGAGGGCGCCGCGGGCGAAGGCGTCCGACGCGGCCCGCAGCCCGGCGTCCGCGGGGAGGACGAGGGCGGAGGCACAGGCGGCCTCGAGCGTCAGGTAGAGGTTCGTACCGGTGTCACCGTCGGGCACGGGATACACGTTGAGCGCATCGATCTCCTCCCGGGCCTGGCCGAGGGCCGCGAGCGCGCTGACGGCCCACCGCCGGGCGGTCCGGGCGTCGAGAACCTCGATCATGCACGTGCACCTGCCTCCTGCGGGACTCCTCGCAGGCTAAACCCTCGGCGGCCCGGCGGCCGGACGGCCTTCAGGAGCCCTGTGGACAACGGCGTCGTCCACAGGGCCGGTCGGGGGCTGGTTTGGGCCCGGACCCGAAGGTCGGATACGCTGGCCCGGTTGCCCGAGTCGGGCGCCGGGCGTTCGTGCCCAAATCCCCCAGGCGGATGCCGTACGTCCGCTCCGTTGAAGAGTGTCAGGAGTTCTTCCCGTGGCTGCCAATTGTGATGTCTGCGGCAAGGGACCGGGCTTCGGTCACAACATCTCGCACTCGCACCGTCGCACCAAGCGGCGCTGGAACCCCAACATCCAGCGGGTTCGTGCGATCGTCGGGGCGACGCCGAAGCGGCTCAACGTCTGCACCTCCTGCCTGAAGGCTGGCAAGGTCACTCGCTGAGCACATCCTCACCCCGGGTGAGCGCGCCAGGTTCTCGGCCTGGCGCGCGCAGCTGTGTCCGGGGCTCCCCGGGAGCCGGACGACGGGATCAGGCTCCGTCGCGGAAGTGGACCCAGCCCTGGCTGCCGCCCCACGGGACGCCGTCAACCACCGCCCGCGCCGGCCCGTCCCCCCGGTCGAGGACCCGGCCGATCGCCCGGAAAGACGCCGGCAGCACGGACCCCGGCGGGAAGCACGCCAGCATCGCGTGGTCCTCACCGCCGGTGAGGACCCAGCCGCGGGCCTCGTCGGGGCGGCCGAGCATCTCGGCGGCGAGACGCAGATCGTCCGGTGGGACGAGCACGCCGGAGTCGAGATCGATCCGGACACCGGACGCGACGGCGATCCGGGCCGCGTCCCGCAGCAGCCCGTCACTGGTATCGATCATGGCGCTGGCCCCGGCGAGGGACGCCTCGGCACCGGCCCGGTACGGCGGACGCGGTGCGAGATGGGCCTCGACGAGGGATGTGACGAACGGCGGTGCCGAGGCGTCCGGGACGAGATGCCCCATCAGCAGCGCCAGCCCGGCCGCGGAGCTCCCGAGGGATCCGGAGACCGCGACGACATCACCCGGGCGGGCGCCGTCCCGGCGGACCGCGGGTCGTTCCAGGACGCCGAGGGCCGTCCCGGTGATGACGACCTCCACGGCCTGGGAGATGTCACCGCCGACGACGCGGGCCCCGGCCCGGTGGCATTCGTCGTTGAGGCCGTCGGCGAGACGGGTCGCCCAGATGGCCGGAAGGTCGCCGGGGGCGGCGAGGCTCACCAGCAGGGCCATCGGCCGCGCCCCCATCGCGGCGATGTCGGCGAGGTTCTGCGCGGCGACCTTCACGCCGACGTCCTGGGGGCTCGACCAGGTGCGGAGGAAGTCGTAGCCCTCGACGACCGTGTCGGTGGACACGACGACCTGTCCGGGAAGATCGAGCACGGCCGCGTCGTCACCGGGGCCAATATTGATCATGGATGGGCGGGCGGGGCCGGCGACCGGTGGTGCCGCCGGAGCGACCGTGAACCGCGCGACGATCGAGGCGATGAGGGAGTCCTCCCCCACGTCGGCCAAGGACACGTCATCCTTCATGGAACACCCCCACGCGCCTCGACGTCCGTTCCCGCAGACCGGGCTGACCGGGCGCACGAACGACACGGTAGCGTGACCGCTCCGGAGGGTCAGGGCGGCTCTGCCGTCGGGGGAACCCCGCCGGCCCTGGCCGGCAGCAGACAGGGAGGCCTCGGTGGTCCAGGCGTATGTCCTCATCCAGACAGACGTGGGTAGGTCGTCGGAGGTGGCCATCGCGATCAGACAGGTCGCCGGTGTGACCCTCGCCGAGCACGTCACCGGCCCGTACGACGTGATCGCACTGGTCGAGGCCGTCACCATCGACGAACTCGGCCAGATGGTGATCTCCAGGATCCAGGAGATCCAGGGAATCGTCCGGACCCTGACCTGCACGGTCGTCCACTACTGACGGCACCGGGCACGGGGATCCCCGCGAGGAGGGGTCCGGCGGGAGCACCGGTCCGCAGAACCGTTCCCACCGGACCCGCGGGGCCCGCCGGAGGCGCCGGGACGGCGTCCCCGCGCCGTCAGCGCAGGCCGGTCCTCCGGTTGAGGGCGAGCCGCAGCAGGCGGTCGACCAGCTCGGGGTAGCCGAGTCCGGTGGCCTGCCACATCCGGGGATACATCGAGACCGGGGTGAAGCCCGGGAGAGTGTTGATCTCGTTGACGATGACCTCGTCGCCGTCGAGGAAGAAGTCGACACGGGCGAGGCCCTCACAGCCGAAGGCCTCGAAGGCCCGTGCGGCCACCTCCCGGATCCGGTGCACCTGGACGTCGGTGAGCTCGGCGGGACAGGTGAGACCGACGGTTCCCTCGGCGAGGTACTTCGCCTCGAAGTCGTAGAAATCGTGGTCGCTCCCGACGAGGATCTCCCCGGGGAGACTGGTCGCCGGAGCACCCCCGTCGGGTGACTCCAGGACGGCGCACTCGATCTCGCGCCCGGCGATCGCCGCCTCGACCACCACCTTGGGATCGTGCCTCCGCGCGGCCTCGATGGCCTGGTCGAGGTCGGCCGGACCGTGGACCTTGGTGATCCCGAGGCTCGACCCGGCCCTCGCCGGCTTGACGAAGACGGGCCAGCCCAGCTCCTCGACGTCCGCCCGGACCTCGTCGGGCTGGCGCTCCCACCGGCGGGCCTGCACGACGACGTACGGCCCGACGGGAATCCCGGCACCGGCGAGGATGACCTTCATGTAGTGCTTGTCCATGCAGGCCGCGCTCGCGAGGACCCCCGACCCGACATAGGGGACATCGGCGAGTTCGAACATTCCCTGCAGGGTGCCGTCCTCGCCGTAGGGCCCGTGCAGCAGCGGCAGGACGACATCGACGTCGGCGAACGCCCGGGGCACCTCCCCGGGTTCGAGGACCGTGATCGCCCGGGTCGTCGTGTCGAGCGGGACGAGCACCGTCGGCCCCTCCGCCTCACCGACCTCGGGAAGCTTCCCGTCGGCCAGCTGCCAGCGGTCCGGGTCGTCAGCGGCGAGGACCCACCGGCCGGCGCGGGTGATCCCGATCGGCACGACGTCGTAGACGGTACGGTCAATGGCGCGCAGGACGCTGGAGGCGGTGACACAGCTGATCGCGTGTTCCCCCGAGCGTCCGCCGAACACGACGGCGACCCGGGTCCTGGGCGAGGGCGTTGGCTCGTTCATCGACCGCGAGGCTACCCCTACTCCGGCCGGACACCCTCCCCACCCGGGGCCGACGTGTCGCTGATCCCCGGCGAACCGGCCGGTGTCCCCGAGAACCTGCTGCGGATCTCGATCAGGCCCTCTCCGGGCCGTGACGGCGGGGGTCCCACCGCCGGGCGGGTCTCGGCTCCCCGCGGATGCCTTCGAGGAGGCCGGTGACGGCGTCCAGGATCGTGCCGGTGGCGTCGCGGAGCGTGGGGGCGTCGAGGCGCGGGGACGCGAAACGGGACAGGTCGACCGGGGGACCCGCCCACACGTGCACGACCTTGCGGGGCAGCAGGTGGAGGTGTTTCCCGTACGGGGGGAAGATCTCCTGGACCCCCCACTGGGCCACGGGGATCACGGGTGCCCCGGTCATCAGCGCGATCCGCGCGGCCCCGGACTTGCCGGCCATCGGCCACAGGTCCGGGTCACGGGTGAGGGTCGCCTCCGGGTACACCACGACGCACTCCCCCGCCTCCACGGCGGTGACGGCGGCGGAGAAGGCCTTGCCCGCGTCGACCGAGTCGCGAAAGACGGGGATCTGCCCGGCTCCCCGGACGATCCGTCCCAACAGCGGGATCCGGAACAACGAGTCCTTGGCGAGGAAGCGCGGCGGGCTTCCGCCGTCGAAGAGGAAGTGCGCCAGCGTGAACGGGTCGAGGTAGGAGAGGTGGTTGCAGCAGACGACGAACCCGCCGTCCTTCGGTAGGTGATCCACTCCCCGCCAGTCGCGGCGGGTGAGATGCGTCAGCGGGGGGCGGACGATCCGTTCGGCCAGCCTGTAGGAGGGACTCAACGAGCGAGGTGGTGTCACAGGCTTCTCTCTGCAGGGCGCTCACGGAGGCGGGTGCACGGCGAGTACATGGCCGGCAAGGTCCGGCGGAGGCATCATGCCGAGGTCGGAGCCATGTGTCGAGGCGCTCAGCCGACGCCTGGCAGGATCGCCCGGTGAGGTGGACCATCGTCTTGCCCCTCAAGGGGGGCCCGTCGGCGAAGTCACGGCTCGAAGCAGGCCCGGAGCTCGCCCGGGCCCTCGCGGCGGACACGTTGACCGCCGTCCTCGCCTGTCCCGTCGTCTCACGGACCGTCGTGGTCACCGCCGACCCCGGGACCGCCGCCGAGGCCGCCTCCGCGGGCGCGGACGTCGTCGGGGAGTCAGGTCCCGGGGACGGGCTCGTCGCCGCCGTGCGGGACGGCGTGGCCGCGGCCGGTCCCGGACCGGTCGCCGTCCTCCTCGGGGATCTCCCGGCCCTGCGACCCGAGGACCTCACCGACGGCCTGTCCGCCGTCCACGACACGCTGAGGGACCGTCCGGCGGCGTCGATGGCGGCCGTTCCCGACGCCGCCGGGACCGGCACGGTGCTCCTCGCGGCCCGGGGCGCGGCCGACCTCGACCCCGCGTTCGGCCCGGGATCGCTCGTCGCCCACGTCAGGCGGGGCGCCGTCCGGGTCGAGATCGTCCTGCCACGTCTGCGCCAGGACGTCGACACTCCCGACGACCTCCGGACGGCGCTCGGCCTCGGCGTCGGCCGACGGACCGCCGGGACCCTCCGCGCGAACGGCACCGGCACAGGCGGCGGGCCCCGGGCACCCGGGCCCCGGGTGCCTGGGTTATCCTGACCGCGTGCAGGCCACCGTGCACCGGTTCGACCCGGACACCCGCAGCGGCCACGTCGTCACGGACGACGGTGAGCTGCTCCCCTTCGATGCCACCGCCCTGGAAACCTCACCGTTCCGCCTGGTGCGGGCCGGGCAGCGACTCAGCATCACCGTCGCGGGGAGCGGGAAGGACGCGCGGGTGTCGGGCATGGCCCTGGGTTCCGTCGGCGTCGTCCCCGCCGACCCTTCGCGTCCCTGACCCGCGGGTCTGCCCGCGAAGGCTCCCGTGGGCGCCGTCCGCCACACCGATCCTGTCGCGTCCCTCGGTCTTCGCCCGGTACAGCGCCTGATCCGCGGAGGCGATGAGGACCGCCGGGTCGAACCCCGGCAGGACGGTCATCGCCGCCGCCCCCGCGCTCGCCGTGAGGACACTCGCGACCGTGGAGACGTCGTGGGCGATCGCCGCCGCCGCCAGGAGGTCACGAAAGCGTCGCCCCAGCGCCAGAGCCCCTTCGACACCCGAGTCCCAGAGGATGACGGCGAACTCCTCGCCCCCGTACCGGCAGGCCAGGTCCCGGTCTGATCGCACCGCCTGCTCCAGGCAGGAGGCGACGGTCCTCAGGACCTCGTCGCCGGCGAGATGCCCGTACCGGTCGTTGAACGCCTTGAACTGGTCGACGTCGATCATCAACAGGGCCAGCTGCCGCCCCGTCCCGGTCACCGGGTCGAAGGCCTCCTCCAGGAAGCTCTCGAAGGCCCTCCGGTTGAAGATCCCGGTCAGGCCGTCCCGCATCACCGACCTTCGCAGCTCCGCGTTCACCCGCTCGAGTTCGCGTGTCCTCCGCACGACCAGCCGCTCCAGCACCGCGGCGTGATCCTTCATCTCCTGGGAGCTGAAGACCATCTCCAGGGTCCGGGGAAGCTCGATGCGCAGCGCCTCCGTCAGCACGTGCCGCTCACTGTTGATCTCGTAGAGGAGATGTCCCCGTTCCCGGCCCTCGACGGAGATCGGTTGCAGGAGCAGCGGTCCCTCGTCGAACTCCCGGTGGAGGGACGACGGGAGGACCTCGTGACGCCGGAACACCTCTCCCGTCACCGGATCGGTGCGGCCGTCCCTGAAGGCGAAGACCAGCACGGTCCGGTTCGCGACGGCCTCGCCGGGAGCGCCGTCCTCCTCGAACGGCGAGGACCCCGGCTGGGGGGTGATCGCGACGAAGCACCGGCGGACCCCGATCTGGGTGAGACACGGCTCCAGGGCCGTGATGACGTCGTCGAGGGTGTGGCAGTTCGCCATGTCCCAGCTGATCTGGACGGCGAGCTCCTGTTGCGTCACCCGCGCCTGGAGCGAGCGGGCGGAGGACAGGATCTCCTCCGTCGTCACGTCCTCCCGCGACGTCGAGGCGCGGACGACGAGGCGGGACGGCACGCTGAGGTCGGTCGCGGCCCTCCCCTCGATCAACGCGAGGAGCCGGATCGCCGCCTCCGCCCCCTGCTCCCCCAGCCGCTGGTCGACCGTCGTCAGGGGCGGCCAGCCGGAGCGGGCCTCGGGGATGTCGTCGAACCCGCTCAGCAGGACGTCGTGGGGGACGTCGAGCCCGTGATCGGTCAGGGCCGACAAGGCCCCGAAGGCGGACGGGTCGTTGAGCGCGACGACGGCGTCGACGTCCACTCCCTCCGACAGCAGCTGCCGGAGCGCGTCGTAGGTCGGCTTCGCCCGGAACTGCCCTTCGATCACCCTGTCCTCGTCGACTGCGACGCCCCGTTTCGCGCACTCCTGCCGGAAGACCCGCTCCCGTTCCAGGGAGTCGCGGTGACCGGTCGTCCCCCGGACAAGGACGAGCCGACGGGCCCCGCAGTCGTCGAGGAGGTGGACCATCAGGGCCTTCATCCCCGCGGCGTTGTCCCCGACGACGCACGGGAAGTCGCCGAACTTGATACCGAGAGTCACGACGGGAAGACCGCTCCCCCTCAGGGCCACCGGAAGATCCGCCCGCTGGAACACCGCGGCGTCCGCCAGGGCGATCACGCCCCGGGTGCCGGGGTCACGGAGAAGGTCGAGGACGACCTCCGGCGTACGGTCCGACTCGAAGGTGTCGACCGCCACGACCAGCAGGGGGACACCCCTTTCGGCGAGGACCCGGGCGGCGCCGTCGATCACCCCGACGTGATAGGCGCCGATCCCCGTCACGAGAGCCACCACAGGCCGCTCCGTGCTGGCCTCCATGACACGGCTCCCGGCCCTCGCCCGTTCGGTCCCGGCCCATCCACGACCGGCCCTCCCCGAAGTCATCGGGAGGGGGAGTCCCCGACTGAACTCCCGGTGGGAACCGTCAGTCGCGGTCGTACCGCGCGCCCAGCGCGTCGAGCTTGGCCTGGACGTGTTCGTAGCCACGGTCGATCAGGTCGATGCCCCTGACCCGGGAGACGCCGTCGGCGGCGAGCGCCGCGATCAGGTGGCTGAACCCGCCCCGCAGGTCGGGGACCGTGATGTCGGCGCCGTGGAGCGTCACCGGGCCGGAGACGACGGCGGAGTGCTGGAAGTTCCGCGCCCCGAACCGGCACGGAAGGCCGCCGAGGCACTCACGGTAGAGCTGGATCTTGGCGCCCATGTCCCGCAGGGCCTGGGTGAATCCGAACCGGTTCTCGTAGACGGTCTCGTGGACGATCGACAGGCCCTCGGCCTGGGTGAGGGCGACGAGGAGGGGCTGCTGCCAGTCGGTCATGAACCCCGGGTGGACGGCGGTCTCCAGGACCAGGGACCGGAGGGTCCCGCCGGGGTGGCTGAAGCGGATCCCGTCGGCGCTGATGTCCAGTTCGCCCCCGACCTTCCGGAAGACGTTGAGGAAGGTCATCATCTCGAGCTGGTGGGCGCCCAGGACGGTGATGTCGCCACCGGTGGCGAGGGCCGCGCAGGCCCAGGAGGCGGCCTCGATGCGGTCGGGGAGGGCCCGGTGGGTGAACCCGCCGAGCAGGTCGACACCCTCGATCCTGATGGCCCGGTCGGTGTCGACGCTGATGATGGCGCCCATCTTCTGCAGGACGGCGATCAGGTCGAGGATCTCGGGCTCGACCGCGGCGTTCCGCAGCTCGGTGACACCCTCGGCGCGGACCGCCGTCAGCAGCACCTGCTCGGTCGTTCCGACGCTCGGATACGGCAGCTGGAGCTTGGTGCCCTGGAGCCGTTGCGGGGCGCTCAGGCGGATACCGTGCGCCGTCTTCTCGACGACCGCGCCGAACTGCCGCAGCACGTCGAGGTGGTAGTTGATGGGCCGGTCCCCGATCCGGCAACCGCCGAGGTCGGGGATGAAGGCCTCCCCGAGCCGGTGGAGCAGGGGCCCGCAGAACAGGATCGGGATGCGGCTGGACCCCGCGTGGGCGTCGATGTCCGCGACGTGGGCGAGTTCGACGTTGCTCGGGTCGAGGTCGAGGACACCGGACGACGGGTCGCCGTGGTCGACCTGCACACCGTGCAACTCGAGCAGACCGGTGACGACCGTGACATCACGGATCTCCGGGACATTGGTGAGACGGCTGGGCTGCTCGCCGAGCAGGGCCGCGACCATCGCTTTGGACACGAAGTTCTTCGCGCCACGAACGGAGATGATCCCCTTCAGTGGACTTCCGCCGTGGACGGTCAGGACGTCGCTCATGGTGGACATCCTGACGCACCAGGGCCTTCCTCCCCCAATCGGCGGGTGGCGTCGCGCCCCTCCGCCCCGTCCCCGCCCGCGGTCGCGGGCGGGGAGACCAGGTCGTCAGCCCTTCTTGGGGGCACGCCTGGCGGGAATCCTGGGGGTCGTGGCCGCGGTGGCGCGGCGGGCGGGCGTCGGGGCGGGGACCCCGGTCTTCACGGCCTTCCTCGGCGCGGTCCTCGCGGGAGCGGCCTTCACCGTCTTCGCGGGAGCGGCCTTCGCGGCCTTCGCCGCCTTCGCCGGAGCCGCCTTCGCGGGGGCGGCCTTCGCCGTCTTCGCCGTCTTCGCGGGGGCGGCCTTCGCCGCCTTTGCCGGAGCGGCCTTCGCGGCCCTCGCCGGAGCGGCGGTGGCGCGGGCAGCCGCGCGAGCGGTGGTACCGGCCACCTTGGGCAGGGTCCGCGGATCGGCGACGTAGGCCTTGAACGCCGTCCCGGGGCGGAACCGGGGGACGGACGTCTTCTTGATTTTCACGCTCTCACCCGTGCGCGGGTTCCGTCCGACGCGCGGTCCCCTGACGACCTTCTCGAAGGAGCCGAACCCCGTGACGGCGACCTTCTCGCCACGGGCGACGGTACGGGTGATCGTTTCCACGACCGCTTCCAGCGCCTCGACGGCCGCCTTCCTGCTGCCCAGGCGGCCCTCCAAAGCCGCGACGAGCTCTGCCTTGTTCACTGATTCCTCCGGTGCGCGGGTCGAGCGACGCTCGACATCGGGCCAGACGTTATGCCGCCTGATCTGCGGTAGTCCAACATCGACCACGTTGAACCCCTTGTGTCGCAAGGGTTTCGGCACAAGCCCGTACCGACCTTAGGAATTGGCCGGAATCGGTGGCGGGGAATCCCTGTCCCCACGGGGATTCCCGCCACCGAAGTCCCGTCAGCGAGCGGGCAGCGTGGTGGGGAACCAGGACTGGCGCCGCGCCTCGAAGGCGTCGATCTCGGTGACGTGCTGGAGGGTCAGGCCGATGTCGTCAAGGCCCTCCATCAGGCGCCAGCGCGTGTAGTCATCGACCTCGAAGGACACCGTCAGGTCACCGGCGGACGCCGTCCGGGCCCCGAGGTCGACGGTCACCTCGATCCCGGGCCGCGCCTCGATCGCCGTCCAGAGCCGCTCGATGTCCGCGGCCGGCACGACACCGGTCAGGAG
>JAUPKQ010000008.1 GCA_030837345.1 Actinomycetota bacterium | reverse complement strand
GCCCCCCGCCGTGGCCCCCGCCGTGGCCCCCGCCCCGAGGGAAAACGGGATGCCCGCCCCGGAAAGGTCCGGCTACCGTCGCCACCATGGCGTCGACCCTGCCCGCACCGCTGCCCGACCCGCTCACGCTGCGCGAGGTCGACCCCGACGACCCCGCCGCGCTCGACGCCTTCATGGCGCAGGTGAGCCTCGTGTTCTCCAACCCCGTCCGGCACACCGCCGAGCGCCGGGACTTCCGGCGCTCGGCGGGGGTGGACCACCGGCTGCTCGGCACCTTCGACGGGGAGCGGATCGTCGGCACCTACCGATCGTGGGAGACCCGGGTCACCCTGCCCGGCGGCGCCCTCCTGCCGGCGAACGCCGTCAGCTCGGTCACCGTCCGCCCGACCCATCGCCGCCGGGGCATCCTCAGCGCGATGATCACGAAGGATCTCACCGACGCGGCGGCCCGGGGGCTGCCTGCCGCCGTCCTGATCGCCGCCGAGTCGGTGATCTACGGCAGGTTCGGTTTCGGGCCCGCGACCGAGACGGCCACCTGGCATCTCGACGTCCGCCGTACCGTGCCCCGGCCCCGCGCGGGGGCAGGCGGGCGCACCGAGGTGGTCGACCCCTCGGAGGTCCGTCACCTCGCCCCGGCGGTGTTCGAGGCCGCCCGCCTCCCCGGCGCGATGGACCGGGAGCCCTGGTGGTGGGACGTCACCTGTGAGATCACCCGCTGGCCCGGTGACCCCGTCGTCCCGCAAGCGTGCGTCCTCCACCGCGAGGACGACGGCACGCCGTCCGGTTACGCCTTCTACACGTGGAAGGAGAACGGGCACGGTGTCGACGCCATGGCGACCATCGTGGTCGGCGACCTCCAGGCCGCGACCGGAGGCGCCCGCACCGCCTTGTGGTCGTTCTTCGCGAGCCTCGACCTCGTCGCCACGGTGCGGGCCGAGGACCGTCCCGTCGACGACCCCCTGCCGGGACTGCTGGTCGACGCCCGCGCCGCCCGCCGCACCGCCTCGGCCGACTTCCTCTGGATCAGGCTGCTCGACCCGGCCGCCGCCCTGGCCGCCCGCACCTACGAGTGCCCGGGACGGGTCTCGCTCCGCGTCACCGACCCGCTCGGCCACGCGACAGGCACCTACGTGCTCGACGTCGCGGGGGACGGCACGGCCACGGTGACCCGCACGGACGACGACGCCGACCTGACGCTCCCCGTCGACGTCCTCTCCTCGGTCTACCTCGGCGCCGGGGACCTCTACGCGGCCGGACTCGCCGGGCGCGTCGACGAGCACTCCCCGGGCGCCGCCGCCCGGCTCGCCCGGATCCTCCGCACGACCCGAGCCCCGTGGACAGGCACCTGGTTCTGACTCCTTCCGTTCCGCTCACCGGCGCGTACGCTGTGCGCGTGAGCGGAACGGGTCCCCGGCGGGCGGCGCAGGCGTGCGCCGTCGGGGCCGTGGCAGTACCCGGGGTGCTGCTGGCACACCTGTTCACGACCGGCCTGCCCGCGGCGTCCTGGCCGACCGCCGGGGTCGCGCTCGCCGTGCTGCTGATCGGCGCGGCCCGGCTGGTCGACGACGGTCTCGGGCTCGCCGTCCTCACGGGCTCGGGGCAGGTCGCGGGGCATGTCGTGCTCGCACTGGCCACCCCGGCGTCGTCAGCCCAGCCAGCCTGTCTTCCCGCCGTCGGGCGCGGCGCCTCCGTGGGGTTGCGGTTCGCCGTCCTCCAGGCGGATCCCGCCTGTCCCCACGGCAGCCTCGCCCCCGGCCCGACCGCCTCGGTGGCGTTGACCGCCGTCGGTATCGCGGTGGCCGTGCTCGCCGGGAATGCTTTCATCGCCTGTCTCGGCGGGATCCTCCTGCGCGGGGCGGCCGGGGCGGTCCGGCTCGTCGCCGGGACGCTCACCCGGGTGACCACCCTTCCGGCCGCGCTGCGTGCCCTGGCGCTCGGCGTGCGCCTGCCGGTACGGCGACCGTCCCGTCCGTGGCCAGCCCGGACGGCGTCCACCGTTCCCCCTCCGCAGTGGCGGCCGGGGGCGCTCCTGCTGCGCGGACCCCCGACGACGTCCACCGCGATCGCCTGACCCACGCGGTCGCGGACCGACATCGTCCGCCTTCGTCGCTGGAGTTTTGATGATCCGTTTTCTCACGCGGTGGCAGCCATGGCTGACCGCCGGGGGCCGGCTCTTCCTCGCCGGCGTGTTCGTCCTGTCCGGCTGGCCCAAGCTGCTCGACGCGGAGGGGACCGTGCGCAGCGTGCGCGCGTTCCAGATCCTTCCGGAAGCCCTCGTCCCCGCGTTCGGGTACGCCCTGCCCGTCGTCGAACTCGCGGTCGCCGGGCTGCTTCTGGCCGGGTTGTTCACGCGGTACGCCGCCCTGGTCTTCGCCGGGATGATGCTGATGTTCCTCGGGGGTATCGGCGCGGCCTGGGCCCGTGGCCTGGAGATCGACTGCGGGTGCTTCGGCAGCACGGGCACCCTGGTCAACGATCCGGTCCCCGGTTACATCAAGGACATCATCCGCGACACGGCGTTCCTCGCGGTCGCCCTGATGGTCGCCCGCTGGCCCCGCGGCGTTCTCTCGGCGGACGAGGCCCTCGGGCTGGCCCCCCGCCGGACGAACCCCCCCGACTGACCCGGCGCCGGTTCGTCCCCTCCCCCACCATCGTTTCCCCCGTCTGCCGGTTCCCGGACCGGCACCCGTCACGCCCCGGAGCACGGTCACCCCTGGTGTCCGGCCGCCGGGGGTCATCCAGAGCAGGAGAGTTCCATGCCCAACGCACGGTCCGCGAAAAGCACGCGGGAGAAGGCCGCCGCCCTCCGGGAGGAGGCCGAACGCAAGGCCGCACGGAACCGGGCGATCATCGCCGCCGTCGCCGTCCTCCTGGTGATCATCGCCGCGGTCGCCGGTACGGTCGCCTTCCGCAGCCTCGCCAAGCAGCAGAGCGACCGCAAGGCCGCCGCGGCGGCCCCCCCGTCGAACCTCTTCACTCCGGCCGGAGCCCCGTACGGCGGTCTCCTTGTCGGCGACTCGTCGGCGAAGGTGACGGTCGAGGTCTACTCGGACTACATGTGCCCGATCTGCGGCGTCTTCGAGAAGAAGTTCGGCCCGATCCTCAAGCAATACAGCGCCGAGAAGAAGATCAACTTTGTCCTCCACCCGGTCGCGATCCTCGACCAGGCCTCCGAGGGCACCGAGTACTCGACCCGGGCGACCAACGCGATGGTGGCGGTGCTCGACACCGGGAACAAGCAGGCTGCTCTCGCCTTCCACGAGTCGCTGTACGCGAACCAGCCTCAGGAGAACACCGCGGGTCTGCCGAACACCACGCTGCTCGACCTCGCCGAGAAGGCGGGGGCGAACCGGGCCGCGATCACCCCGGCCGTCCAGTCGGTCAAGTTCCGTGGATGGGTCTCGTCCTCGGCGGAGAAGTTCACCAAGGCCTTCCCGCCCGGCGGCACCCCCACCATCGTGCTCAACGGCAAGCGGCTGGACAACGCCAGCCTCGACAGCCTCCAGACCCAGATCGACGCGGCCCTCAAGGGCTGACCCGGTTCGTCGGCACGTGATCGCGAACTCGGGTGACCGATCCGAGGATGTTCCTCGTTTCCGTCACCCGAGTTCTCGATCGTCCCTCAGGAGCACTCCGCGTAAACCGGGAATCGAATACCGGACCTGACTATCTGATCGGAGACGCACGACGTGAGCAATCACTGTCGTTATCACGACAGCAGCCGCACACGCTAATGTGATCAAGGTCAGCTGATGAGGTGATGGGGTGATGGGTGGCGAATACGGTTCCTGGACGCTCAACCAACCGATCGGAATCCGGCTGGCGGTGTGGCGTGCCCGCCGGGGCATCGATGCCGGCGAGGTAGCCGACCGTTGCGGGCTGAGTCTCCGGCAGCTGATGGGCCTGGAGTCGGGACAGGACTGGACGGACCGGTACGGCCTGCTCACCCGGGCAGCCGACGCTCTGCGCGTCGATCCCGGCTTTCTGACGGGGCAGCCCTATCCACCCTCCAACGCGTCACAGGCTTTGGTGACGGGGGTCACCCATCGCATCCGTCGCCTCGTCGGGCGGAT
>JAUPKQ010000070.1 GCA_030837345.1 Actinomycetota bacterium | reverse complement strand
GTCCCTCGGCGCCGCCATCGTCATCGCCTGCGGATGCCTGCTCGAGAGCGGGCTGCGCACCGCGGTGCCGCCCGAGCGGCTGGCCGCCGCCTCGCTCGTCGTCGCCGGCCGTCAGACCTACAGGTCAACCACCTTGCCCGAACGGGTCAGGATCGACGCGACGATCGCGGACCGCCTCGCCCAGCTGCCCGGAGTCGACACGGCCCTGGTCGACCGGTCGTTCCCCGCGACCGTGCTGCGCGACGGGAAGGCCGTGGACGCGGGCCGCAGCGAGGGGCACGCCTGGAGCACCGCCGTCCTCGCCCCCTACCGGCTGCGCACCGAGGGCACGCCCGCCCGTGCCGGGGAGGTCGTGCTGGAGGCGGCCCTCGCCACCGACGCCGGCCTCGGCGTCGGGCAGGAGGCGGACGTGGTCGTGCGCGGGCGGACCGAGCAGTTCAGGGTCAGCGGCATCGCCACCCCGGATCATCAGCCCTCCGGCGGCCGCCGTTCCCTGTTCTTCTCCGACATCGACGCGGCACGGTTGTCCGGGCATCCGGACCAGGCGGACGCCGTCGCCGTCATCACCACGCCCGGCGCCGACCCGGCGTCCCTGCTCGACCGGGTCCGGGCGACCTGCGGCCCCGGCGCCGTGGTGCTCTCGGGCGACGCTCGCGGTCTGGCGGAGCACCCCGGTGCCCTCGCCACCCGCAAACGGCTGAGCGTCCTCGCCGCCATCTTCGGCAGCTGGGCCATCCTCATCTCCATGTTCGGCGTCGCCTCCACAGTCGCGTTGTCCCTCCAGCAGCGGCACCGGGAGATCGCCTTGCTGAGGGCCCTCGGCTCGACCCCGGCCCAGCTACGCCGGATGATCCTCATCGAGGCGGTGGCCATCTCCGCGCTGTCCGTCCTGCTCTCGGTCCTGCCGGGTCGCTACCTCGGCGAGCTCCTGTTCCGCGCATTGGGTCACGCGGAGGTGATCGCCGGTCAGGTCCGGTTCCGCGCGGGGTGGCTACCCGTGGTCGTCGGTGCCGTCACCGCCGTGTCCGCGGCCCTGGTGGCCGCGCGGACGGCGGGGCGGACGGCGGCCAGGACCAGCCCGGCGGAAGCTCTCGCCACCGGCGGGGAGGGACCCTGGCTGAGCCGCGCCCGGATCGTGGGGGCGACGATCTTCCTCACCTCGGGGATCAGCCTCGCCCTCGTCACCTGGCTGATGATGGAAGGGCCCCTGACCGCCGGCACCGCCGGACCGGCGTCGGTCCTGTTCGCGATCGGCCTCGCCTGCCTGGCACCGGGCGCCACCAGGCTGCTCCTGTCGCTCCTCACCCCGCCGCTGCGCCGTGCGGGCGGGGTGCTGACCCGGCTGGCGGTCACCAACTCACGAGTGAGGGTGGTCCGGACCGCCTCCGCGGTGACGCCCCTGATCCTGCTGGTGGGGATCGCCACCGGCACCTTGTACCTGCAGTCGACGGAGGACGCCGTCACGGCGGCGGTGTTCCGGCGCGGCCTGCGGGCCGACTACGTGCTCACCTCGACGACCGGCGGATTCGACGCCGCCGTCGTCCAGCGGGTCCGGGCGCTGCCCGGTGTCGCGGCGGCCTCGGCCCAGGTCACCACGACCGGATTCCTCAGGACCGGCAGGCGTGACGTCATCGGCGTCAGCGCGAGCAACGCCGCGCAGAGCATCGCGGCACACGTGATCGACGGGTCGCTGGCCGGCCTGTCCGGTCGCAGCGTGGCGCTGTCCAGCACCGATGCCTTCGAACTGCACGCCGAGGTGGGATCGGCCGTCACGGTGATGCTGGGCGACCGGTCCGTGCTCCCCCTGCGGGTGGTCGCGGTGATGGAGGACGGTCCGGAGGAGTCCCGTCTGCTGGTGCCGGCCGAACTGGCGGCCGAGCACATCACCTCAAGGCTCGTCCCGCAGATCACGGTCCGGGCGAACGGGCAGGACGCCCACGCCCTGCGCGGCTATCTGGACAACTTCGCGGCCACGATCCCCGGTACCCGGGTCGACGACCGAGGTTCCCTGCTGGCCGCCGACTCCGAACTACGGCAGATGCTGGCCTCGGCCAACTACGCCGTCGTAGCGATGATCGTCGGCTACGCGGGGATCTCGGTGGTGAACCAGCTCGTCGCGTCCACCCGCCGCCGTCGCCGGGAGTTCGGGCTCCAGCGGCTGACAGGGATGACGTGCCGCCAGGTGATGACGATGCTCGGGGTGGAGAGCGGGCTGGTCGTGGTCGTCGGCTCGCTGCTCGGGTGCGTGTCCGCCGCCGTGACCCTCGTGCCGTACTGCCTGGTGAAGAGCGGTTCCGTGCTGCCGTCGGGTTCGGTGTGGACCTTCGTGGCCGTCATCGGCCTCGCCGCCGGGCTCACCGTCGTGGGCACGCTCCTTCCCGCGTGGCGGGTGATGCGCGTGCGGCCCGCCGAGGCCGCCGCCTCCGGGGACTGACTCGGTCCGTTCCCGGCAGGGAATGCGCCGGGCCCCGCGATTCGGACGACGCCTCAACGGTGTGGTAAATGCTCTCCCCTATTTCGCGTCGTCGACGCCGTTCCTCTTCTCCCTTCGTCCCCCGGTCTCCCCCCTGTCTCCCCTCTGTCTCCCCCGGCGGATTCCGGTCATTGGATGTCACGTGACCTTCCGCTAGGCTCCTGGGCGCCAGAGGTTCCTGGCCGCGAGGTGAGGCGGCGGGCCTCGTGGCGTCCGTTGAGAATCCTGGTGAGGGTGGCGACTGTGGGTGTTGTGATGCAAGGTGAGATCGTCCGGTTCGACCATGTGAAGGGGTACGGTTTCATCGCCCCGAAAGACGGTGGTGAGGACGTGTTCCTCCACGTCAACGACCTGCTCGACGAGAAACACCTCATGGTCCCCGGGGCGATCGTCGAGTTCGTGCGCGAGGCCGGGGACCGCGGCCCCAAGGCGTCGTCCGTCCACCTCGTGACGCCGGGGCGCGCCGTCCCGGGTGCCGGGATCCCAGCACCCGGGATCGCGGGTGCCGGGATCGCGGGTGCCGGGATCGCGACCAGATCCGGCGTCGAGGGGTTCATGCCGCTCCCTGGGCACCGGCGCGCGTCCGAGCCACGGCTGGCGGGAGACCCCGACGAGGACCTGGTTGACTTCCTCTCCCCGTCGGACTTCGAACGCCAGGTGACCGAGATCCTCATCCTTCTGGAACCCGGGCTGACGGGTCCGCAGATCCTCGCCGCCCGCCGCGCGCTCGCCCGGATGGCGGAGGCTCACGGCTGGATCGGTGACGACGAGGCGTGACCACGGGCCGGGGACGAGATCACCCGGGCACGGGGTCGACGATGATCCTGCCCTCCACGTGCAGCGGAGCGGCACCGGCCTCCTTGAGCACCCCCGCCACCAGGACGTCGTCCCGGGAGGGCAGCCGGGTCAGGGGGATGCCCGTCTTGAACCGGACGTACGGGTCGGTGGACGCGCGCAGTTCCTCCACGATCTCCCCGACGGTCGCCCGCCCCGCCCTCCGATGGGCCTCGTGGACGCCCCGGACGAGCGCCTGGTAGTACCGGTGGTAAAACGCCAGAAAGGCCTCACACTCGGAACGCCCGGAGGCGAAATCGATCAGTTGGAGGGGGTCCAGGGGCTCGACGCCGCAGGCCTCGAACACGCGGGGGAAGTACCGGGCGGAGCGGTGCCCGTCGACGACGATCTCGATCGCTCCTTCCCTCGCCATCGTGGCCATCGCCCCGGTGACGTCCTGAAGCCGTTGCATCGAGCTGTAGAAGAACGCCGGGTTGATCTCGATCGTCGTGTCCCCCGCGATCATCAGTTTGTTCTGCTCGTCGAAAACGCAGAGATGTCCCGGCGAATGGGACCCGTCGTGGACGAGGAACAGTCTCCCCGCCTGCCACCCGGAGAGGGACACGCTGCCGAAGGTGCGGGTGATTTTCTGGTCGGACCGCAGCAAGGTCGCCAGACACGCGATGTCGTTCCCGCTCCCCATCACGCCGTTGGCCATCGACCGCAGCGCGCTCCTCGCCAGTGACGGGCTGACGGACGCCAGCCCGCGGAGAACCGGTCCGGCAGGCGTGCGGACGAACATGGTCCGAAAGACGTCCTCGTACTCCGCGAGCGCGTCGAGGTCGTTCAGGAAATCGGCGGCGGCATTCATGGTGGGGAACTCGACCTCCGGCAGGAGGAACTCCCAGGGCAACCCGGCCTGCAGCACGAGATCACAGTTGCCGCTGTGATCGAAATGCCCTTGGGTCACCAGCATTCTCACCTTCTTCACCCCCTTGCTGCGGTACTCCTCCACCAGGTCGAGGATTTTCTTCCGGTAGGTGTGGTGGACGCCGGGGTCGACGATCGTCAGGACGTCGTCGTCCCGCAGCACATACGCGTTGGACGACGGTTGCGCCAGGAAGAAGTTGTCGCTGAGGTATCCGCCGACCATCCAGACATCGGGGAGGATCTCCGTCGCCTCGACGGTCTCGTCCCTCGGTACGCGCACTCCCAGCATCACCATGACGGGCTCCCGATTCGGTAGCATGCGCAACGCAACGTTGCGTTGCATACGCTACCTCCTCCGGCCGATCCGATCTACGCTACGTTGCGTCGCATGAGTGAGCCGGTCCCTGAGTGAGTGAGTCCCTGAGTGAGCCTCCGGAGGCGGCACGGAGGCAGCCCCGGCGCGGAGCGAAGAACGCGGAGGGCATCTTCCAGGCCACCTTGGATCTGCTGACCGACCGCGGATACTCCGCCCTGACCATCGAGGGAGTCGCCGAGCGGGCCGGCGTCAACAAGACGACGATCTACCGCTGGTGGCCCTCGAAGGCCGCCTTGGTCCGGGAGGCTGTCCTGCACTCCCGGGCCCTCGAGTTCGCGATCCCCGACACCGGCAGCCTCCGCACCGACCTCGTCGCCGTGCTGACGTCCGTGATCGCCTTGCTCCGTGCGCCGGACACCGGTGCCGCCGTCCGCGCGACCCTGTCCGCCGCGACGGCGGAGGATGACCTGCGCACCCTCACGCACGACGTCCTCGCCGACAGGCTGCGCAGTGAGACCCCGATCTGGGAGCGGGCCGTAGCCCGGGGCGAGCTCGCTCCCGCGACGGACACCGTGCTCCTCGCCGACCTCCTCGGCGGGGCCGTCTGGTTCCGGGTGCTCTTCCGGGATCTGCCCGCGGGACCGGACTTCGCCGAACAGGTCGTGGACGCCGTCCTCCCCGGCTTTTCCCCCCGCCGCACCGAGACCGGAAAGGAATCACCATGAGGCCCCTGCCCGTCGTCACCGCTGTCCTCGGAGACCTCACCGCCCAGGCCGTCGACGTCGTCGTCAACGCCGCGAACCATCGCCTGCGCGGAGGCGGCGGTGTGGACGGCGCGATCCACGCCGCTGGTGGCCCGGCGATCCTGCGGGACTGCATCGCCCGGTTCCCGAAAGGCCTCCCCACGGGCGAGGCGGGGTGGACGACGGCCGGAGACCTGCCCGCCCGCTGGGTCGTCCACACCGTCGGCCCGAACTACAACGCCAGCGAGCGGGACCGTTCGCTGCTGGAGTCGTGCTACCGGCGATCACTGGAGATCGCCGAGGAGCTGGGGGCGCGCAGTATCGCGTTCCCGCTGATCAGCGCCGGGATCTACGGCTGGCCCCTCCGGGACGCCATCGCCGCCGCCGTCGAGGCCGTCACCACCTCCGGCGCGGCGATCGACGACGTCCGGCTCGTCGTCCTGGACCCCGGCATCCACCAGGAGGTACGCCGCCGGCTCAGCCGCTGGACGCCGCGGGGGGTCCTCCACGGTGTCCGGGCGCTGCACGAACGAGGCTGTCACGGCGTGCGCGTCTTCCCGGGAATGAGCCCGTCGGGCATGTACTGGCGGGCGACCGTCACGGCTCCCTCGCTCCCGGCCGACGAGGTCTCCTCGGCGCCCCGCCCGACGTCCCCGACGATCAGTTACTCGACGGCGGATCTCACCACCTTCGCGGGAGGGGAAGTCACCGCGGGAACCGCTCCGGAGGACGTCGCGGACCTGATCATCGCAGCACTGCCCCACCGTGACACCACCGTGGACGACCCCGAGTACGTCGCCTGGTTCGCCGGTCTCCTGGAGCTCGTCGACCGTCACGACGCCCTCCCGATCGCCCACGCCGACTGGTTCGACGCCTCGAAGGGATGGGAGATCGGCTGGGGCAGCGGCCTCCGCTACCCAGGTCCTCCGGCTCCGCGGTGACCACCGTACGGCGAGGGGCCGGCCGACGCCCTGGCCCGGCCGCCGTCAGACCGGGAAGGTCACTCCGGTCAGCTCCTCGGAGACGGCCCACAACCGCCGCTGGACGACGGTGTCGCGGGCGAGGTCGACGGCGTCGACCAGCCGGGGGTGGCCACGGACCTCCCGCCACCCGTCCGGGCCGTAGAACTCACCGCCTCGCACCGACGGGTCGGTCGCGGCGCGCAAGGAGGGAAGGGCACCCATGATCGCGCTGTTGACGACCAGAGGCTGGACGGCGCGGGAGACCGCGAGCAGGGGACCGGGGAAATAGCGGTCGAGTTCGGTGCTGGACACGCCAGGGTGAGCGGCCACGGCGATGGTGGTCCCCCGGCCGGCCAGGCGCCGCTGGAGTTCGTACGTGAACATCAGGTTCGCCAGCTTGGACTGCCCGTACGCGGGCACCCTGCTGTAGGAACGCTCCCAGTTCAGGTCGTCGAAGTGGATCCTGGCCCGGATGCGGTGCGCGACGCTGCTGACCGTGACCACCCTGGAGCCGGGGACGGGAAGAAGCCGCTCCAGCAGGAGACCGGTGAACGCGAAGTGCCCCAGGTGGTTGGTCCCGAACTGGAGCTCGAACCCGTCGGCCGTCGTCGTCCTGGGCGGATACATCACCCCCGCGTTGTTGATCAACAGGTCGATCCGGGGGAACCTCTCCGCCAGATCCCCCGCGGCGGACCGGACCGACTCCAAGGAGGCGAGGTCGAGGCGCTGCACCGTGACGTCGGCCCGGGGGATCCTGACGGTGATCCGGGCCGCGGCCTGCTCGCCCTTCTCCTCGCTCCGCACGGCGAGCACCACGCGGGCGCCGCGTGCCGCCAGAACGGTCGCGGTCACGTAGCCCAGCCCGGTGTTGGCTCCCGTGACGACGGCGACCCGCCCGTCGAGCGAGGGAACATCCTTCACGGTCCACGTGTCCGCCATGAGCTCACCGTAGCGGTCCGATTACTGACCGGACTCGGCGCCGGTCATCCCAGGCGATCGGCTCAGGCGATCGGCTCAGGCGATCGGCTCAGGC
>JAUPKQ010000069.1 GCA_030837345.1 Actinomycetota bacterium | reverse complement strand
GACGGGTTCCGGATCCACGAGGACATCCGGTCGATCGACTACTTCGGCCGCCCTCTGATCATCGGCAGCATCTTCGAGAAGAAGCTCGCCGAGAGCCTGGGCGCCAATTTCCTCACCGTCTCCGCGCCGCTCAAGGAACGGCTCGTGCTCAGCAGCTCCTACGTCGGCTACCACGGTGGCCTGACCCTGCTGGAGGACATCTACGGTCACGTCCTGAGGTCGTTCAACTGAGAGCTTCCAGCCCACCACTCTCAGTGTGTGCGATCACCGTCGTGATAACGACGGTGAACGCACACGCTGATTCCCCGATCCCGAAGCCTCCGGCGAGGCTGGTTCGGCGGTGATCGCCCATGCGCGTCCGTCCGGAAGGCGGGGCGATGTGAGGAATACAGCACTAACTTGATTGGGATTGCCGTGAAGCGGTCCTTGTGTCTAAGCTGCAGGTCAGGTCAAGAGCGTCAGCGACAAGCCCTGGCTTGCTGACCGGCAACCCTCCTGTGCGGCGGGGTGCTCCAGGTGACGACCCGGCGTCCCGCGACCGCGGGACGCAAGCGTACGGCCCCTGATCTCACGGATCCCTCCCCGGGGGATTCAGGGGCCCGTGACTGCCCACGAGGAGTTGTCCCACCATGTCTGATGCCGGAACACCTGGTCCCGACAAGCCGACCGACAAGCCCGTTCACACGATCGCCGACGACCTCACCGCCAAGATCGCAGCCAAGGTCAGGGGCGGCGACAAGCCGTCCCTGCTCACCGACCTGACCGACCTGACCGACGAGCCGCGCCGGCCCCGGCGCCGTGGCCTGTTCCTCATCGGGACGGCCGCCGCGGTCGCCACCACCATCCTCGTCGGGGGCCTGGTGTGGGCGAACCGCAGCGACGCGAACGAGAAGTACAGCGCCACCGACCAGCCACTGCGCGTGTTCGCGTCCGTCGCCCCCCACGCCGAGATCCTGAAACACGTCAACGACACCCTCGCCAAGGGCGCCGTCCGGCTCACCGTCGTCGAGGAGAGCGACGGCGTGAACGGCAACGACGTCGTCGAGCACGGCGACGCCGACGCCAGCTACTTCCAGCACGTCCCGTACCTGGACTCGGACACCAAGGACAAGGGATACACGGACCTGACGGTCGCGGCGACCGTTCACGTCGAGCCGTACGGCATCTACTCGAAGAAGTACCCGAACGTCGGCCAGGTCCCGGACGGCGGCCTCGTGCTGTTGTCGAACAACGTCAGTAACTTCGCCCGCGGCCTCTACCTGCTCCAGGCCGCCGGCCTGATCAAGATCGACCACCAGTTCGGCGACACCTCCGCGGACGCGCTGACCATCACCGAGAAGAACATCGTCGACAACCCGAAGCACCTGAAGTTCCAGCAGGTCGAACCGGCCCAGATCCCCCGCTCCCTCCCGGACGCCGCCCTCGGCCTCATCAACGGCAACGTCGCCCTCGAAGCGGGCCTCTCGCCGACCAAGGACGCCCTGCTCCTGGAGAAGGGCCAGGGGAACCCGTACGCCAACATCCTCGTCGTCCCGACCGCCCTGAAGGACGACCCCCGGGTGAAGACGCTGTCACAGATCCTCCAAGGCCCCGAGGTCGCCGACTTCATCGCGAAGCGGTACCCCGGCTCGGTGCTGCCGGTCCACGAGGGCGGTCACTGACGTGTTCCGGACGGAAGAGCTGGTCAAGACCTTCACGCACGGCTCCAGCCGGATCGAGGCACTCCGGGGGGTCAGCCTGGCGATCCCGCAGGGCGAGGTGTACGGCATCATCGGCCGGAGCGGAGCGGGCAAGAGCACCCTGATCCGCTGCCTCAACCTGCTGGAGCGTCCGACGTCAGGGCGGGTCCTGCTCGACGACGAGGACCTCACCGCCCTGCCCGCCGCGACCCTGCGGAGCCGACGACGCCGGATCGGGATGGTCTTCCAGCACTTCCACCTGCTGAGCTCGCGCAGCGTCCTCGGCAACGTCACGTTCCCCCTGGAGATCCAGGGCATCGACCGGGCGAGGCGGCGCGCCCGGGCCCTGGAACTCCTGGACGTCGTCGGCCTCGCCGACCGGGCCGACGACTACCCCTCCCGCCTGTCAGGAGGCCAGAAACAGCGCGTCGGCATCGCGCGGGCGCTCGCCGGGTCCCCTCGCGTCCTGCTGTGCGACGAGGCGACGAGTGCCCTGGACTCGCAGACGTCCGAACAGATCCTCGACCTGCTCGGCGAGGTGAACCGCGTCTTCGGGGTGACGGTGGTGCTGATCACCCACGAGATGTCCGTCGTCCGGGCGATCTGCACCTCGGCGGCGCTGATGGAGGACGGCCGCGTCGTCGACTCCGGTCCGCTCGTGGAGCGGGTGGGCGACCCGTCGTCCGACCTCGGCCGCTTGCTGCTGCCGCTCGACCCCGCCCCTGCGGCGGACGGCGAACGGCACCTGCTGCTGACGTTCACCGACGCGACGGCGGGGTCCCCGGTGCTCAGCCAGCTCGCCCGCGACCTCGGCGTCGACGTCACGATCCGCTCCGGCGGGGTCGAACGCATCGGCGGCGCCGAGGTCGGCCGCCTCCAGGTCAGCCTCCGGGCGAGCCTCCCCGGGAGTCTGCGGGGCAGCCCGGGTTCCAGCCCCGGGACACCGGCGGGAGACGCCACCGTGGACGTCGACGCGGTCGCCGGGTACCTCGCCGAGCGCGGCGTCGGAACGCAGGTGCACGCGTGAACGACGCACTGTTCGCCGCGTCCGAGGAGCCGTGGACGGACTACCTCGACCTGCTGTGGCAGGCGTTCACCGAGACGCTGTACATGGTCGCGATGTCGGCGCTGTTCACCTTCGTCCTCGGCCTGCTGATCGGCGTCCTCCTCTACGCGACGAGCCCGGACGGCGTCCTCGCCAACCGGTTCGTCTACACACCCCTCGGACTGCTGGTGAACGTCGGCCGGTCCCTGCCGTTCCTCATCCTCCTGATCGTGCTGCTGCCGGTGACGCGGGCGATCGTCGGGACGTCGCTCGGCGCGACGGCCGCGATCGTCCCCCTGACGATCGGCAGCGCGCCGTTCTTCGGCCGGGTTGTCGAGACGGCGTTGCGGGAGGTCGATCCGGGACGGATCGAGGCCGCGCAGTCGATGGGCGCGACCAGCGAGGACATCGTCGTCAAGGTGCTGTTGCCCGAGGCCCTGCCCGGGCTGCTCGCGGGCGCGACGCTCACCCTCGTGATGTTCGTCGACTACTCGGCGATGGCCGGCGCGATCGGCGCCGGAGGCCTCGGCAACTTCGCCATCAAGTACGGCTACCAGCGGTTCAACACCCCGCTGATGCTCGCGACCGTCGTGGTGCTCGTCGTCCTGGTCCAGTTGCTCCAGACGGTCGGTGACCGCGTGGTCCGTGCCGTCGCCCACCGCCGCTGATCGCGGCCCCTCGTCACGCCGGGAGCGAGTCCAGGGCCTGCCAGAGATCCTCGGTGAGGTCGGAGAGCGTCTCCAGGCCGACGGACAGGCGGACGAGCCCCGGGCCGACACCGAGGGCGGTGCCGGAGACGACGGCGTGGGTCATTGACGCCGGGTGCTCGATCAGGGACTCGACGGCCCCGAGGGATTCGGCGAGGGTGAACACCGCGGTCCGGGTGACGAGCTGCTCGGCCGCCTCGCGTCCCCCGGCGAGGACGAACGAGAGCATCCCGCCGAACCGGGTCATCTGGCTCTTGGCGATGTCGTGGCCGGGGTGCTCGGGCAGCCCGGGGTAGAGGACCCTCCGCACCCGGGGGTGCCCCCGCAAGAGGTCCGCCAGGGATTCGGCGCTGTCGCACTGCCGGTCGAGCCGGACGGCGAGCGTCTTGACGCCGCGGGAGGTCAAGTAGGCGTCGAACGGCGACAGGACGGCCCCGACCGCCTTCTGCCGGAACCGGATGCGCTCGGCCAGTTCGTCGTCGTCCACCGCGACGAACCCGCCGAGCACGTCGGAGTGGCCGCCGAGGTACTTCGTCAGGGAGTGGACGACGACG
>JAUPKQ010000068.1 GCA_030837345.1 Actinomycetota bacterium | reverse complement strand
CCCGCGAGCACAACCTCAAGGACGTCTCCCTCGACCTGCCGCGTGACGCCCTGATCGTGTTCACCGGATTGTCGGGCTCCGGCAAGTCGTCCCTCGCCTTCGACACCATCTTCGCCGAGGGGCAGCGCCGGTACGTCGAGTCGCTGTCCGCCTACGCCCGTCAGTTCCTCGGCCAGATGGACAAACCGGACGTCGACTTCATCGAGGGCCTGTCCCCGGCCGTGTCGATCGACCAGAAGTCCACCTCGCGAAACCCTCGCTCCACGGTCGGGACGATCACGGAGGTCTACGACTACCTGCGCCTGTTGTGGGCGCGGGCTGGCCGCCCCCACTGCCCGACCTGTGGTGAGCCGATCACGAGGCAGACACCCCAGCAGATCGTCGACCGCCTGCTGGAGCTCCCCGAGGGCACCCGCTTCCAGATCCTCGCCCCCGTCGTCCGGGGCCGGAAGGGCGAGTACGCCGATCTCTTCCGCGACCTCCAGGGCAAGGGGTTCGCCCGGGCGAAGGTCGACGGCGAGATCGTCTCCCTGACCGAGCCTCCCTCGCTGGAGAAGAAGCTCAAGCACAGCATCGACGTCGTCGTCGACCGGCTCGTCGTCAAACCGTCGGCGAAACGACGCCTGACCGACTCGGTCGAGACGGCGTTGCACCTGGCCGGGGGGATCCTCACCGCCGACCTCGTCGACCTGCCGGACGACGACCCCGCCCGCGAACGCCGGTTCAGCGAGTTCATGGCCTGCCCGAACGACCATCAACTCGCGTCGTTCGAGATCGAACCCCGTTCGTTCTCGTTCAACAACCCGTACGGTGCCTGCCCGGTGTGCACGGGGATCGGGACCCGGCTGGAGGTCGACCCGGAACTCGTCGTCCCCGACGACGACGCCACCCTGGCGGAGGGCGCCATCGCGCCGTGGGCGCAGGGTTCGTCGGACTACTTCCTGCGGCTGATGACCGCCCTCGGGGAGGAGCTCGGCTTCTCGGTCGACATGCCCTGGCGGGCCCTCCCGGAGCGGGCGAAGAAGGCCCTCCTCTTCGGCCAGGACCACAAGGTGCACGTCAAGTTCCGCAACCGGTACGGGCGGGATCGCTCCTACTCGACCGGTTTCGAGGGGGCGATCTCCTTCGTCCAGCGCCGTCACTCCGAGACGGAGTCCGACTGGAGCCGGGACCGGTACGAGGGATACATGCGGGAGATCCCGTGCCCCGAGTGCCGCGGGACCCGGCTGAAACCCGAGTCGCTCGCCGTCCTCGTCGGCGGCCGGTCGATCGCGGAGGTCTGCCACCTTCCACTGCGCGAGGCGGCCGAGTTCCTCGCCGCGCTGGAGCTGACCGCGCGTGAGCGGCAGATCGCCGAACAGGTCCTCAAGGAGATCCACGCCCGGCTCGGGTTCCTCCTCGACGTCGGACTGGACTACCTCTCCCTCGACCGTCCGGCCGGCACCCTGTCCGGCGGCGAGGCCCAGCGGATCCGTCTGGCGACGCAGATCGGGTCAGGGCTCGTCGGCGTCCTCTACGTGCTCGACGAGCCGAGCATCGGGCTGCACCAGCGCGACAACCACCGCCTGATCGAGACCCTGACGCGTCTGCGGGACCTCGGCAACACCCTGATCGTCGTCGAGCACGACGAGGACACGATCCGCGCGGCGGACTGGGCCGTCGACGTCGGCCCGGGCGCGGGGGAGCACGGGGGACAGATCGTCTACACCGGGCCCGTGGCCGGCCTGCTCACACACCCGGACTCGGTCACCGGCCGGTACCTGTCGGGTCGCGTGGAGATCGAGGTCCCGCCGGTCCGGCGACCGACCGACCCGGAGCGCCAGCTGACCGTCGTGGGCGCTCGCGAGCACAACCTGCGGGGCATCGACGTGTCGTTCCCCCTCGGGTGTTTCGTCGCGGTGACCGGCGTCAGCGGCTCGGGCAAGTCGACGCTGGTGAACGACATCCTCTACACGGTGCTCGCCAACGAGCTCAACGGCGCCCGTCAGGTGCCCGGCCGGCACAAGACCGTGCGCGGGACGGACCACCTCGACAAGGTCGTCCACGTCGACCAGAGCCCGATCGGCCGGACACCCCGGTCGAATCCGGCGACGTACACGGGGGTCTTCGACCACATCCGCAGGCTCTTCGCGGGGACGACCGAGGCGAAGGTGCGCGGGTACCAGCCCGGTCGGTTCTCCTTCAACGTCAAGGGAGGCCGTTGCGAGGCGTGTTCCGGTGACGGAACCCTCAAGATCGAGATGAACTTCCTGCCGGACGTCTACGTCCCGTGCGAGGTGTGCCACGGCGCCCGGTACAACCGCGAGACGCTCGAGGTCCACTTCAAGGGCCGGACGATCGCCGACGTCCTGGACATGCCGATCGAGGAGGCCTCGGAGTTCTTCGCCGCGGTGCCCGCGATCGCCCGGCACATGACGACGCTCGCACAGGTCGGCCTCGGCTACGTCCGTCTGGGGCAGTCGGCCCCCACGCTCTCCGGCGGCGAGGCGCAGCGCGTCAAGCTCGCCAGTGAGCTCCAGCGGCGCTCGACGGGGCGAACGGTCTACGTCCTCGACGAGCCGACGACAGGCCTGCACTTCGAGGACATCAGCAAGCTGCTCCACGTGTTGCAGGGCCTCGTGGACAAGGGCAACACGGTCGTCGTCATCGAGCACAACCTCGACGTCGTCAAGAGCGCGGACTGGGTGGTCGATCTCGGCCCCGAGGGCGGCTCCGGAGGCGGTCTCGTCGTCGCCGAGGGCACGCCGGAGCACCTGGCGACGGTGGAGACCAGCCACACCGGCCGCTTCCTCCGGCAGGTCCTGGGCGGGAGGGCCAACCTGCTCCCCGTCGGGTAGAGAGGTACGCCCGCCGGTGGTACGCCCGTGGGTGACTGTCCGACCGTCGGCCTAGGGTTGGTCCCGTGCCCGATCCGTCCACCTACCGCCCGCGTACCGGCGACATCCCCTCTTCCCCCGGGGTGTACCGCTTCCGCGACCCCCACGGCCGGGTGATCTACGTCGGCAAGGCGAAGAACCTGCGCCAGCGGCTCACGTCGTACTTCGCCGATCTCGCGTCCCTGCACCCGCGGACCCAGACGATGGTCACGACCGCCGCCGGGGTCGAGTGGACCGTCGTCACGACCGAGGTCGAGGCCCTCCAGCTCGAATACTCGTGGATCAAGGAGTACGACCCCCGGTTCAACGTCAAGTACCGGGACGACAAGTCCTACCCCTACCTCGCCGTCACCGTCGGGGAGGAGTTCCCCCGGGTCCAGGTGATGCGGGGCGCCAAGCGCAAGGGCACCCGCTATTTCGGTCCGTACGCCCACGCCTGGGCGATCCGGGAGACCGTCGACCTCCTGCTCCGGGTCTTCCCCGTCCGCACGTGCAGCAACGGTGTCTTCCGGCGTGCCGGGCAGGTCGGCCGGCCCTGCCTGCTCGGGTACATCGACAAGTGCTCGGCACCCTGCGTCGGCCGGGTGACCGTCGAGGAGCACCACCGGCTCGTCCAGGACTTCTGCGACTTCATGGGCGGGGCGACCGCCCGTCACGTGCGGCGCGTCGAGAACGAGATGCGTCAGGCCGCCGCGGACCAGCGGTACGAACGGGCCGCACGGCTGCGGGACGACCTCGTCGCGCTGCGGCAGGCGCTGGAGAAGAGCGCCGTCGTCCTGCCCGACGGCACGGACGCCGACGTCTTCGCCCTCGCCGACGACGACCTGGAGGCCGCCGTCCAGGTCTTCCACGTCCGCGACGGCAGGATCCGGGGCCAGCGGGGCTGGGTGGTCGAGAAGGTCGAGGACGTCACGACCGCGGACCTCGTCGAGCAGCTGCTGCTCCAGGTGTACGGCGACACCGTCGCCGGCGCCGTCCCGCGCGAGGTGCTCGTCCCCGTCGAACCGCCGGGCCGTGCGGAGATCGAGCAGTTCCTGACCGACCACCGCGCCGGACGGGTCGTCGTCCGGGTGCCGCGCCGTGGGGACAAACGGGCGCTCCTCGACACGGTCGCCCGCAACGCCACGCAGGCCCTCGTCCTTCACAAGACGCGGCGGTCGGGTGACCTGACCGCGCGCTCGAAGGCCCTCGCGGAGATCCAGGACGCCCTCGGCCTGGCGGAGGCACCGCTGCGGATCGAGTGCTACGACGTGTCCAACCTCGCGGGCACCCACGTGGTCGCCTCGATGGTCGTCTTCGAGGACGGCCTGCCCCGCAAGGGGGAGTACCGGCGGTTCGTCGTCCGGGGAACGGACGGGCAGGACGACGTCGCGGCCGTCCACGAGGTGATCACCCGGCGTTTCCGCCGCTACCTTGACGAGCGTGAGCGCACGGGCGACCTCGACCTCGGCGGTGGCCCGGTGGACGGCGTCCCGGCAGGTGGTGTCCTCACGGGCGCCGTCGCCGAGGCCTCGCCGATCGACCCGGAGACGGGCAAGCCGCGACGTTTCGCCTACCCCCCGAACCTCGTGGTCGTCGACGGCGGCCAGCCTCAGGTCGCGGCGGCGGCCCGTGCCCTCGCGGAGCTCGGCGTCGACGACGTCGCGCTGTGCGGCCTCGCCAAGCGACTGGAGGAGGTCTGGCTCCCCGGCGACGATCTACCGGTCGTGCTGCCCCGGTCGAGCGAGGGGCTGTACCTGCTGCAACGTGTGCGGGACGAGGCTCACCGGTTCGCCATCACCCACCACCGCTCCCGCCGGAGCAAGGCGATGACGGCGAGCGTGCTCGACGACGTCCCGGGCCTCGGACCGGCCCGCACGAAGGCTCTGCTGCGGGTGTTCGGCTCGGTGAAGAAGCTCCGTACCGCGTCGGTGGAGGAGATCGCCACCGTGCCGGGGATCGGTCCGGCCCTGGCCGCGGCGGTGGCCGGGGCCTTGTCCGGCGCGCCCGGGCGGGGCTCGGACGGCGCGTTCGCCGTGGACACCTCGACCGGTGAAATCATCGAGTGACGCCACCGGCCCGAGGTGGCACGAGACCGGTCCCCGGCCCATCCGCCGGACGGCCGGGGGAGGGACACGACGTGACGTCAACCCCAGGCGCGGCAGCGCCGGATCGCGAGGATCCGGAGCGGCCGGCGCACCCCACAGGAGCCCCGGCCCAGGGCTCCCCGGGCGGCTCGGGGGAGCTGCTCGTCATCACCGGCATGTCCGGGGCGGGGCGGTCGACGGCGGGCAAGGTGCTCGAGGACGTCGGCTGGTACGTCGTCGACAACCTCCCGCCCCAGCTGATCTCGGACCTCGTCGACCTGACGGCGAGCGCGGGCCACGACGTCACCCGTCTCGCCGTCGCGGTCGACGTCCGGGGCCGGACGTTCTTCTCGGCCCTGCGGGCCGCGCTGGCGGAGTTCGACCGGCGTGGTGTCGGCCACCGTCTGTTGTTCCTCGACGCGGTCGACGAGACCCTGGTCCGCCGGTTCGAGTCGGTGCGCCGCCCGCACCCGCTCCAGGGAGACGGCCGCATGCTCGACGGCATCGCGCGGGAGCGGGAGCTGATGCGCGAGCTGCGCGGGAGCGCCGACACCGTCATCGACACCTCCTACCTCAACGTGCACCAGCTCGCCGCGAAGGTGGCCGAGGCGTTCGGCCGGTCGGTCGGCCCGGCTCTGCGGATGACGGTGATGTCGTTCGGGTTCAAGTACGGTCTCCCGCTGGACGCCGACCACGTCGCCGACGTCAGGTTCCTGCCCAACCCCTTCTGGGTGCCCGAGCTGCGGCCCCGGACGGGCCTGGACACCGCGGTCCGCGACTACGTGATGGCGGCCGATGGAGCCGAGGCGTTCCTGGAGCGGTACGCCGCGACCCTCGCGCCTCTGCTGCCGGGGTACGTCCGTGAGAACAAGCGCTACCTGACGGTCGGCGTCGGGTGCACCGGGGGGAAGCACCGCTCGGTCGCGATGGCGGAGGCCCTCTCCGCCCTCCTGCGGGGGCCGGGCGTGCACACGTCGACCGTCCACCGGGACCTCGGTCGCGAGTGACCCCGGTGGCGAGCCGTCCCGGAAGATGCGGAGCAGAAGGTGAGTGATCCGGTGACCGGCCCGGCGGTCGTGGCTCTCGGAGGAGGACACGGCCTGTTCGTGTCCCTGTCGGCGCTGCGGAACCTGACCGAGCGGCTGACCGCCGTCGTGACGGTCGCGGACGACGGCGGCTCCTCGGGCCGTCTGCGGCGGGAGCTCGGGGTCCTCCCGCCGGGGGATCTGCGCATGGCCCTGTCCGCCCTGTGTGACGACAGCGAGTGGGGGCGATTGTGGCGTGACGTGCTCCAGCACCGTTTCGCCAGTGCGGGCACCCTGCACGGCCATGCGATGGGCAACCTCCTGATCGTCACGCTCTGGGATCTCCTCCAGGACACGGTCACCGGCCTGGACTGGGTCGGGCGGCTCCTCGGCGCCCGGGGCCGGGTGCTGCCGATGGCCGCGGTGCCCCTGGACATCGAGGCGACAGTCCGGGGCGTCGACCCCGCCTTCCCCGACGACCTCCGCCCCGTGCGCGGGCAGGTGGCCGTCGCGAGGACCCCCGGGCGTCTGGGGGCCGTCAGGCTGGTCCCGGAGGAGCCTCCGGCCTGCCCGGAGGCGCTGGAGGCCGTCCGGGCGGCGGACTGGGTCGTGCTCGGGCCCGGGTCGTGGTTCACGAGCGTCCTGCCGCACCTGCTGGTGCCCGAGCTGTCGGCCGCGGTCCGTACGACCAAGGCCCGACGGTGCGTGACGATGAACCTCGGGCAGCAGAAGGGGGAGACCGACGGTTTCAGCTGCGAGGCCCACCTCGACGTCCTGCGGGAGTACGCGCCGGACCTCCGCCTGGACGCCGTCCTCGCCGATCCGACGGCCGTCGAGGACCACGCCTCCCTGGAACGGGCTGCCGCCCGTTTCGGGGCCCGACTGATCATGCGTCAGGTCAGTCTCGGCGACGGAACCGCGCGTCACGACCCACTTCGGCTCGCGGCCGCCTATCGTGACGTATTCGCAGGGGTTGTCGGGGACGCCTGAGCGGGGCGACCACGCGCCGCCGCCAGTCGTCGGGGCCGGTCTGCTACGACTGAGTGGGACAAGCGCGACGAGGGACACAGTGACGATTTCGACGACCGAGCGGGAACACAGCGACCTGCAGGTGGGGTACGGCCATCGGCCCCGCTCCGCCGGTGGCAGGATGTCCGGTATGGCGCTGACGGCTCTGGTGAAGGACGAGCTCAGCCGGCTCCAGGTCACGAAACCGTGTTGCCGTAAGGCGGAGGTGTCGGCGACCCTGCGGTTCGCAGGGGGTCTGCACATCGTCGGCGGGCGGATCGTGGTCGAGGCCGAGCTGGACACCGGGAACGCCGCGCGGCGGCTGCGCCGGGACATCGCCGAGGTCTTCGGACACTCCAGCGACGTCATCGTGCTGGCCCCCGGCGGCCTGCGCCGGGGGAGCCGTTACGTCGTCCGCGTCGTGCGCGAGGGCGAGTCCCTCGCCCGCCAGACCGGGCTGCTGGACGGACGGGGCCGTCCCGTCCGCGGCCTGCCCCCGCAGGTGGTCTCCGGGGCCACCTGCGACGCCGAGTCCGCCTGGCGGGGGGCGTTTCTCGCCCACGGGTCGCTGACCGAGCCGGGCCGGTCCTCGGCGCTGGAGGTCACCTGCCCCGGCCCGGAGGCCGCGCTCGCCCTCGTGGGGGCGGCCCGGCGGATGGGGGTCCAGTCGAAGGCGCGCGAGGTGCGTGGCGTGGACCGTGTCGTGATCAGGGACGGCGACACGATCGGGGTGATGCTCACCCGTCTGGGCGCCCACGACGCCGTCCTCGCCTGGGAGGAACGCCGCATGCGGCGCGAGGTCCGGGCGACCGCGAACCGCCTGGCGAACTTCGACGACGCCAACCTGCGCCGGTCGGCGCGGGCCGCCGTCGCGGCCGGCAGCCGGGTGGAGCGGGCGATGGAGATCCTCGGGGACGACGTCCCCGAGCACCTTCGGGCCGCGGGGATGCTCCGGCTGGAGCACAAGCAGGCGTCGCTGGAGGAGCTCGGCCAGCTCGCCGACCCTCCGATGACCAAGGACGCGGTCGCCGGGCGTATCCGGCGGTTGCTCGCCATGGCCGACAAGCGCGCCGCGGAACTCGGCGTCCCGGGGACCGACGTCAACCTGACGCCGGAGATGCTCGACGCCTGAGCCCACGCGGGCTCAGGCTGCAATATTCCCTGTTCATGGCCTCTTTGCGAGGCATGATCGACGGGACCATCGACCCGGGAGCCGCCTCCGGCGACCCGGTTGGGTTGCACGTAGCGGTAACCCATAGAGTTACCAGTGCCAGGGACGTACGACGACGTGCGTACCTTCGAAAATCCGCAGACTCGCGCCGGGAGTGCCGGCGCCAGGGAGGGCTCCTCTCGTGACCGTTCGGGTAGGCATCAACGGCTTCGGTCGTATTGGCCGTAACTTCTTCCGCGCCGTCCTGGCGTCGGGCGCCGACATCGAGATCGTCGGTGTCAACGACCTCACTGACAACAAGACCCTGGCCCACTTGCTGAAGTACGACTCGATCCTGGGCCGTCTCGGCAAGGTCGTCGAGTACAGCGAGGACAGCATCACGGTCGGCGGCAAGAGCTTCAAGGCTCTCGCCGAGCGCGACCCGGGCGCGTTGCCGTGGAAGGAGCTCGGTGCGGACGTCGTCATCGAGTCGACCGGCCACTTCACCGACGCGACCAAGGCCGCCGCGCACATCTCCGCCGGCGCCAAGAAGGTCCTGATCTCCGCTCCGGCGAAGAACGAGGACATCACGATCGTCATGGGGATCAACGACGGCGACTACGACGCCGCCAAGCACAACGTGATCTCCAACGCCTCCTGCACCACCAACTGCCTCGCCCCGATGGCCCAGGTGCTGCTGGAGAACTTCGGGATCGTCAAGGGCCTGATGACGACGATCCACGCGTACACCAACGACCAGGTCATCCTGGACTTCCCCCACAAGGACCTGCGTCGTGCGCGCGGCGCCGCGACCAACATGATCCCGACCACCACGGGTGCGGCCCGGGCGATCTCGCTGGTGATCCCCGAGCTCAAGGGCAAGCTCGACGGTTACGCGATGCGCGTTCCGGTGCCGACCGGCTCGGCGACGGACCTCACGGTCCAGCTCGGCCGCGAGACCACCAAGGACGAGGTCAACGCCGCGTTCAAGAAGGCCGCCGCGGGCGCGCTCGCCGGGATCCTCGAGTACACCGAGGACCCGATCGTCTCCTCGGACATCGTCACCTCCCCGGCGTCGTGCACCCTCGACGCCGGCCTGACGACGGTCCAGGGCGACCAGGCCAAGATCGTCGGCTGGTACGACAACGAGTGGGGCTACTCGAACCGCCTCGTCGACCTCACCAAGCTCGTGGGCGCCTCGCTCTGACGATCGACTCCGGCTGGCACGATCCAACGTGATCCGCTCAGCTCCGATCGGTACCGCAGCACCATGACGCCGAACCGGCGGTTGGCTCCGGCCGCCGCCGGTTCCGTGCGTCCACGCCCCGCATCTCGAACGACGTAGCTGGAGAGGCTCATGAAGACCATCGACGACCTGGGGGAGCTGCGCGGCAAGCGTGTGCTCGTCCGGTCCGACCTCAACGTCCCCCTCGACGGGACGACCATCACCGACGACGGCCGCATCCGGGCCTCGGTCCCGACGATCTCGCGCCTGGTGGACGCTGGCGCCAAGGTGATCGTCGTCGCCCACCTGGGCCGCCCGAAGGGCACCCCGGACGACAAGTTCTCCCTCCGGCCCGTCGTCGCCCGCATGTCGGAGCTCCTCGCCAAGCCCGTCGCGTTCGCGACCGACACCGTCGGTGAGTCCGCGAAGGCCGTCGTCGCCGCTCTCGGTGACGGCGACGTGGCGATCCTGGAGAACATCCGCTTCAACGCGGGCGAGACGAGCAAGGACGACGCCGTGCGCGGCGCCTTCGCCGACGAGCTCGCCGCGCTGGCGGATGCCTTCGTCAGCGATGGGTTCGGTGTCGTGCACCGCAAGCAGGCGAGCGTCTACGACGTCGCGCAGCGCCTGCCGCACGCCGCGGGTGGCCTGGTCCTGGCCGAGGTCGAGGTCCTCAAGCGCCTGACCGTCCAGCTCGAACGCCCGTACGTGGTCGTGCTCGGCGGGTCGAAGGTCTCCGACAAGCTCGGCGTGATCTCCAACCTGCTCGACAAGGCCGACCGTCTCCTGATCGGCGGCGGCATGGCCTACACCTTCCTCGCGGCCCAGGGCCACGAGGTGGGCACGAGCCTGCTGGAGTCCGACCAGATCGAGACGGTCAAGGGCTACCTGACGCGGGCGAAGGAGAAGGGCGTCGAGGTCGTCCTGCCGGTCGACGTCGTCGCCGCGACAGCGTTCAGCGCGGACGCCGAGCACGCCGTCTACGCGGCCTCGGAGATCCCCGCCGACCGCATGGGCCTGGACATCGGCCCTGAGTCCCGGACCCTGTTCGCCTCCAAGCTCGCCGACGCGAAGACCGTGTTCTGGAACGGTCCGACGGGCGTGTTCGAGATGGAGCCTTACTGCCACGGCACCCGTGCCCTGGCCCAGGCTCTCCTTGACAGCGGGGCCTTCACCGTCGTGGGCGGCGGCGACTCCGCCGCGGCCGTGCGGCGGCTCGGCTTCGACGAAAAAGCCTTCGGGCACATTTCGACCGGCGGCGGAGCGTCGCTGGAATTCCTGGAGGGCAAGACCCTCCCCGGTATCGTCGTTCTGGAGAGCTGAAGTGGCAATTGGCCGCGTCCCGCTGATGGCGGGCAACTGGAAGATGAACCTCGACCACCAGCAGGCGACGCACCTCGTGCAGAAGCTGGCCTGGACCCTCGACGACGCCAAGCACGACTACGACGACGTCGAGGTCGTGGTGGTCCCGCCGTTCACCGACCTGCGCACCGTGCAGACCCTCGTGGACGGCGACAAGCTGAAGATCAAGTATGCCGCCCAGGACATCTCCGCGTTCGACTCCGGTGCCTACACCGGTGAGGTCTCGGGGGCGTTCCTCGCCAAGCTCGGTGTCACGTACGCCGTCATCGGGCACAGCGAGCGGCGCGAGTACCACGCCGAGAGCGACGAGGTCGTCAACGCGAAGGTGAAGGCGGCCTACCGGCACGGCCTCACCCCGATCATGTGCGTCGGCGAGAGGCTCGAGGTCCGCAAGGCCGGCCGTCACGTCGAGCACACGCTCGCGCAGGTCGACGGCGGGCTGGCCGGGATCCCGGCCGAGCAGGCAGCCTCGATCGTCGTCGCCTACGAGCCCGTGTGGGCGATCGGCACCGGCGAGGTCGCGACCCCCGAGGACGCCCAGGAGGTCTGCGGGGCCATTCGCGCCCGTCTGGCCGAGCTGTACTCCGCCGAACTCGCCGCCGGGGTCCGGGTCCTCTACGGCGGGTCCGTCAAGGCCTCGAACACCGCCGGCATCATGGCGAAGGAGGACGTCGACGGCGCCCTCGTCGGCGGGGCGAGCCTGGACGCCGCGGAGTTCGCGTCCATCGCGCGCTACAAGTCACACGCGACGGCCTGATCCGCTGATCGGCTGACCGGGCTGATCTGCTGAACGACCTGATCGGCCGTGGGGCCGGGCCGGTGACCTGCACGGGTCACCGGCCCGGCCCCATCGCTGTGTTTCGGTTCAGGTTTGTTCTGGGCTGGGGAGGCCGAGGAGTTACTGGGGTTGGCTGGAAATCGGGGCGCCCGCGACGGGCTCGGATCGGCCTCTCTGACATGTTCGTCACGCCGAGCCAGATCGAGCGGACGCCGAACTGCACGCTCAGGGCATCACGATCATCAGATCCGTCACCTGAGTTCTCGATCACCCAGCGTTGTGGCTCGTTACACGGAAAGACTCAGCGGCTGTGAACACATCGACGATATATGTCGCAATCGCCCGGTCTGACGGTCTTCGTGCGGGAGCCGGTCCCGGAATGGAAATGTCATGTCTGGCGGTGGCGCCCAGCT
>JAUPKQ010000067.1 GCA_030837345.1 Actinomycetota bacterium | reverse complement strand
GTCACCCAGCGCGTCTGGGGCCCGCTGCCGTGGCCCAAGATCGAGCGGGCTTGTGAGCTCGCGGCGCGGCTTCAGGCCCGGACCGTCGTCGCGCACCCTCCGTTCCGCTGGCAACGCCAGTACGCGGCGGGCTTCGCCGAGGGCGTCGACCGGATCGGCGACCACCACGGTGTCGTCCTCGCGATCGAGAACATGTACCCGTGGCGGGCCCGTCAGCGGGAGATCGAGGCCTACCTGCCCGGGTGGGACCCGGTCCCCCAGCCGTACCGGCATGTGACGCTCGACCTGTCGCACTGTGCGACCTCGGGGACGTCGGCGCTCGACCAGGCGCATCTTCTCGGCGACCGCCTCGCCCACCTGCATCTCGCGGATGGCACGGGCTCCGGCAAGGACGAGCACCTCGTCCCCGGCCGGGGGTCGCAGCCTTGTGACAAGGTCCTCGGACTGCTGGCCTCCCGGCACTGGAGCGGGACGGTCGTCGTCGAGGTGAACACCCGTCGTGCCCGTGGCCGGGCCGAACGTGAGGCGGACCTCGCCGAGTCGCTCACCTTCGCCCGCAAACACCTCGAGGCGGCGCACGAGGGCGCCGCGGGACGGCGGTGAGCGAACCCGCCGGGCCCTCCCGGCGGCGGGGACGGCGTCCCGCGGGGGAGGACCTGCGGTCCGCCATCCTGGTCGCGGCCCGTGAGGAGTTCGCCCGGCACGGGTACGCGGGGGCGACGCTGCGGGGCATCGCCCGGGCCGCCGGGGTGGACGCGCGGCTGGTGCACCACTACTTCACCGGCAAGGACGACGTCTTCGCGGCGGCGATGGAGCTGCCCGTCCGGCCGGGGGACATCGTCGAGGCCGCCCTCGCCGGCGGGCTGGAGGGCATCGGGGAACGCCTGCTGCGGGGGTTCTTCGCCGTGTGGGACACCCCGGGGGGCCGGGTGAGGATCGTCGCGATCGTCTCGTCGGTCCTGTCCAGCGAGACCGGTATCCGAATGATCAAAGAGTTCCTCGTCCAGGAGGTCTTCGAGCGGATCGCCGCGGCCCTCGGCCCGGACGATCCCGAGCTGCGGGCCGCCCTCGCGGCGTCCCAGGTCATCGGCCTGATCATGATCCGTTATGTCGCCCGGATCGAGCCGGTCGCCTCGGCCGACCCCGAGGAGATCATCTCCTTCGTCGGGCCGACCCTCCAGCGGTATCTCACCGGGGACTGACGTCCTCTCTCTCCCCCCGGGGGACGCCCGGGGACGCCCGGGGATGTTCGGGGACATCCGGGCGTATCCGGGTGCCGCATCTCGTGTCGTGCTTGTGGTCTCACCCCATGCCGCGTATTTTCATCACATGATGAAAAACTCGTCGGGTGACGCCCCGGCGATCCGTATCGAGGGTCTGCGCGTCGTCCGTGGCGGGCGCACCGTGCTCCCCGGCCTGACCCTCGACGTCCCCCGCGGCCAGGTGGTCGGCCTGCTCGGCCCGAGCGGCTGCGGCAAGACCACCCTGATGCGCGCCGTCGTCGGGGTGCAGAAGGTGGCGGGCGGCCTCGTCGAGGTCCTGGGGGAGCCCGCGGGCTCCGCCGGCCTGCGGCGGCGCCTCGGGTACGTCACCCAGGACCCCAGCGTCTACGCCGACCTGACCGTGCGCGAGAACCTCCGGTACTTCGCCCAGGTCGTCGGCGTCCACCGGGCGGGCCTGACCGCCGAGGTCGACCGCGTCGTCGAGGCGGTCGCCCTCGGTGACCACTCCGATGTCCGTGTCGGCAACCTCTCCGGCGGGCAGCTGTCCCGGGTCTCCCTCGCCGCGGCCCTGGTGGGCACGCCCGAACTCCTCGTCCTCGACGAACCGACCGTCGGTCTCGACCCCGTGCTCCGCCGCGACCTCTGGGGCATCTTCCGGCGTCTCGCCGGCGAGGGCGTCACCCTCCTCGTGTCGAGCCACGTGATGGACGAGGCGGTCCGCTGCGACCGGCTCCTGCTGATGCGGGCCGGGCTGATGCTCGCCGACGACACCCTGGACGGCGTGCTCGACGCCACCGGCAGGCCCACCGTCGAGGAGGCCTTCCTCGAACTGGTCGACCGCGCCGAGAACGCCGACGCCACCACCGGTCCCGCAGGTCCCACCGGTCCCGCAGGTCCCACCGCGACCGCCGAGGAGGTCCGGGCATGAGTCCCCGGCTGACCGTCGCCACCGCCGCTCGTGTCCTGCGCCAGCTCCGGCACGACCCCCGGACACTGGCCCTTCTGCTGGTCGTCCCCTGCGTGCTCATGGGCCTGCTGGCGTGGGTCTACGAAGGCACACCGCTGTTCGACCGCATCGGCGCGCCCCTGCTCGGGGTCTTCCCCTTCCTGGTGATGTTCCTGATCACGAGCATCGCCACCCTGCGTGAACGCAAGTCCGGCACCCTGGAACGCCTCCTCGCCCTCCCCCTCGCGAAGGCGGACTTCGTCGGCGGGTACGCGCTCGCCTTCGGCCTGGTCGCGACGGTGCAGGCGCTTGTCGCGGCGACGTTCGCGATCTACGTCCTCGGGCTCGACGTCGCCGGGGAGGCCTGGCTCCTCGTCGTCGTCGCCGTGGTCGACTGCCTGCTCGGGACCGCGCTCGGACTGTTCCTCTCGGCGTTCGCCGCCACCGAGTTCCAGGCTGTGCAGTTCCTGCCCGCGTTCGTGCTCCCGCAGTTCCTGCTGTGCGGCCTGCTGATGCCGAGGGACGCGCTCCCCGACGTCCTGCGATGGACGTCGGACGTCCTGCCTCTGTCGTACGCGGTGGACGCGATGACCTCGATCACCGCCGACCCGAACGCCGCCGGCGACGTCGGGTGGGACATGGTCATCGTGCTCGTGTTCGTCGTCGCCCTGATCGGTGCGGGCGCGGCGACCCTCCGGCGGCGCACTCCCTGAGTGTCGTACGGTCTGATCGGCTGCCCGGCAGAACCCGCACGACGGGCAGTACGCACACGACGGGCAGTACGCACACGACGACGGAGGACCGATCGGTGACGACGGACGGCGCAGCATCTGGGACCGTAGCCATTCTCGGCGCGGGGGTGATGGGTGAGACCCTGCTCTCCGGGCTGCTCCGGGCGGGTCGCCGCCCGGACGACGTGGTGGTCGCCGAGCGCCGTCCGGACCGCGCCGCCGAGATCGCCGCGCGCCACGGGGTGAGGGTGCTCGGCAACGCGGAGGCGGCGTCCCTCGCCGACACCGTCGTGCTCGTGGTGAAGCCTCAGGACGTCGAGGGGGTGCTCGCGGAGATCCGGGACGCCGTCACGCCCGGGACGCTCGTCGTCAGCATCGCGGCGGGCATCCCCACGGCGTTCGTCGAGCAGCGGCTCGCCGGGGGTGTCGCCGTCGTCCGCGCGATGCCCAACACGCCCGCCCTGGTCGGGGAGGGGATGACCGCGATCTCCCCCGGCGCCTGCTGCCTCCCCGAACACACCGGACGCGCCGAGGCGATGCTCGCGGCGATGGGCGCGGTCCTCCGGGTTCCCGAGTACCAGCAGGACGCGGTGACGGCGGTCAGCGGATCCGGTCCGGCCTACGTGTTCTACGTCGCCGAGGCGATGATCGAGGCGGGGGTGCTGCTCGGGCTCCCGCGGGCGACGGCGACCGAACTCGCCGTCCAGACGCTCCTCGGGGCCGCCAGGATGCTCAAGGAGACCGGCACCCACCCGACGCTGCTTCGTGAACAGGTCAGCAGCCCGGGGGGCACGACGGTGGCCGCTCTCCGGCAGCTCGACGACCACGGGGTGCGGGCCGCGTTCGTCACCGCGATCGAGGCCGCGAGGGACCGTTCCCAGGAGTTGTCCCCGACTACTTAGCCGATCATCGGCCGTCCCTCGGGGTTGCGGTAGGAGCGGTACTCGACCCGCAGGGCGAGGGCCGTCACGAGGGCCACCGGCCCGATCCTGCCGACGAACATCAAGAGCACGAGGAGGTACTGGCCGGCCACGGGCAGGTGAGGCGTGATGCCCGTGGTGAGGCCGACCGTCCCGAGCGCCGAGGTCACCTCGAACAGGACGTCGTCGAGGGGCAGTTCGCTGATCCGCAGCAGCGCCAGGGTCGACGCCAGAAGCGCCCCCGACATGACGAAGACGACGGCGATCGACTGCCGCACCGTGGTCGGCGAGACGCGCCGTCCGAGGACGTCGACGTCCCTGCTGCCCCGGGCCTCGGCGACGACGGCCATGGTGAGGACGGCGAAGGTACTCGCCTTGATCCCTCCGGCGGTGCTCCCGCTGCCTCCGCCGATGAACATCAGGATGTCGGTGAAGAGCAGCGTCGCGGGGTCGGCCTGGCTGTAGTCGAAGGTGCTGAAACCCGCCGAACGAGGTGTCAGGCCCGCGAACATCCCGCCGAGCGCGCGGTGCGCGACACCGAGGCGCCCGAGTGTCGCCGTCCGGTTCCACTCGTTCGCCATGATCAGGAGAGGGCCGGCGGTGGAGAGGAACGCCGTGACGGCCAGGGTGAGTTTCGTGTGGATCGACCACGCCCGGACCGGCCGTACCCGGACGATCTCGTAGACGACGACGAACCCCAGTGCGCCGAGGACGAAGGCCATCATGATCGGGACCGTGATCCACGGGTCGTCGGCGAAGGACCTCAGGTTGTCCGGCCAGAGCGAGAAACCCCCGCTGTTGAAGGCCGAGACGGCGTGGAACGTCCCGAACCACAGCGCCCGCCCGGCGCCGTACCCCTCGGTGAGCCACAGCCTGCCCGCGAGGACGGCGAGGACGGCGACCTCCACGACGACGGCGACCGCCACCGTGCCGCCGAGCACCCGGCGCACGGTTCCCGACCCGACCAGGCCCGTCTCGTACTCGGCGACCAGACGGCTGCGCAGGCCCATCCGCCCGGCGATCAGGACGGCGAGCAGCGAGGCGGACGCCATCACGCCCAGGCCGCCGATCTGCATCAGAGAGAGGATCACCACCTGCCCGAAGCCGGACCAGTAGGTGCCCGTGTCCACGACGACGAGCCCGGTGACGCACGAGGCGGAGGCCGACGTGAACAGGGCGGTCCGGAACGAGGCGCCTCCCGGACCGGCCGTCGCGACGGGAAGCATCAGCAGACCCGTCCCCACCGTGATCAGGATCCCGAGACCGAGAGCGACGAGCCGGGCCGGATGCAGCCAGAACGTCCCTCGCTCCCGGGCGGCCTGGCCGAGTGGGTGCATCGCGTTGAGGGCGGCACCCGTCATCCCGGGGCGGCGAGGTGGCTGCGGTGTGGTGGGCACGCTGTCGGATGATGGCAGGTGGACGATGATCAGGTCGTCACGGGGGGTCAGGGGCGCGCCGCGAACCTCTCCAGCAGCTCTGTCCGGCCGCTGACGATGAGGATGTCGTGCTGGGACACCCGCGTGTCCGGTTGGGCGTAGGTGAAGTCCTGGTAAGGGGATTTCACGCCGACGATCGTCACCCCGTACTTCTTGCGAACGTGGGACTCGGCGAGCGTGAAGCCCTGGGTCTCCAGCGGGGGACGCATCTTGACGATGGCGAACCCGTCGTCGAACTCGATGTAGTCCATCAGGCGCCCGCCGACGAGGTGCGCGACCCGCCGTCCGGCGTCCGCCTCCGGGTAGATCACGTGACCGACGCCGATCCGTTCCAGGATCTTGCCGTGGGGGATCGTCAGCGCCTTCGCCCAGATCTGCCCGATCCCCAGGTCGACGAGGGCCGCGGCTGTCAGCACGCTGGACTCGACCGAGGTGCCGATCGAGACGACGGCGACGGGGAACTCCGAGCAGCCGAGCTCCTCAAGCACCTCGGCGTCCGTCGTGTCGGCCTCGACGACCCGGGTGAGCCGGCCCGCCCACTGCTGGACCAGATGCGGATCCCTGTCGACCGCCAGAACCGACCGGCCCATCTTGGTCAGCGTGAGCGCGGTCGAGGCACCGAACCGCCCCAGCCCGCAGATGAGTACGTTGTCGGTGTCCGGGCTTCGTCCTCCCATGGGGAGCGATCCTCTCGCACCGACGTGGCGATCGGCTCGCCGGGCCCAGATGCCGTGCGTGTCGGCCTGGGACCGTTAACATCCCTACGGCGATCAGCGACGGGGTGGACGGCGGGGGCGGCGATGACGGGCCACGATGCGCAGGATCTCCCGAGGCGCATCGCCGATCTCGACGGGCGCGACGCGTACGCCGTCCTCGGGGTCGGCGCGACGGCCCGGGACGAGGAGATCGCCGCCGCCTACCGCCGGGAGATGGCGAGATCCCATCCCGACCGCGGAGGGTCGGCGGACCGGGCGCAGCTCGTCAACTGCGCGTTCGAGGTCCTCACCCGCTACCGGGACAGCTACGACGAGCTCCTCGCCGACCATCTGCGCACCGAGGGCAACGGTCCGGAGACCATCTTCGTCGAGCCGGACGCCGACCCCGTCGACGTGGTCCCGACGCTGGAGCGGGGACCCTGGCCGGCCCGCCGCGTCCTGGCGCTCCTCGCCCTGGCCGTCGCCGTCGCCGTCTGCGTCGTCGTGGTCCGGAACGCGCGGTCCCCCGAACCCGCTGCCGAAGCGTCGGGCTGGACGACGAGCGAGGCCCGCACGGTCACTCCCGAGCCTCCGTTCCCGACGGATCCCACCGGGACCGGCCTCGCCGCCGCCCCCGCCCCGGGCCGGCCCCCGGCGTCCGTGGTCGCGTCGGGCTCGGCTCCGGCCGCCGCCGGAGGGCATCGGTGCGAGATCCGGGGCGACGGGAGTCTCTGGTGCGCGGGCGGCAACGCCCGGGGGCAGCTGGGGATCGGGTCGACCACGGCCGTCCCGGCCCCGGTCCGGGTGGACTCGGTCCCGGGCACCTGGGTGGCCGTGGCGGTCGGTGGCTCGGCGACCTGCGGGCTGAACGGGGACGGCCGGCTCTGGTGCTGGGGGGACAACACCCACGGCCAGCTGGGGGACGGCACGAACAGTCTCCGTGGCCGTCCGGTGCCGGTCCAGTCCCCGTACCGCTGGCTCGCGGTCGATCTCGACATCCACGCGTGCGCCGTCCGGGCCGACCACACCCTGTGGTGCTGGGGTGCCGGGAAGAACGGCCAACTGGGGGACGGCGGCGGCGCGGGGCGGGCCACACCCGTCCAGCTCGGGCGCGAGGCGACCTGGGCGGCGGTGACGGTCGGTCAGGGCTGGACCTGCGCCGTCCGCCAGGACGGCAGCCAGGCGTGCTGGGGGGCACGTCCGCGCCGGTCCTGACCCGGTGGACCCTCCTGGACCGGCAGTCGCGGTGGCGAGCCCGCTAGGCGCTGGCTCCGGTCTGCCGCCGGGCCTGGACGGTCGCCGACGGTTACCGTGACGCCATGGAGGCACTGCGGCTGATATGGGATGAAACGTTCACGAAGTACGACTTCGGGGACGCGCACCCCATGTCACCGATCAGGCTGGAGCTGACCGCGCGACTCGTCCGTGACCTCGGTCTTCTCGCCCACGCCGGTGTTCACGTCCACGGCGTCGACCCCGTCGGGGACGAGATCCTGATGACCGTGCACGATCCCGGGTTCGTCGAGGCCGTCAAGGCCGCGTCCGTCCGTCCTCCGCGGCTCGACGAGGCCCACGGCCTCGGGACCGAGGACGTCCCCGTCTTCGAGGGCATGCACGAGGCCAGCGCCCGGATCGTGGGCGGGACGCTCGACCTCGCCCGCGCCGTCTGGCAGCGGGAGGCGGCGCACGGCGTGAACTTCGCCGGGGGGATGCACCACGCGATGCCGGATCACGCGAGTGGTTTCTGCGTCTACAACGACTCCGCCGTCGCCATCCGGGCCCTGCTCGACGAGGGAGCGGAACGTGTCTGCTACATCGACATCGACGTCCACCACGGGGACGGCGTGGAGCGCGTCTTCTGGGACGATCCGCGCGTTCTGACCATCTCGCTGCACGAGACGGGCCGGGTCCTCTTCCCCGGGACCGGCTTCCCCGGCGATTTCGGGGGCCCGGCGGCGCCGGGGTCCGTCGTCAACCTCGCCTTCCCGCCGGGGACGTCGGACGCGCCGTGGCTGCGCGGTTTCCATGCCGTCGTGCCCCAGCTCGTGCGGGCGTTCGACCCGCAGATCCTCGTGACGCAGCACGGCTGCGACTCCCACTCGCTCGACCCGCTCGCCCACATGGTGCTCTCGCTGGACTGCCAGGTGGAGTCGTACCGGGTCCTGCACGAGCTGGCGCACGAGGTGTGCGACGGACGGTGGGTCGCGGTCGGTGGCGGGGGGTACGAGTTGGTCGACGTCGTCCCGCGGGCCTGGGCGCACCTCGTGGGCATCGCGGCCCACCACCCCGTCCCTCCCGAGACCCTCGTCCCGTCGGCCTGGCGCGACTACGTCGAGCAGCGCTTCGGGCGCCAGGCTCCCCGGAGGATGACCGATGGCAAGGACGTCTCCTACCGGCCCTGGACCGCGGGTCATGACCCCGAGGACGCCGTCGACCACGCCGTCCTGTCCACGCGGAAGGCGGTCTTCCCACTGCACGGGCTCGATCCGTGGTCCGACTGATCACCTGGCCCGGCCGGTCCCCGGGCCTGAGCGGTTCATCAACCTGCGCTTAACAGAACGTGTGTTCCCATGCTGGGGTGATGGGAGAGCTGCTGAGCGTCGTGCGCCGGGTTGGGGGCCTGCTCCTCCGGCCCGTCGTGGTGCCGTTCCAGATCTTGAGGGGTGAGATCAACGCCGTGCCGGTCATCGCCCTCGGGATCCTCGGGGCCTTGGTGTTCTTCGCCGTCCGCACCCTGCGCGGCGACCGGACCTCTGCCGTCTTCCTCGCCTCGTTCTCCACGGTGTGGGTGCTGTTCAACGGCCCGTTCGAGGGGCCGACCCTGGTGGTCCTCAGCTGGTCTCACGGGCTGACGGCGGCCGATATGATCTCATTGGCCGGGTTTATGATCGCAGGTTGGCGTCTCGCTCCGGTGCTTGTCGGGCGATGACCACCGATCCCGGCCGGTTCCGCCCGGTGCCTCAGGGAGGCTTTTGCCCAGGCGGCGGTCGGGGGTCCCTCCGAGGGCAGGTAGGCTTGGCGTTCGGCCTCGCTGCGTCCGCGCGCGGGCCGGCGTCCGATGAATCTGCCGAGCCGATCTGCGAGGACCCGTGGGCTCCGTCATCAAGAAGCGTCGCAAGCGTATGGCGAAGAAGAAGCACCGCAAGCTGCTTCGTAAGACGCGTCACCAGCGCCGCAACAAGAAGTGACATCGCGATAGCCCGCGTCAGCGGCGGCCTGGCCGTCGCGGCGGGCGATCGGGCTTGGACCGATCCGGGGTCGGACTGATCCCGGGCTGGACTCGTCCGGGCTGGAGGTGCGATGGGAAGAACTGTTCTGGTCGCCGGTGTCTCCCGGTACCTCGGTGGACGCTTCGCACGGATTCTCGCGGCCGATCCTGCGGTGTCGAAAGTGATCGGCGTGGACGTCGTCCCTCCTTCCGAGGACATCGGGGAGACGGACTTCGTCCGCGCCGACGTCCGCAACCCCGTCATCGCGAAGATCATCGAGCGGAGCGGCGTTGACACCGTCGTCCACCTCAATGTGATCACCACTCCGACGGGTGCCGGAGGACGTGTCTCCATGAAGGAGATCAACGTCATCGGCACGATGCAGTTGCTCGCGGCCTGTCAGAAGGCCCCGGGAGTCCGGCGGCTCGTGGTGAAGTCGAGCGCCGGGGTGTACGGCTCCAGCCCTCGTGACCCGGCGATGTTCACCGAGGACATGGGGGCGAAGGTGCTGCCCCGGACCGGGTGGGGCAAGGACTCCGTCGAGGTCGAGGGGTACGTCCGTGGTTTCTCGCGGCGTCGGCCGGACGTCGGCGTCGTCCAGCTCCGGTTCGCCGACGTCATCGGGCCCGCTGCCCGGACCTCCTGGACGGACTACTTCTCCCTGCCCGTTCTGCCCACTGTTTTCGGCTTCGATCCCCGGTTGCAGTTCGTCCACGAGGACGACGGACTGGAAGCCCTGCGGGTGGCCACGACCGGGGAGTCCGGCGGGGTCTTCAATGTCGTCGGGGACGGCGTGGTGCTGCTCAGCCAGGCCGCCCGCCTCGCGGGCAGGCCCACCTTGCCGATCCCCGAAACGGCCGGTGGAGCTCTCGGCCGGGTGATGAGACGGTTCGGGGTGGTGGATCTCACGGGGGAGCAGCTGCGCCTCCTTCGGTACGGGCGCGTCCTCGACACGACGCGGATGAGGGAGATCCTCGGGTTCCGCCCCCGGTACACGACCCGGGAGGCGTTCGAGGACTTCGTCCGGGGGCGCCGGTTGTCCGGACCGTTCTCGGCGGATGTCGTGGAGATGGTCGAGCGACGAGCCCTCGCCGGGATCGGCAGGGTGCTGACGACGGTGAGGAACCGGGAGTGACCGAACAGCCCTCCGCGGCAAGCCCCCGCCGCCCCGCCCGCCGCCGGCGTCTGGTCGCCGTGACCGACGACGACCGTTCCGCGGCGGCGGAGCTGATCGCCGCCGCCCGGGTGGCCTCCGACGCTCCCCCGGACGACGCCTGTGACCCTCTTCCGGACGACGCCTGTGACCCTCCTCCGGACGGCTCCCTCGAACAGTCGCTGGCGAGCTTTCTCGCCTTCGTCCGCCGGCGCCTCACCGGCGACATCACCGTGGACGAGTTCGGTTTCGACGCGGAGTTCACCGACACCGTGCTGTTCGCCCTGCTCCGGCCGCTGTACCGCACATGGTTCCGCGTCGAGGTGCGGGGTGTCGAGAACATCCCGGCCGAGGGCGGGGCCCTCATCGTCGCCAACCATTCCGGGACGATCGCGTTGGACGCCCTGATGACGCAGGTCGCCGTCCACGACGAGCACCCCGCCCACCGGCACCTCCGCCTGCTCGGTGCCGACCTCGTGTTCTCGACCCCCGTCGTCGGTGAGGTGGCACGCCTGAGCGGCACCACCCTGGCGAGCAACGCGGACGCCGAGCGCCTGTTGCGAAGCGGTGAACTCGTCGCCGTCTGGCCGGAGGGTTTCAAGGGCATCGGCAAGCCGTTCAGCGAGCGGTACAAGCTCCAGCGGTTCGGCCGTGGCGGGTTCGTGTCCGCGGCGTTGACGACGGGGGTGCCCATCGTCCCCTGCGCCATCGTCGGGGCCGAGGAGACGTATCCGATCCTCGCGAACCTGCCGAGCGTCGCCCGTCTGCTCGGCCTGCCGTACGCACCGATCACCCCGACCTGGCCCTGGCTCGGGCCGCTCGGCCTGGTTCCGCTACCGAGCAAGTGGCTCATCGAGTTCTGCCCGCCGCTCGACACCCGCGAACCTGGGCTCTCCCCGAGTTCGGCCGATGACCCGATGACGGTGTTCGACCTCACCGACCAGGTCCGTCAGACGATTCAGCAGACGCTCTACTCCCTGCTCGTCCAGCGGCGGTCCGCGTTCTTCTGACGCCCTTTCTTTCTCGCCTGTTTCTCCCTCGCCGTGGCGGTCCCCGGTCCTGAGAAACCAACTGCCTCCAGCAGGCCGGCGGGTCGCACCGTCACTGCGGCGGATCGACGTCCTCTGTCTCGTCACCCGTGACGGCGAGAAAGTCGGTGAGGACGTCGTGGAGCTGGCGCGCTGCGTTCATGTCATAGATACCGCCTTCGATGACGGCTGTCGGACGGGTGCGAACCCAGCGATCATCGACGAGTACGTCGCGGACACTCAATGAAATTTCGCTCGGCACCAGTCGCCACCCGTCGGGACTTCCGGTAATCATCATGGGTTGGCAGGTGCTGACGGTCTCGTGAGTGATCGCGCCGTTCTCGATGATGCTGCGATGTGCCCAGGTCGGAGGTGTTGACGGAGCCGGAATATCGATGTCGTGGGCGCCGACCTGCTGAAGTATTGATGCCGGACACGGATGGAGTCGTACGGGACCCGGCCTGGTACGAGGGTACAGATGGATCCTCAGTCTCAGCCGGGCAGCGACGGCCTCGACCACAGATAGGTCGGGGGTCCCAGAAATGATCAGGGCGTGGGCTCCGACGTGGACGGCCATGTTCCACACCGCAGCCCATTCCGGGCCGGTGACCGGATCGTCGTCCGCCACCTCCCGTACGTCGGCCAGGACGTACCCGCACCTCGCGGCCTCTGCGGCTGCGGCGACCCGGTGAAGATCCACAAGGTGTTCTCCGTCCTTGGCCGCGTCCTTGTCCCGAGCGGGGATCCGCCCCGGATCGCGATGCACGACCACTGCCACGGCGCACGGTCGGTCAAGGCCCAAGATCCTGTTCTCGATGGTGCGTGGATCCTTGAACGAGTTGTCGGTCGCAGGGCTTCGGAGCGTCCCCGTCGACGAGACGTACGGGGGAAGGATCGTCCAGGTCATCGGCCATACCTCCACGGAGTAGATCACGACGAGCGTCAGGAATCCGCACGAAAGCCGATCTCGCTGACACAACGTCACGATGACTGGCCAATCGTCATGAATTCGACGTCACAGAGGACGTCATTTCGGCGTCATCGTGACCTATGCTCGGGGCATGACGCAGCCGAACACCACACTGCAAGCGGTCCGCAAGAGTCTGATGATGTCCCAGGAGGGCTTCGCCCGTGCGCTACGTCAGGCGGGGGAGCGGCTCGGCCAGCCGAACGAAGCGACGAAGAGGCTGGTTCAGCGATGGGAGGCCGGGGTCAGTGTCACTCCCCGGGCTTCCCACGCCCGCGCTCTGGAGGCGGTGACCAGTCTGCCTGTCGCTCAACTCGGATTCGACCTCCCGAAGCTGCCCGAGCCTCGCCCTGGCGATTGCGGCGGACACGACCCGAGTGCGTCGTCCGGCCCTCTCCCCGCCTCGTTGACGCAGGCGGGCGGGTACTCCGGAGTGTGGCTCAGCCGGTACGAGTACCACTCGTCCAGCCGCGACGAGTCCTTGGCCGACGTGCGGTACGTCGTGGTGCTCCAGCACGGCGACCGCCTGACCGTACGAGGCCTGCCCGGGGCGTCCGCGTCCCTGCTGACGATGGATCTCACCGTCGACGCCACGGTGATCACGGGAACGTGGGTCGAGCAGACCGACACTCGCGGCTGGTACCGGGGAGCCCGCTATCACGGTGCGGTCCAGCTGCTCGTCGATCCGACGAGCCGCAGAATGATCGGCAAATGGATCGGTTTCGGCAAGGACCTCGACATCAATTCCGGTCCCTGGGAACTCGTCTTCGTCGATGCCTCGACCAGCAAGGCGACCGTGGAGCATTACAGCGCGGCCCCGCCGTCGGCATGATCACCCGGAACAAAGTGATTGATCACCCGGAACGAAATCATCGAGGATTCGACGATAAGTCCATTGTTGATCAATCACATCGTTCCGGGTGATCAAGGCGAGTACTTGGGCGCGTCGTCTGACGGAGGTGCCGTTGAACACCGGGGCCGCGGAATGCCGGAGTCGCTCGCCTAACCGCGCAGCCTGCGGGTGACGGCGGCCCCGGCGATGCCCGCGCCCGCGACGGCGCCCGCGGCTGCGGCGACCGGGACGGCGATACGCGCGGCCTGACGCCCCTTGCGGTAGTCCCGTACGCGCCAACCATGTTCTCGGGCGTGGGCCCGCAGTCTCTTGTCGGGGTTGATGGCGCAGGGATTACCGACGAGGGAGAGCATCGGGATGTCGTTCGCGGAATCGCTGTAGGCGGAGCATCGGGCCAGATCGAGGTGCTCGGAGGCCGCGAGGGCGCGCAGGGCCTCGGTCTTGGCCTGGCCGTGCATCGGTTGTCCGGCGAGCCGTCCGGTGTAGATGCCGTCGACGTGTTCGGCGACCGTGCCCAGAGCACCGGTGAGCCCGAGGCGCGAGGCGATCACCTCCGCGACCTCGACCGGGGTCGCGGTGACGAGCCAGACCCTCTGCCCCGCCTCGATGTGCGTCATCGCGAGGGCCAGGGTCCCCGGCCAGATCTTGTCGGCGATCAGTTCGTCGAAGACCTCTTCGCCGACGGCGCGCAGTTCGTTGACCGAGTGCCCTTCGACGAACGTGAGGGCCCGCGTCCGGACCGCTTCCAGGTGGGCGAGGTTCTCGCCGAGGAGCCGGAAGTACAGCTGCTTCCAGCCCCAGCCCGTGATGTCCCTCAGGGTGAAGAACTCCCGCCGGTAGAGGCCCCGGGCGAGCTGGAAGATCGAGGCGCCACGCATGATCGTGTTGTCGACGTCGAAGAAAGCCGCGGCGGTGGGATCGGGAGCGACTGGGATCGCGACGGCCCGCCCACCCTCCACGGCGTGCGCGGCCGACGCCTCACCCGCGATGACGGCGGGATCCCTGCGCCGTGACCTGCCTGCCGGGCCGGAGGTGCCGGGACCCACCATGCCTTCACCTTAGACGAGTGATTCCTTGGGTACCCGGAACCGTGTGGACGACGCCGCACCTGGCCCTCGGTCTCAGGTCTCGCTCCGCCGGCGAGTGATCGATGAGTTGGGTGACGGATGTGACAAATGATCATCACCTCCGTCACCCAAGTTGTCGATCACTGCGGGGCCGGTGGCCGGGGGCGGGGCTGGTTGCCAGGGGTGGTGGCCGGGGCCGGTCGCCGGGGGTGGGCAGGATCACCTCGGGGCCTGTCGCCCGATTGGTATTTTCGGCGTGTCGGTCGCCGTTTCAGCCGGAATGTCGCTTCGGGCAGGCTGACCAAATGGTTACGCTCTGTAGCCAATAGAGGTGGGATGATGGCATTTGGTGATCAGGGAGGGGGCTGCTGGAGTGTTGCTCCGCCGCAGTGTGGTCGCTCTGCGACCATCTGTGACTTTGTGCATTCGTTCACGAGTCCCTACCCTTGAGGGGCCTCCCCGGTACGCCTCACCGATTGAAGGAGCCGGCCTGCACGTGTCCGCCCGCCAGCCCCGCGTGGCCCGTCAGGCCCGTCCTTCCCGCGCCGGGATCCCCGAGGCGACGGTGGCCCGGTTGCCGGTCTACCTGCGTACGTTGGCCGTTCTCGCCGAGGAGGGCGTAGCCACCGTCTCATCCGACGAACTCGCCGCCGCGGCCGGGGTGGGATCGGCCAAGCTCCGCAAGGATCTATCACACCTGGGCTCGTACGGTACCCGGGGGGTCGGGTATGACGTGGAGTATCTCGTCTATCAGATCTCGCGTGAGCTCGGGCTCACCCAGGACTGGCGCGTGGTGATCGTCGGAGCGGGCAACCTCGGGCACGCCCTCGCCAACTACGGAGGGTTCGTCTCGCGGGGCTTCACCGTCGTCGCCCTTCTCGACTCCGACGAGTCGCTGATCGGCGAGGACGTCGGAGGACTGCGGGTGCGTTCCGCCGGGGAGCTCGAAGCGGTCGTGGCGGCGGAGCGGGCCCACATCGGAGTCGTCGCGACTCCTGTCGCCAGTGCCCAGTCCGTGTGCGACCGTCTCGTCGCCGCCGGGGTGACGAGCGTCCTGAACTTCGCTCCGTGCCTGCTCGACGTCCCCGCCGGGGTCGTGGTCCGCAAGGTCGACCTCTCCACCGAGCTGCAGATCCTCGCCTTCCACGAGCAGCGCCGGACGGGGGCTGCCCTGGGGGACGGGACCGCCGGTGACCACCATGTCGGTGAGCGTCCCGTGAACGGCGGCGATCTGGGCATCGCCGTGCCGGAGCCGGCGTGATGGTCCGAGTGAGTGGACGGCCCCGGTGAGCCTTCTCGTGGTGGGGCTGTCCTACAGGACGGCGCCCCTCGCCTTGTTGGAGCGCGCGGCGCTGACCGACGAGGCATCCCGTCAGCTGGAGTTGCGGGCGTGCCGCCGTGATCACGTCGCCGAGGCGGTCGCCCTGTCGACGTGCAACCGGCTTGAGGTCTACACCGAGGTGAGCAAGTTCCACAACGGTGTCTCCGAGGTGGGGGAGTCCCTCGCGGAGGCGACCGGTGTACCTCTTGAGCAGCTGACCGACCACCTCTACGTCCACTACGAGGCGGCGGCGGTCGCCCACCTGTTCGGCGTCGTGTGTGGCCTGGATTCGATGGCGGTCGGCGAGCCGCAGATCCTCGGCCAGGTCCGGCACACGATGCGTGAGGCGACGGAGGCCGGGACAGCGGGGCGTTCGCTGTCGTCGGTGCTCCGGCACGCCCTGCGCGTCGGTAAGCGGGCGCACGCCGAGACCGGCCTCGACCACGCCGGGCCTTCCCTGGTCGAGGCTGGGTTGCACCGCGCCGAGGACGTCGTCGGGCCGCTGCGGCGGGCGAGTGTCCTCGTCGTCGGCGCGGGGGCGATGAGTGGTCTCGCCGTCGCGACCGCCGCCCGCGCCGAGGCCGGTGACATCGTCGTCACGAACCGGACGGCGACACGGGCGGACCGCCTGGCCGCCGGGGTCGGGGGCCGTTCCGTCCCCTTCAGCAAGCTGATCGAGGCGCTCACGGACGCCGATGTCGTCGTTTCGTGCACGGGAGCGATGGGACATGTGGTGACGAGTGCGGACGTCGAGCTGGCGGTGACCCGGCGGGCAGGCCGTCCGCAGGTCTACCTCGATCTGGCGTTGCCCCGCGATGTCGAGCCCGGTGTCGCGGACCTGCCCGGGGTCGACCTCCTCGACCTGGAGGCCCTGGGGGACCACCTCGCCGCGGAGAAGGTGGCAACCGATCTCGCGCAGGTGCGGGAGCTCGTCGTGGAGGAAGTCGACGCCTTTCTCGCCCGGCTCCGGGCCGAAGCCGTCGCGCCGACCGTCGTGGCGCTGCGGGCGATGGCGCGGTCGGTGGTGGAATCTGAGCTGGCCCGCCTGCGCGGCCGGCTGGGTGACGTCGACGACCGGGTCCGGTCCGAGATCGAGCACACCGTGAACCGGGTGGTCGACAAGCTTCTCCACACGCCGACCGTCCGGGTCAAAGAACTCGCTGGGGAACCCGGCGGCGACACGTACGCCGAGGCCCTGCGCAATCTGTTCGGCCTCGACCCTTCGAACGTGGCCGCTATCAATGCGGCGCCCTCGGGCGTCCCGGGACCGGGAGATGCGGCATGAGCCTTCGTCCGATCCTTCGCCTGGGCACCCGTCGGAGTGCCCTGGCGACCGCGCAGTCCCGCATGGTCGGGGATGCCGTCGAGGCCGCCTCGGTCTCGGCGGGAACCCCGGTCACCGTGGAGCTCGTGGAGATCACCACGCGGGGTGACGTCTCGGGCGCCTCCCTGGCGTCGTTCGGTGGCGTCGGGGTGTTCGTGTCGCGTCTGCGGGAGGCACTGCACGACGGCGAGATCGACCTGGCCGTCCACTCCCTCAAGGATCTGCCGTCGGCCCCCGCGCCCGGTCTCCTGCTCGCAGCCGTCCCGCGCAGGAAGGATCCCCGCGACGTCCTCGTCGCCCGTGACGGGCAGACCCTCGGCGGGCTGCCCTCCGGTGCACGGATCGGCACCGGTTCGCCCCGGCGGGCCGCGATGCTGCGCGCCCTCGGGCTCGGCCTGGAGGTCGTCGACGTCCGGGGGAACGTGGACACGCGGTTGCGGCTGGTCCACGAGGGACACCTCGACGCCGTCGTCCTCGCCAGGGCCGGGTTGCTGCGCCTCCGCCGGGCCGGCGAGGCGACCGAGGTGATCGACCCGATGATCATGCTTCCGTCGCCCGGCCAGGGCGCGCTCGCCGTCGAGTGCCGCGACGCCACCGCCGACGAGCCCCTCGCCGGTCTGCTCGCCCGGCTCGACGACCCCGCGACGCGGGCCGCCGTCACCGCCGAACGGTCCCTGATGTCCGCCCTCGAGGCCGGGTGCGCGGCACCGCTCGGGGCCCTGGGCGAGGTGGCCGAGGGCGAGGACGGCGACGAGCTCTTCCTGCGTGCGGCGGTCGTCTCGCCGGACGGCGTCGTGGTGGTCCGCCGCTCGGTGACCGGCGGCGTGGACGCCGCCGTGGGCCTCGGCAAGGAACTCGCCGTCCGGCTGCTGGAGGACGGTGCCGGCGATCTCATCCCGTGCCGGGAGGCCTCGGGCCGGGACGGCCCCTTGAACGTGAACCACCTGCGACAACCGGCAACGGGGCCGGTCGACCGGACCAACGACTCCGCTTCGACACCCCGAGAAGGTGACTCGTGAGCACCGCCCGTACTCGCTCCCAGTCCGTCGGCGAGGTCTCCTTCGTCGGCGCCGGCCCCGGTGACGAAGGGCTTCTCACCCTCCGCGCGGTGGAGCGGCTCGCCCTCGCCGACATCGTCGTCCTAGACCAGGTACGCCGGGACGGCATGCTGACCCGTTTCTGCCGGGCCGACGTCCAGGTGGTCGACGCCGGGTTCGGCGAGGACGGCCAGCCGATGACCAGAGCGGCCAGGGCGAAGCTCCTGGTGCGCACCGCCCGCCGTGGCCACGTCGTGAGGATCATGGACGGCGACTCGGCCTCGTTCACCGGTCTCGCCGAGGAGATGGCCGCCTGCCGCAAGGCGGGCATCCGCTTCGAGGTGGTGCCGGGCGTGTCCGCGGGCACAGCCGTCCCCGCCTACGCGGGGATCCCGCTGACGCCCGCCGGCACGCTCGGCGTCCACGTCGTGCACCCGCACGGCTGCGACGTCGACTGGTCGGTGCACGTCGGGTCACGAACGACCGTGATCGTTCTGGGTGGGGTGGATGACGTCGTCGACGCGGCCGCGGGGATGCTGGCCGCGGGGCGCGACGCCCGCACACCGGTCGCGGTGACCTGCCGCGGCACGACCACCGAGCAGCGGACGGTGTCCTGCAGCTTGGCGGATGTCGAGAAGGCGGTCCCCGCGGCCCGGATGGAGAAACCGGTCGTCGCCGTCGTCGGTCAGGCCGCGGGCCTGCGCGAGACGGGCTCGTGGTTCGAGACGAAGCCTCTGTTCGGGTGGAACGTCCTCGTCCCGAGGACCAAGCAGCAGGCCGGGACGATGGTCGGCCGCCTCGCCGGCCACGGTGCCACGACGAAGGTCGTTCCGACGATCTCGGTCGAGCCGCCGAGGACCCCCGCCCAGATCGAGAAGGCCGTCAAGGGCCTGGTGACCGGCCGGTACGAGTGGATCGGGTTCACCTCGGTCAACGCCGTCCGGGCGATCCGCGAGAAGTTCGCCGAGTTCGGGCTGGACGCGCGGGCGTTCGCCGGGCTCAAGGTCGCGGCCGTCGGCGGGGTGACCGCCGCCGCCCTGCGCGAGTGGGGTATCGAGCCCGATCTGGTGCCGAGCGGTGACACCGAGCAGAGTGCCTCCGGCCTGCTGGAGGTCTGGCCGCCGTTCGACGCGGTGCTCGACCCGATCAACCGGGTGTTCCTGCCCCGCGCGGACATCGCGACGGAGACCCTCGTCGCCGGGCTCCAGGAGCTCGGCTGGGAGGTGGACGACGTCACCGCGTACCGCACGGTCCGCGCCGCGCCCCCGCCCGCCGAGGTCCGTGAAGCGATCAAGGGCGGTCAGTTCGACGCCGTCGTCTTCACCTCGAGCTCCACGGTGCGCAACCTCGTCGGGATCGCGGGCAAGCCCCACGTGACCACCGTCGTCGCCTGCATCGGGCCGCAGACGGCCAAGACCGCCGAGGAACACGGCCTGCGGGTCGATGTCCTCGCGGCCGAACCGAGCGCCGACGCCCTCGTCGACGCGCTCGCCGAGTACGGCCACGGGCTGCGGCTGTCCGCGATCGAGGCCGGGGAACCCGTCCTGCGGCCCAGCCAGCGGCGGGGTGCGACCCGGAGGACGGCGAAGTGACAGGCGGCCGGGCCCCGCTCGGGGCGGGCACGGGCGGGGCCTTCCCGGCGGTGCGGCCCCGGCGCCTGCGCACGACACCGGCGATGCGCCGGCTCGTCGCCGAGACCCGGCTGCACCCGTCCGAGCTGGTGCTCCCCGTGTTCGTCAAGGAGGGCGCGGCCGAGCCGATCCCGGTGTCGTCGATGCCCGGGGTCGTCCAGCACACCCGCGACGGGCTGCGGCGGGCGGCGGCCGAGGCCGCGGAGCTCGGGCTCGGCGGCATCATGGTCTTCGGGGTTCCCCTCCACCGGGACGCGACGGGATCGGGGGCGACCGACCCCGACGGCATCCTCGCCGTGGCCGTGCGCGATGTCGTCGCGGAGGTCGGTGACGATCTCGTCGTGATGGCCGACCTGTGCCTCGACGAGTTCACCGACCACGGGCACTGCGGTGTCCTCACGCCGGACGGACGCGTCGACAACGACGCGACGCTCGTCCGGTACGCGCGGATGGGGACGGTCCTCGCGGAGGCCGGCGTCCACATGGTCGGACCGAGCGGGATGATGGACGGCCAGGTCGCCGCCGTCCGGGCCGGTCTGGACGCCGCCGGACACGTCGACGTCGGGATCCTCGCCTACGCCGCCAAGTACGCGTCGGGGTTCTACGGGCCGTTCCGGGAGGCCGTCGAGTCGGCCCTCGAAGGGGACCGGCGCACCTACCAGCAGGACCCGGCGAACGCCCGGGAAGCTCTGCGGGAGGTGTCGCTCGACGTCGCGGAGGGCGCCGACCTGATAATGGTCAAGCCCGCCATGGCCTACCTCGACCTGGTCGCCAGGGTTTCCGCCGATGTCGAGGTCCCGGTCGCGGCCTACCAGGTATCGGGGGAGTATGCGATGGTCGAGGCTGCTGCGGCCAAGGGATGGATCGACCGGGACCGTGTGGTGATGGAGACACTGACGTCCATCAGGCGCGCCGGGGCGGCGATCGTCCTCACCTACTGGGCGGCCGAGGTCGCGGGCTGGCTGGGACGGCGGTGAGCGGGCCGTCGACAAGCCTCGACGTCCGCTGGCTCACGGCCTCCGAACAGGCCATCTGGCGTGATTTCCTCGATGTGACCCGGTTGCTGATGGATCGCCTGAACCGGCAGCTCGTCGCCGACAGCGGCATGAGTCTCGCCGAGTACGAGGTGCTCGTCCGTCTCTCCGAAGCCGGTGACCGGCGGTTACGCATGTCCGAGCTCGCCGATCTCGTGGTCAACTCCCGCAGCAGGCTCACCCACACGGTGCGCCGTCTGGAGGAGCGGGGCTGGGTCGTACGGGAGGAGTGCGAGGAGGACCGGCGGGGTATCCGCTGCGTCCTGCTCGACGACGGCCTCACGGTGCTCCAGTCGGCCGCGCCGGGACATGTCGAGGCCGTCCGTTCGATCATCTTCGACCCCCTGACCCACCGGGACGCCGAGACCCTCGGCGCGCTGATGCACAAGATCCGCGCGGAGCTGCGGACCGAGTGATCCGGGTGACCTCACCGCTACGGCGAGGCGATCAACCCGGCCAGTTGACAGACTGGGCCCGTGAGTTCGTCGACGGCCTCCGGCACCCGTTCCCAGACCCCCCGTTCCCGTCCTCCGGGTTCCCCGCCCGAGGGCTCCGAGCAGGCGGGCTCCCCCGACGGCTGGTGCCCTGCCTCCGAGGCCCTCTTCGAGCGTGCCCGGGCGGTGACACCCGGCGGCGTCAACTCCCCGGTCAGGGCCTTCCGGGCAGTGGGCGGGACTCCCCGCTTCATGGCCCGCGGCGCCGGGCCCCACCTCTATGACGTCGACGGCCGTGAGTACGTCGACCTGGTCTGCTCCTGGGGGCCGATGATCCTCGGCCACGCGCACCCCGAGGTCCTGGACGCCGTACGCCGGGCCGCCGCCGACGGCTTCTCGTTCGGGACCCCCACCGAGAACGAGGTCCTTCTCGCCGAGGAGATCATCTCTCGCGTCGCCCGGGACGGCGTGACGCCCGTCGAGCAGGTGCGGCTGGTCTCCTCCGGGACGGAGGCGACCATGAGCGCCATCCGCCTCGCCCGCGGGTTCACCGGCCGGTCCAAGGTCGTGAAGTTCGCCGGCCACTACCACGGGCACGTCGACGCGCTGCTCGCCTCCGCCGGGTCAGGTGTCGCGACGTTCGCCCTGCCCGAGACCCCCGGGGTGACCGGCGCCTCCGCGGCCGACACCATCGTGCTGCCCTACAACGACGCGGCCGCCGTCGAGGCGGCCTTCGCCGCCCACGGCGACACCATCGCCTGCGTGATCACCGAGGCCGCCGCCGGGAACATGGGCGTCGTCCCGCCCGCACCGGGTTTCACCGCCCTCCTGCGCTCGCTGACCGCCGCCCACGGGGCCCTGCTGGTCTCCGACGAGGTGATGACCGGGTTCCGGGCGTCGCGGGCCGGGTGGTACGGCATCGAGGGAGTCGTGCCCGACCTGTTCACGTTCGGCAAGGTGATGGGCGGAGGATTCCCCGCCGCCGCCTTCGGCGGCCGAGCCGAGGTGATGTCCCGGCTCGCCCCCTCCGGGCCCGTCTACCAGGCCGGAACCCTCTCGGGGAACCCCGTCGCGACCGCCGCGGGCCTTGCCACCTTGCGCCTCGCGACGGACGACGTCTACGCGCGGCTGGCCTCCGCCGCCCGCCGTCTCGCAGACGAGGCCTCCGGCGCCCTGTCGGCGGCGGGGGTTCCCCACGTCGTCCAGTTCGCCGGGACGATGTTCAGTGTCTTCTTCACCGGCTCCGCCGACGTCACGAGCGTCGGCGACTACGCGACGGCCCGGGGACAGGACATCCCGGCGTTCGCCGCCTTCTTCCACGCGATGCTCGACCAGGGGGTCTACCTGCCTCCGAGCGCCTTCGAGGCGTGGTTCGTCTCGGCGGCGCACGACGACGCGGCCCTCGACCGCGTGACGACGGCCCTCCCGGCCGCGGCAAGAGCCGCCGCCCGGGCTGGAAGGATCGCCTCATGACCGAGCGCACCGTCGTCCACCTGCTCCGTCACGGTGAGGTCGACAACCCGGAGAAGATCCTTTATGGACGCCTCCCCGGGTACCACCTGTCCGAACTCGGGCTGCGGATGGCCGACCGGGCCGCCTCCTACTTCGCCGACCGCGACGTCACCGTCGTCACGGCGTCGCCCCTCGAACGCGCCCAGGAGACGGGGACGCCGATCTCCACCGTTCACGGGCTGTCCCTCGGGTCGGACGAGCGGCTGATCGAGGCCGCCAATGTGTTCGAGGGCCGCCCGTTCGGGGTGGGGGACGGCGCGTTGCGGCGCCCGCAGGCGTGGATCCATCTCCGTAACCCGTACAAACCGTCCTGGGGCGAGGCGTACGCCGAGATCGCGCGGCGCATGCTCGCCGCCGTGGACACCGCGCGGGAGGCCGCCCTGGGCCACGAGGCCGTCCTGGTCAGCCATCAGCTGCCGATCTGGGTGGCGCGGCTCCGCGCCGAGAACCGCCGTTTCCTGCACGACCCGCGCCGCCGGGAGTGCTCGCTGGCGTCGGTGACGTCGTTCGAGTACTCCGGCTCGACGCTCGTCACCATCAGCTATGCCGAGCCGAGCTTCGACCTGCTTCCGGGGGCGCAGAAGGTGGCCGGGGCGTGACGGCCCGCTGTGTCTAGGGCTGTTCTTCGCTCTCGCCCTGGGGGGCCCTGAGGTCGGGACGATCGTGCTGGGGACGTTCCCGTGGGGGATGTTCACGGTCGGTGTTCCCGTGGCGGGGATGCTGCTCCCGGCGGCGCTTCTCCTCGGCGTCCGCCCGGTTCCCTGGATCCGCCTGGTTTCCCGGATCCGCCCGGTGCTGCCGGAGATCGAGCTGGCGGAGGAAGTCCGGGTCATCGTCCGGAGCGATCACCCGGGGGCGGCCCGGACCCAGGGCCGACGACTCGCCGCGCCCGTAGAGCAGGTAGGCGGTCGAGGCCAACAAAGGGACGAACAGCATGGCCATCAGCCAAACCAGGCGTGGCAACCCGCGCACCTCGTCATCGTTCCGGATCCAGCAGTCGACGAAGGCGAAGATCGTCACCCCCACCGTAAGGAGGAGGACGACGTAGTTCATCTGCCCACTGTAAGTGGTCGGGGCGCGGGCGTCTTCCTCTCCGCCGTGCCGCGATCAGGGACAGTGCCGTCGTGCCCGCCATACCGGGCTCGGTCCGTCAGAGGGCGAGCCCGAGGCCGAGCGCGAGGGCGAAGAGGAGTTCCAGCCTCCCGGTGTCCTTCAGGACGGGCAGGAGCCGCAGTCCTTCGGCTCCGCCGAGGACCGCCCGCAGCGGCGGGACCGCGGCCGGAAGAGCCACGAGACCCAGCAGGGGTGACCACGAACGACGGCTGACGGCCGCGGCGACCACCGCTCCGGCCGAGACGAGGATCAGCCCCGCGTAGAACAGCCGGGTCCGGTGTCGTCCCAGGCGGACCGCCAGGGTCCGCTTGCCCGCGACCTCGTCGGTCGGCGCGTCCCTCAGATTGTTGGCCACGAGGATCGCGCACGCCAGGGCGCCGGTACCGACGGCTCCGGCGAGGGTGGGCAGGTCGACGGCGAGCGCCTGTGTGTACGTGGTGCCGAGGACGGCGACGAGGCCGAAGAAGACGAAGACGAACACCTCCCCGAGCCCGGAGTAGCCGTACGGCCTGCTTCCCCCGGTGTAGTACCAGGCGGCCAGGATGCTCGCGGCGCCGACCGCGACCAGCCACCAGGTGCCGCTCGCGGCGACCAGGGCCAGACCCGTGACCGCGGCGGCTCCGAAGGCGGCGAACGCCGCGCGTCTGACGGCGTGGGGAGCCGCGGCGCGGGAACCGGTCAGCCGGAACGGTCCCACGCGGTCGTCGTCCGTGCCCCGGATGCCGTCGGAGTAGTCGTTGGCGTAGTTGACGCCGATCTGGAGGGCGAGGGCCACCACGAGAGCGGCGAGAGCACGCCCGGGGCGGACGGCGCCGAGGCCGACCGCCGCCCCCGTGCCGACGAGGACCGGGGCCACCGCCGCGGGGAACGTCCGCGGGCGTGCCCCTGAGATCCACTGCGCACGGGTCGCCATGCCCGAACCGTATCGCCGGTGGATTCCGTCAGATCGATCGGGAGGCGAGCTTCGCGATACCCGTCCGGTCCGGTTTGCCGGGGCCGCGGAGGGGGAGGCGCTCCAGGACGAGGAGCTGGCGGGGCGCGGCGTGCGGTCCCGCTCTCCGGGTGACCTCGCGCCGGAGGTCGTCCAGCGTGGGGGGCCGCCTGCCACGGGCGGGGACGACGGCGGCGACGACGCGCTGCCCCCACACCGGATCCGTCACACCGACGACGACGGCCTCGGCCACCCCCTCGACGGCGAGGAGCGCCTCCTCGACGACCGCCGGGGCGACCTTCAACCCCCCGGTGACGATCATGTCGTCGAGGCGGGCCAGGAACGTCAGGGTCCCGTCGGCGTCCAGGTGGCCCGCGTCGTCGGTGCGGAACCACCGCGCCCCGGCGTCCGTGGAGAAGGCGCCCACGACGTCACCACCGCGGTACCCGCGGGCCACCGTCGGACCGCCGAGCCGGATCCGGCCGTCCTCGTCGACCCTGATCCGCGTGCCGTCGAGCGGACGCCCGTCGTAGACGCAGCCCCCGCACGTCTCGCTGCTGCCGTAGGTCGTGACGACGCGGACCCCGGCGTCCGCGGCCCTCGCCAGCAACGACCGCGGCGCCGGGGCCCCGCCGAGCAGGACGGCGGCGAATCCCGTCAGGCTGGAGACCACGTCGGGCCCCGCGTCCAGCAGGCGTCCGAGCTGGGTCGGGACGAGCGACGTGTACGCACGCAGCCGTCCACCGGTCACGCTGCGGGCTGCCTCCGCGAAGGCCTCCGCGCGGAACCCCTCCGAGAGGTCGAGGACAGCGGGGACGGTCCCGCTGATCAGCGAGCGCAGCAGCACCTGGAGTCCCGCCACGTGGTGAGCGGGCAGGGCGAGCAGCCAGCGACCCGCGCCGCCGAGCCGGTCGTGGGTGGCCGACGCGGAGGCGAGGAGCGCCGACGCGGGAAGGAGGGCGCCCTTCGGCGTGCCGGTCGAACCCGAGGTCGACACGACCGCGACGGTGGGATCGTGCGGATTGTCCTCGTCCTCGGCGAGGGGGAGGCCCGGGCCGAGAGCGGACGGAGGCTCCTTCTTCGCCGGGTGGGGAAGGAGCGCGGGGCCGTCGCCGGACAGGGCCGCCCGCAGCGTGGGCAGCAGATCCGACACCGACGGCCCGGAGGGGACGGGGAGGGGAACAAGATCGCGCGGGCTCACGACCTCAGCGTAGGTGTACCGCTACCGGACGAGGTGTGGCATACCTCCTTCGGAGAGTCCCGTAGTGCCATATCGGGCGATATGGCCGGTGAGGACGTCGATGTGTCCGTCGTGGTTCACGCGCTGACGACCTGAACCTGGCAGGCTTGGGGGGTGAATTCGGTGGAGCAGGCGCTCGCCGCGCTGGGCCGGGTCGACCCGGCACTCGTGGAGGACGCGCGTGCCGCCTGGGAGACCCTCACCGGAGGCGAGGGTCCGCAGGTCCTCACCCAGTGGCGTCTCCAGCAGTTCTGCTGGGAGGAACTCGCCCGAGGCTGGCCGGAGGACGGCGCGTCCCGCTGGCGGGTCGCCCAGGCCCTGGCCGGTCTGCTCGACGAGCTGGGCCTCCAGCGGTACGCGGTTCTCGCCCGCAGCGAGACGACGAAACAGGTTCTCCTCGGGGGTGAGCAGGCGCCCGACCGCGGCCGCATGCTCGCCCGCAAGGCCGCCCAGCGTTCGGGGATCGAACCGCCGAACACCGAGTACGTCACGTGGGGCGCGGTGATGGAACCCGCCGAGGCGTACGCCCTGGAGTCCGTGGCCGACCGCCTGGAGCTCGCCGTCGCCGCCGGGGAGCTCCTCCCCGGGGCGCGAGGGTGGCGTGACTCCCAGGCGGAGATCACGGTGTCGGTGCTGACGACGGTCGACCCGGCCCTCGGTGGCCGGACCCCCTACGAGGCCCTCCTCGACGAGCGCCTGAACCGCTGGGTCAGGGGTGCCCGTTCCACGACCCGCAGCGCCCTGCTCGCCCCCGTCTCCTCCCGCCTGCGCGAAGGCGTGGACGCCGGGCAGTCCTCCCTCGCGAGGAACCTGCTCCGTCCGCTCGACTGGCTCCTCGGGGAGATCGCGGAGGGCCTGGTGCTCACCGCCGCCGGATATCTCCCTCCCCGGACCGTCGCCCGGGCTCTCGACGAACTCGGCTGGCGGGACGAGCTGATCGGCCCCGCCACCCGTGAGGTCGACGCCTACCCGGTCCTCGTGCTCCGCGAGACGGCGATGCGGCTCGGCCTCGCCCGTCGCCGTGGCGCCCGCCTGATCCAGACCCCGACCGGCAGGGCCGCCGCCGCCGACGGCCGGGCCCTGTGGTCGGCCGTCGCCGCGGGCCTGATCGGGCCGGAGCACTCGGCGCTCGCCGTCGCCTGGGAGGTCGTTCTCGCCATCCTCGAACCGGGCGATCCCGTCCCGGAGGAGGACGTCCGCTCCCTGGTGCAGTCCGTCGTCACCGAGTCCGGGTGGCGGGTCGCCGGGCGACGGCACCCCTCCGACTCAGACACCGGGCCGTTGTTCTTCTCCGTCCTTCGGGAACTGCGCTGGCTGGAGCTCGTCGAGGAGTCCGGCGCCCTGCTCGACCGGCAGCTGACGGCCCGCCCGGCGGCGGCGGCCCTGTTCCGTGGCGCGTTGCGCCACCGGGTCCTCCACCGGGACGTCGTCGTCGAGTAGCTTCCCGGTGGACGGTCCGGGCGGTAACAGTTTCAGATCGCTGCCCCTGTCTGCCCATGTGACCGCCGTCCCCGCCGACCGGTCCGTGCGAGGTCCGGTGCCGCGCGCCTACCGTCGTGATCGTCTCCTGGTCGCCCCGCCCGGCGGCCGATCGATCCCGAGGGTGGTTCTCATGAACGACGCATTCCGTCCGGGCCGCGGACCCGATCCCATCGTCCTTCGCCTCCCTCGCCGGGTCCGGCTGGCAGCCGGCGTGTTCGCCCTGGTGACATCGATGACCGCGACCACCGCCTGGGCCGTCGGCGCCTCGGCCGACACGGGCAGCACCGGCGCCCCCACCCCGGCCCGAGGGGTGTCCCCGACGACGCGACCGGTGTCCTCCCCCGCGGCGTCCTCTCCGTCGGGAAGCGTCTCGACGCGCACGTCGTACCGGTGGACCTTCGAGGACGGCCTGCCGGGAGGCTGGTACGGCCGCTCCGCGGGATCGGCGCCGTCTCCGTGGCTGACGCCCTCGGCGGCCGCGGCGGCCGCGGGTGACAAAGGCCTGCTCGTCGGTGCCGTCACCGAGAGGGGTTCGGGTGTCTCCGTCGACGTCAGCCGCGCCCTGGTCGCTCCGGGAACCTACACGGCGACGGCTCGCGTCCGTCTCCCCGCCGGACAGGCGGACACGGCGTTCGAGATCAGCGGGCCCCCGCAGCGGATGGGGACCGGGGTGACGGACGCCGGGTGGACGACGCTGACGGGCGTCGTCGCCGTCCGGGCGGACGGTTCGGTCACGCCTCTCACCATCGGCCCGGGGGACGGATACTGCCTGGCACCCAACCGAGGGGACTTCGCCCCGGCGCCGGGTTTCCACCTGGACGAGGTGGCGCTCACCCGGTCCGACGGCGTCACGCCCATCGGTACCGTCACGACCCCGACCACCGGAACGGACTGCCCGACGTACACCCAGCTCCCACCGGCGACCGTGAAAATCCACTACGAGGTGACGTCGGCCGACGCCGCCGGGTTCAGCGCCACCGTGGTGCTGACCAACCTGAAGAAGACTTCGATCACCGACTGGGTCCTGCCGATGAGCCCTCACTGCGGGGAGTGGAAACCCACCTGGATCTCCGGGGCCAAGGCGATCATGGATCCCACCACGAACTGCCTCCGGAGCCTGATCGTCGGGGACGGCGCCACCGCGACGATTCCGGCCGGTGGACAGGTTCGCTTCTCCCTGGGCATGCCGGGAAGTCCGGTCGGGTCGGCCGGTCTGTTCACCTCGATGCGCGGTGAGTTCACCGGTCGCAACTGAGATCCGCTCGAGCTCATCTGTGCGACGACCGGTGGCCGCGGGCGTCCGACCCGTCGCCGTGGTCGTTCGTCGTCAGAAGCGGAAGCCGAAGAGGCCTCTCTCCCCGGACGCGTCTGTCAACCTCGGTTCGATGATTGCCTCATCGAGCATCGCTCCGGCCTTCGAAGACCCGGTGGCCTTCGCCTTCGCGAGGTCGTCGGAGTTCATGGTCACGATGTACTGGAGGTTCTCCGCCCGCGCGACCTCGTCGGCCAGGGTGAGCGCTCGTTGGATCTGGCGTTCGTCGACGCCGCTCGACGGAACGAGTGATCCCCCGACGGCGGCTCAAGATCTTGACCATCGCGGACGATGCCCCCTTCATCGCCCGCACGACAACGGTCGCGCGGCAATGATCATCAAGGAGTGCATCGCATGGCTGGGGCGTACACACTGGCGTGGGACACCGCCGAGAACCGGATCAACTTCACCCTGACCGGCATGTGGGATGCCGACACCATGCGCCGCTGGGACGCCGACTACCGCGCGGCCGTCGCCAAGGCCCCTCGCGACGGTTGGACGGTGATCGGGGACATGACCGGCTATCCCGCCCAGTCGGAGGAGATCCAGGCGGGTCACGAGCGTCTGATCGCCCACTCGGCCGCCAGCGGCATGGCCAAGGCCGTGCTCGTCGTCCCGAAGGCCGTCGTCGCCATGCAGATGAAGCGCCTCGTCAACAACGCCAAGGCCAGCACCGTCACCTACGCGGCCAGCGTCGACGAAGCCAAGAAACTGCTCGCGGCGCTTCCTGCCTGAACTCACAGCAGGGCCGGGTGACAGGCTGCGTCACTGGCATCGATGGAGCGTCGTTCCCCGCGGCGTCACCGTGCTCAGCGGAATCCGCCGGTCACTCCCGCGCAGCTGCGAAACGTGCCTCAGTAGTACCAGGGGAAGGGGGACCAGTCGGGGGCGCGCTTCTCCAGGAACGAGTCGCGGCCCTCGGCGGCCTCGTCGGTCATGTAGGCGAGGCGGGTGGCCTCGCCGGCGAAGATCTGTTGTCCCGTCAGGCCGTCGTCGGTGAGGTTGAACGCGAACTTCAGCATGCGCTGGGCGGTCGGGCTCTTGCCGTTGATCTCGGCGGCGACCTCCAGGGCGACCCACTCCAGATCGGCGTGGTCGGCGACGAGGTTCACCGCTCCCATGCGGTGCATCGTCTCCGCGTCGTACGTCCGCCCGAGGAAGAAGATCTCGCGGGCGAACTTCTGCCCGACCATCTTCGCCAGGTACGCCGAGCCGTACCCGCCGTCGAAACTCGCGACGTCGGCGTCCGTCTGCTTGAAGCGGGCGTGCTCCCGGCTGGCGATCGTCAGGTCGCAGATGACGTGCAGACTGTGACCGCCCCCGGCTGCCCACCCCGGGACGACGGCGACGACGACCTTCGGCATCGACCGGATCAGCCTCTGCACCTCCAGGATGTGCAGTCGCCCGCCGTGCGCCGACACGTGCGCGGCGTCCACCGAGTCCGCGGTCTCCCCGTCGGCGTACTGGTAGCCGGAACGACCGCGGACGCGCTGGTCCCCGCCGGAGCAGAACGCCCACCCGCCGTCCCGGGGACTCGGGCCGTTGCCGGTGAGGATGACGCATCCGACGTCGGGGGTCATCCGGGCGTGGTCGAGGACCCGGTACAGCTCGTCCACCGTGTGCGGGCGGAAGGCGTTGCGCACCTCCGGCCGGTCGAAGGCCACACGCACGGTGCCGCGGGCGGGCCCTTCGAGCCGGCACCGGTGGTAGGTGATGTCGGTGAGGTCGAACCCGGGCACTTCCTCCCAGGCGCGGACGTCGAAGATCTCCGAAACCGGGCCGGGAACGTGGGCGCTCGTCACGACCGCGAGGATAGGCCGTGTGGAGCCCTCGAATCCCGCCACCGCCGGGAACGCCGCCGCGAGTCTCGCCCGTCTCGCCGTCAGGGTCTTGGCGGAGGAGTCCGTCGCGCACGTCCTGTTGTGCCCGGGGTCGCGCAGCGCGCCGCTGGCGTACGAACTCGCCGCCGCCGAGGCGGTGGGCGGCCCGCGCGTGCACATCAGGCATGACGAGAGGGTCGCCGCGTTCATCGCCCTCGGAGCCGGGGGAGCGGTCGTGACGACGTCCGGCACCGCCGTCGCGAACCTCCACCCCGCCGTGCTGGAGGCCCACCACTCGGGCCGGCCGCTCGTCGTCGTCACCGCGGACCGGCCACCCTCGCTGCGGGGCACCTGGGCGAACCAGACAAGCGAGCTCCAGGCGGGCCTGTTCGGAGGGGCCCTGCGCGCCCGCCTCGACCTCGCCGACACGGACGCCGCCGCCGACCCCCGAGCGGCGATGGCGGCGGTGGTGGCGACGGTCCGCGCCGCGTTCGGGGACGCCTCCCGCCGTCCGGGGCCGGTGCACCTCAACCTCGGTTTCGGCGAACCCCTGCTTCCGGACGACGAGGAGTCTCCGGACGACGGGTCTCCGGACGGCGTCGGGCTCCCGGACGGCGGACGGGTGCGCCGCGTCGCCGTCCGGCGGAACGTGTCGCGGCCCGGTCCCGCCGACTCGCCGATCACCGTGGAGCAGGGTCTTCGCACCGTCGTCCTCGCGGGGGACGGCGCGGGGGACGCGGCCCGGCACGTCGCCGAGGCCGCCGGGTGGCCGCTGCTCGCCGAACCGTCGTCCGGAGCCCGGGGTGGTCCGAACGCCGTCGGGCCGTACCGGCTGCTGCTGGACCTCCCGGATCTCGGCGGGGCGGTCGAGCGGGTGGTCGTCTTCGGGCGGCCGACTCTCTCCCGGCCGGTCACCCGGCTGATCGGCCGTCCGGAGGTGGAGGTCGTCCTCGTCTCCGGATACGGAGACTGGCCCGATCCGGGCCGACCGGTCACGCGGGGCACCCGGGTCGTGCTCGCGGGGGACCCGCCGGGGGCGTCCCCGGGCACCTCCCCCGCCGGTTGGCCGGCGCTCTGGCGGGAGGCCGGGGCGGCGGCGGCCTCGGCGGTCGACGCCGTCCTGGACTCGCGTGCCGCGAGCGGACACCTGAGCGGCCCCTTCCTCGCCCGTGAGCTCGCCGCCGCCCTGCGGCCGGGGGAGCGGCTGGTCGCCGCGGCGAGCAACCCCGTCCGTGACCTCGACCTCGCGGCACACCCGGCGACCGGGCCGACCTCGCTGCCGATCGTCGCCAACCGCGGGCTCGCCGGAATCGACGGGACGATCTCGACGGCGACGGGTCTCGCCCACCGATCCGGCTCCGTCCGGGTCCTGATCGGTGATGTCGCGTTCCTGCACGACGTCGGTGCCCTGCTCGCCACCCCCGGCGACCCTCGCCCGGACCTCCAGATCGTCGTCCTCAACGACGCCGGTGGCGGGATCTTCAGCCTCCTGGAGCACGGGGAGGTCGCGTTGCGCTCGGACGCCGCCGCCGCCCGCTTCGACCGGCTGTTCGGGACCCCGCACACCGCCGACCTCGCAGCCCTCGCCGCCGGGTACGGGGTACGGCACGACCTGGTCCGTGACGCCGCTGACCTGCGTGAACTCCTGGCCTCACCGCCCTCGGGCACGAGTGTCGTCGAGGTTCCCTGCGACCGCGCCGGTCTGCGGGACCTCCACGCCCTCCTGCGGTCCGCCGTCGGGTCCGCGGTCGCAGCCGCCGACGTGCCCTCCGTCGTCAGCCGGACAGCTCCAGCCAGACCGTCTTCCCCCCGGCCAGGGGAGTGGCCTCCGTTCCCCAGCGGTCCACGAGGTGCGTGAGGATCGCGAGACCCCTGCCGGAGATGTCGGATTCCGAGGAGGCGCAGGGAACGAGCTGCCGATCGTTGTCGTCGTGGACCCCGATCCACAACCGGGCGTCGTCGAGGCGGCAGAGCGTCAGTTCGATCAGGCTCGTCGTGTGGACGACCGCGTTGGTCACCAGCTCTGAGACGGCCAGCGTCGCTCGCTCCCCCAGGAAGGACAGGTCCCAGGCGCGGAGGACGTCGTCGACGAACCACCGGGCGGCGGGGACCACCGAGGGCCGGGGACCGAAGACCCGGCTCACCTTCTCGGTGACCGGCTGCGAGACGGCGGGCAGGCGGACGGCGAGGAGCGCGACGTCGTCCCGCATCCTGGAGGGATCCGTGCAGCGGCCGACGACGAGATCGGCCATCACCTGGAGCCTGGTCCGGAGCAGAACCGCCGTGTCGCGGACCAGGGCCGCGGGCCCCGGGGGGCCCGCCAGCCCGTCGAGAAGGCCGTCGGTGAACATCAGCAGGTTGCTCCCCGGGGTGAGGAACACGTTGCACTCCCGGTAGGTCTCCTCGGAGGTCACCCCCAGCAGGACGCCGGCCTCGACCGGGACGGGCCGGATCGCCCGGCCGGGTTCCAGCACCAGGGGCGCCGGATGCCCGGCGCTCGCGGCGGTCAGCAGCCTCGTCGCCGGGTTCAGCTCGGCGTAGCAGCAGGTGGCCAGCCGCTCGCAGTGGTGGCTGACGAAGTTGTTCACCTTGGCGAGGATCTCCGCCGGGGTGAGCCCTTCCTCGGCGTGGGCCCGCAGCACGTTGCGGATCTGCCCCATGGTCGCCGCCGCCGTGCTGTCGTGGCCCTCGACGTCACCGATCACGAGCCCGATCCGGCCGCGCGAGTGGGGGAGCACGTCATACCAGTCCCCGCCGACGTCGTCCCCGCCCGCGGGGAGGTACCGTGCGGCGGCCTCGATGCCGTCGAGGGCCGGTAAGGACCCGGGCAGCAGGACCTGCTGGAGCTGCCGTGTCGTCGCCCGGAGCTGCACCGTCTTGTGCAGCAGGGCGGTGTTGGCGTTGCTGAGGGCCTGGCGGGTGTGACGTTGCTCGGTGAGATCCGTCGCGACGAGGCAGCGGATCAGGACGTCGTCGAGGTCGGCTCCCGTCACCGAGAGCAGCACGGGAACGGTCTCGCCGTCCGCCCGCCGCAGATCGATCTCGGCGCGGCGGGTGACGTCGGCGGTGACCGAGATGGCTTGGTCGAAGGTGCCCCGGTCACCTGGCGGCACCAGCTCGCCGACGTCCAGGCCGAGGAGGTCGGTGCGGGGGCGGCCGAGCAGCTGGGCCAGCCTCTCGTTGGCGAAGAGGATGATCCCTCCCGACGAGATCGTGGCGGCCCCTTCCCCCATCTTCTCGACGATGGTCCGGTAGGGACGGTCGGCGTTGTCGAGTGTGTACACCTGGTCCCCATCCGGTCCTGGGATGACGACGGCGTCGACGCCGCCGCCACGGATCGCCTCCAGCGCGGCCCGGAGATCCTCGATCTGCTGCCGGAGCAGTGCGACGCCGTCGTCCGGGGGTGTGAGGCCACCGATCCGGTTCCGCGCGGTCACGTCGGTCCCTGCTGCTGTCCCCCCACCGGGGGATCGAGATCGAGCCCGGATCTCACCCGGCGGTCGTCCGAGAGATCTCCGACGAGAGTCCGGGGAGGAGAGGGACTTCGCCTGACCAGCGCCGGTACCGCCGGGATGCCAGGGGGGATCCCGGGGACGACACCTTCGGACAGGCCGTCCTGGACGTCGATGACGCGAAACCTCACCGTGCCCGGTAAGTCGTCACAGATCTTCCGGACCGTCTCCAAGGCTCGCAGGGAACGTGTCGAGGCGCCCTTGACGTAGAGCTCCAGGACCCAGCGGGGCGAGTCCCGGGCACCGTCGTCGGTGCCCACGGTCACGCCCACCGATCGGTGCGCAGCTTGGAAAGGTGCTCCTCGCACAGCGCCCGCAGATTCTCGATGGCGTGCACCGGCTTGGGACTCTGCTCCGCGACGTAGAGGCGTAGTTCGAAGACGACGGCGGGGTCGTCGTCCGGGGGGAACGGTTCGGCCGGAGCCGTCACCGTCGTCAGTTCCGTGGTTTCCGTCAGTTCTGCGGTATCCACCGGATCGGAGGATGCCTTGGTCGTCGTTCCGCCTTTTCCCTTCATTCCGTCCCCGTTTCGTCGGGTGCCGGGTTGACGAGCCTTGTCCGGCTGTTCGTCGGCCGGGAACGGGCCGCGGCCTGCCGGGCGACGGCCCGGACGGTCCGCCGGGCGTCTTCCTCGGCGAGCGCGCTCGCCGTCGCTCTCGGTGTCGCGCGGCAGCAGCCAGGCGCCCGTGAGCGAGGAGACCTCCTCGCCTCGGACGAGGAACTCCACCCCGGACAACGTCTTGCCGGATCCTGGGGCACCGGACACCAGGATCGACCGCCCCTGAGGCAGGCCGCCGTGCGTCAGGTCGTCGAACCCATCGATTCCCGTTCTTGCCTTGGTTATCTGCAATTGATTGACCGAGGCAGTAACCGGCTGGCCGCCCATGCCCGTCGCGCCTTTCAGCGGAATGTCACGCACCGACCGTGCGTATTCCTCACGGTACACCCCGTATGGGGCGAAAATTAGGGTGTCGGAGGCAGCAGTGGTGCGTCACCTTGCGGGATACCGGAAAGGGCCTGAGGCAAAGGAGCGAGGGCCTCGCGCATCGGCAGGAGTTTCGCGGCGGACTCGGCGAGCTCGTCGGCGGGGACGGATCCGGCGACGATGCCGCACCCGGCGAACAGGCGCAGCCGGTGGGGGTCCCCGGGGTCCGTCCGGGCGCACCGCAGGGCGATGCCCCACTCGCCGTCTCCCCCGGCGTCCGTCCAGCCGACGGGGCCGGCGTAGCGGTCGCGGTCCATGCCCTCGATCTCGTCGATCAGGGCGGCCGCGGCGGAGGTCGGCGTGCCGCAGACCGCGGCCGACGGGTGCAGCGCCGCGGCGAGCGCGAGACCGGACACGTCGTCGGTCAGGACCCCTGTCACATCGGTCGCGAGGTGCATGACGTTCGCGAGGTGGAGCACGAACGGTGAGTCGGGGACGTTCGTGGACGTGCAGTACGGAGCGAGCGCGTCGGTGACCGAGCGGACCGCGTAGACGTGCTCCTCAAGATCCTTGCTGGAGCGGGCGAGGGACGCCGCGAGCGCGAGGTCGCGGGCGTCGTCCCCGCTGCGCCGGATGGTCCCGGCGAGCACCCGGGACGTCACGAGGCCCTTCTCGCGGCGGATCAGCATCTCGGGGGTCGCCCCGACGAGGCCGTCGACGGCGAAGCTCCAGCAGCCGGGATACCGGTCCGCGAGGCGGTGGAGGAGGGCCCGGGCGTCGACGGGACGTTCCGCGCGGGCCAGGAGGTCCCGGGCGAGCACGACCTTCTCCAGCTGGCCCGCGCCGATCCTCGCGATCGCGTCGGCGACGACGTCGCGCCAGCCGGACGCCGTCAGGGCGCCGTCGGTGAAGTCCACCCGGCCGTGCGGGACCGGGCGTTGGGGGCGGGGCGGGAGCACCGGCGGGCGGAGCGCCCCGGCGCCGACCGTCGTCAGCCAGTACCGGTCGCCCCGGCGCCCGACGACGACCTCGGGCACGATCAGGACGCCGCCCGCCGCGGAGCGGGAGGAGAAGGAGAAGGAGCCGAAGGCGACCGGCCCGCTGCCGGGGAGGCCGACCTCGTCGCGGACGACGGCGCGGGAGACGATCCCGCTCCAGGCGCGCTCCGCGTCGGCGAACCGGGAGGGCCCCCGGGTGACGATCCTGGCGGCTTCGCCCCAGCCGACCAGACCCTGGCCGTGGCGGACCCAGGCGAGGAGATCCTCCTTCGGCAACAGCTGGAGCAGCGGCCCAGGATCGGTGATCGACACCGTCCTGGACACCAGGGGGGCGACTGCGGGCGCTGTTGTCATCAGCCACAGCCTAAGGCCGCCCACCGGGGGACGGCGCGCCGGTACGGCAGCTGGACGGCATGACTCCCGTCACGCGACACGCCGTCCTGACCAGGCCTTGCTGCCTCGGGGGGCTCCGCCCGGCGCCGTGGGGCGCGGGCCCCGCCGGGCGATCATCGGGTGAAACTTGAGAGCATCGGGTCATGCCGCGCGCCCGCCTGGACAAGCAACCGCACGAGGTCGCCACGATGTTCGACGAGGTGGCCGCCCGGTACGACCGGACGAACGACGTCCTGTCGCTCGGCCAGGACCGTCGCTGGCGGCGGGAGGTCCGGCGCGCCCTCGATCTTCACCCGGGGGACCGGCTGCTCGACCTCGCCGCCGGGACGGGCACGTCGAGCGAGCCCTTCGCGGACGCCGGGGTCGAGACGGTCGCCTGTGACTTCTCCCTCGGCATGCTCCGCGTCGGGCGGGACCGCCGTCCGGATCTGGGGTTCGTCGCGGGTGACGCGACCCGGCTGCCCTTCGCCGACGGCACCTTCGACGCCGTGACGATTTCCTTCGGCCTGCGCAATGTGGTCGACGTCGCGACGGCGCTCTCGGAGATGCGCCGAGTGACCCGATCCGGGGGGCAATTGCTGATTTGCGAGTTCTCGCATCCCACCTGGCGGCCCTGGCGGGTCCTCTACTCCGGGTATCTCATGCGCCTTCTGCCTGTCGTGGCGCGCCGGACGTCGTCCAGTCCTGATTCCTACGTCTACTTGGCCGAGTCGATCCGGGACTGGCCGGATCAACGGGAGCTCGCGCGACGGATCGTCGATGCCGGATGGTCGAAGGTCGCTCACTGCAACCTTTCAGGAGGCATCGTCGCCCTTCACCGGGCGATCAAACCGTGATGTTCCTGACCGGTGGGAGCCCTGCGAGGGTCCGGGCGGGTCCCGGCCCTAGGATGGGCGCGGCCTGCTGACCGCAGCCGGCCGCGCGGGACACCAAACCAGTGCACCGGGGAAGCCACCGTGGGAGTTCCCCTCCCCGGTCGGAGTCGAATGGAGATGGGTGACGGCGTGAACCCTTACGTTCCGATCCTCGTGATGATGGCCTTCGCCGCCGCTTTCGCGGTCATCTCCGTCGGCGCCGGTGCCTTCGTCGGGCCCCGCCGCTACAACCGCACCAAACTCGACGCCTACGAGTGTGGGATCCAGCCCTCTCCCCACGCCGTCGGGGGCGGCCGTTTTCCGGTCAAGTACTACCTGGTGGCGATGCTCTTCATCATCTTCGACATCGAGAGCGTGTTCCTGATCCCGTTCGCGGTCTCGTTCGACCGCATGGGCCTGTTCGCCCTCGCCGAGATGGTGATGTTCATCGGTACGGTCTTCGTCGCCTACGCCTACGTGTGGCGGCGCGGTGGGCTGGAGTGGGACTGATTCGCTGACGTGATCCACGACGAGACGGATTCCAGGCTCGCGCGCTGACGCGGGCCGCGACGCTCAAGGCTCGGGAAGGTACTGGCATGGGTATCGAGGAGAAACTGCCGAGCGGTTTCCTGCTCACCTCGGTGGAGGCACTCGCCGGCTACATGCGTAAGAACTCGTTGTGGCCGGCCACCTTCGGGCTCGCCTGCTGCGCGATCGAGATGATGTCGGCAGGCGCCCCGCGGTTCGACCTCGCCCGGTTCGGCATGGAGGTCTTCCGCGCCTCGCCGCGACAGGCCGACTTGATGATCGTCGCCGGCCGGGTCAGCCAGAAGATGGCCCCCGTCGTCCGGCAGATCTACGACCAGATGGTCGAGCCGAAGTGGGTGCTGTCGATGGGCGCCTGCGCCTCCTCCGGCGGAATGTTCAACAACTACGCCGTCGTGCAGGGCGTCGACCACATCGTGCCGGTCGACATCTACCTGCCGGGCTGTCCTCCCCGCCCGGAGATGCTGATCAACGCGATCATCGCCCTCCACGAACAGATCCAGAACACCCCGCTCGGGGTCGACCGGGTCGCGGCGGTGAGGGCCGCCGAGCAGGCGGCGCTGACCGCGTCTCCCACCATCGAGATGAAGGGTCTGCTGCGGTGACGGCGAACGACGCACCGGCGCCCGACGAGACCTCGCCGGACGAGACCTCGCCGGACGAGACCTCGCCGGACCGCCACGACGTGGGTAACCTCCCGGCGACCACGGCCGCCGAGGCCGAGGTCATCGACGTCCGGCACGGGATGTTCGGGGCCCACGGCTCCGGCGACACCTCCGGCTTCGGCGGGCTGCGCCGTACCGTCAACCTCCCCGGCCCGACGGAACGCCCCTACGGCGGCGACTTCGACGTCGTCGCCGACACGCTGACGGCGGCCCTCGCCTCCGCGGGCCTCACCTTCGACGCCGTCGTCGAGAAGGTCGTCGTCGACCGGGGCGAACTGACGTTCTCCGTCCGCCGCGAGCACATCGTCACGACGGTCCAGGTGATGCGTGACGACCCCGACCTGCGCTTCGAGTCCTGCTCGTCGCTCAGCGGCGTGCACTACCCGAACGACGCCGGCCGTGAGCTGCACGCCGTCTACCACCTGCTGTCGGTGACCCACGGCCGCCGCGTCCGCCTTGAGGTCGCCTGCCCGGACGACGACCCGCACATCCCGTCGGTCGTGTCCGTCTACCCGACGGCCGACTGGCAGGAGCGCGAGGCCTGGGACTTCTTCGGCATCCAGTTCGACGGCCACCCGGCCCTCACCCGGATCGAGATGCCCGACGACTGGCCCGGCCACCCGCAGCGCAAGGACTACCCGCTCGGCGGCATCCCCGTCGAGTACAAGGGCGCGACCATCCCGCCGGCCGACACGAGGAGGTCGTACAGCTGATGAGTGACCAGGTGAACGACGAACCCCTCACCGGTGACGCCCCGGACCCGGACACGGACCCGTACGGCATCCCGCTCGGTGAGGCGACGGACGGCGAGGGCCGGGTCTTCACGGCGTCCGGCGGCGACTGGGACGACATCGCCGAGGAGGTGTCGAGCCTCGGCGAGGAACGGATCGTCGTCAACATGGGCCCGCAGCACCCGTCGACGCACGGAGTGCTCCGGCTGATCCTCGAACTCGACGGTGAGACGGTCACCGAGGCCCGGTGCGGGGTCGGCTACCTGCACACCGGCATCGAGAAGAACATGGAGTACCGCACCTGGACGCAGGGCGTCACGTTCTGCACGCGGATGGACTACCTGACCCCGCTCTTCCAGGAGACCGCGTACTGCCTCGGCGTCGAGAAACTCCTCGGCATCACCGACGACGTGCCGGAGCGCGCCACCGTCGTCCGCGTGATGCTGATGGAGCTCAACCGGGTCGCCTCCCACCTCGTGGCCCTCGCGACCGGCGGCATGGAGATCGGCGCGCTCACCGTGATGACCGTCGGGTTCCGGGAGCGCGAGCGGATCCTCAAGCTGTTCGAGCTGATCACCGGGCTGCGGATGAACCACGCGTTCATCCGTCCCGGCGGCCTCGCCCAGGACATCCCGCCCGGCACGCTGGACGCCGTCCGGGACACCCTGCCGGGGCTCCGCAAGGGCATCTCGGACATCGAGAAGCTCTCCAACGAGAACCCCCTGGTCAAGGCCAGGCTCATCGACACCGGGTACCTCGACCTCACCGGGTGCATGGCGCTCGGCGTCACCGGGCCGGTGCTGCGTTCGACGGGTCTCCCGCACGACCTGCGCCGCGCCACCCCCTACTGCGGGTACGAGACGTACGACTTCGACGTCATCACCTGGGACACCGCCGACGCCTACGGGCGCATGAGGATCCGCATCGAGGAGATGAAGGAATCCCTCAAGATCGTCGAGCAGTGCCTGGTGCGGCTGGAGAAGCCGGGGCCGGTGATGGTCGGCGACCGCAAGATCGCCTGGCCTTCCCAGCTCGCCATCGGCAGCGACGGCATGGGGAACAGCCTCGACCACATCAAGGAGATCATGGGCCAGTCGATGGAGGCCCTGATCCATCACTTCAAGCTCGTCACGGAGGGGTTCCGGGTCCCCTCCGGGCAGGTCTACGTCGGCATCGAGTCCGCGCGTGGGGAGCTCGGCGTCCATCTGGTGAGCGACGGCGGCACCCGCCCGTACCGCGCCCACTTCAGGGACCCGTCCTTCGTGAACCTCCAGGCCGTCGCGGCGGTCGCCGAGGGCGGCGTGATCGCCGATGTGGTCATCGCCGTGGCGTCCCTCGACCCGGTCCTGGGAGGCGTGGACAGATGACCTGCCGTGACCAGATGACCCAGCACGAGATGGCAGGAGTCGATCACTGATGCCGCTGACCGCCGACGTCACCGAACGGCTGACCGCCGACGCCCACCAGATCATGGAACGGTATCCGGTCGCCCGTTCGGCGCTGCTGCCGATGCTTCACCTCGTGCAGAGCGAGGAGGGCTACATCAGCCCGGACGGCATCGCGTTCTGCGCGCGGACGCTCGATCTGACCCCGGCCGAGGTCGCCGCCGTCGCCACGTTCTACACGCAGTTCAAGCGCCGTCCCAACGGGACGTACACGGTCGGGGTCTGCACGAACACCCTCTGCGCCGTCATGGGCGGCGACGCGATCTTCGAGACCCTGGAGAAGAACCTCGGGAGCGGTCACGACGAGACAACCGGGGACGGCACGATCACCCTCGAGCGCGTCGAGTGCAACGCTGGCTGTGACTACGCGCCCGTCGTGATGGTCAACTGGGAGTTCTTCGACAACCAGACCCCGGGCAGCGCCAAGGCGATCGTCGACAAATTGCGTGCCGGCGAAGCGGTCGTGCCCACCCGTGGCGCCGCGAAGGTCCACACCTTCAAGGAGGCTTCCCGGGTGCTCGCCGGATTCCTCGACGGCCACGAGAACGAGGGTGTCGGCGCCGGTCCGGCCTCCCTCCAGGGCACCCTGCTCGCCCGCCGCGAGGGCTGGACGGCGCCGGACCCCGGTGCCGGGACGACGCCGGTCGACGGCACGAAGCAGAAGGGCCAGTCGTGACCACGACGCTCACGCCGATCCTCACGGCGTTCTGGGACGAGCCCCACTCCTGGTCGAGGAAGACCTACGAACGAAACGGCGGGTACGAGGCGCTCCGCAAGGCCCTCGCGATGCCGGCGGCCGACGTCCTCGCCGCGGTGAAGGACTCCGGGCTGCGCGGGCGCGGCGGGGCCGGGTTCCCCACCGGCCTGAAGTGGAGCTTCCTGCCCAAGCCCGACGGTGGTCCCCGCTACCTCGTCGTCAACGCCGACGAGTCCGAGCCGGGCACCTGCAAGGACATCCCGCTGCTGATGGCCTCGCCGCAGACCCTGATCGAGGGCGCGATCATCACGAGCTACGCGATCGGCTGCCACAAGGCCTTCATCTACCTGCGGGGCGAGGTCGTCCACGTCTACCGGCGGCTGCTCGGCGCCGTCGCCGAGGCGAAGGCCGCCGGGTACCTGGGGGAGAACATCCTCGGGAGCGGTTTCGACCTCGACATCGTCGTGCACGCCGGAGCGGGCGCGTACATCTGCGGCGAGGAGACCGCCCTGCTCGACTCGCTGGAGGGACGGCGCGGTCAGCCCCGGCTCAAACCGCCCTTCCCCGCCGTCGCCGGTCTGTACGCCCGGCCCACGGTGGTGAACAACGTCGAGTCGATCGCGAGCGTGCCCTCGATCGTCGGCCGAGGCGCTGGCTGGTTCAAGAGCATGGGGACGGACCGGTCGAGCGGGTTCGGCATCTTCTCGCTGTCCGGGCACGTCAACCGGCCCGGCCAGTACGAGGCTCCCCTCGGCATCACGTTGCGTGAGCTTCTGGCGATGGCGGGCGGCATCCGGCGCGGCCACGAACTGAAGTTCTGGACGCCGGGCGGCTCGTCGACGCCGATCTTCACCGGCAAGCACCTCGACGTCCCGCTCGACTTCGAGTCGGTCGGTGCCGCCGGGTCGATGCTCGGGACCCGTGCCCTGCAGATCTTCGACGACACGACGTGCGTCGTCCGGGCCGTGCTGCGGTGGACGGAGTTCTACAAGCACGAGTCGTGCGGCAAGTGCACCCCCTGCCGTGAGGGGACCTACTGGCTCGCCCAGGTCCTGAAGCGGCTTGAGGCCGGGCAGGGGAGCGAGGAGGACCTCGCGAAGCTGCTCGACATCTGCGACAACATCCTCGGGCGCGCGTTCTGCGCCCTCGGTGACGGGGCGACCAGCCCGATCACGTCGTCGATCCAGCACTTCCGCGACGAGTACCTCGCCCACCTGGCCCAGGGCGGCTGCCCGTTCGACCCGTCCCGATCCACCCTCTTCGAGGAAGCCTTCGCCTGATGACCGTGACCGCGAACCCGTCGGCCGGCGCCACGGGGCCGGACGCCCCCCGGCCGCCGGCAGCGTCCGACCTCATCACCGTGACGATCGACGACGTCCAGGTGAGCGTGCCGAAGGGCACCCTGGTGATCCGGGCGGCGGAGGAGCTCGGGATCGTCATCCCGCGCTTCTGCGACCACCCCCTGCTCTCACCGGCCGGTGCGTGCCGTCAGTGTCTCGTCGAGGTCGCCACCCCCGGCCCGGACGGGTCGCTCCGCCCGATGCCCAAGCCGCAGAGCTCCTGCACCCTTGAGGCGACGGCGGGCATGGTCGTCCGGACGCAGTACTCCTCGCCCGTCGCCGAGAAGGCCCAGCGCGGGATCATCGAGCTTCTGCTGATCAACCACCCGCTCGACTGTCCGGTCTGCGACAAGGGCGGCGAGTGCCCGCTGCAGAACCAGGCGATGGCGAACGGGCAGGCGACGAGTCGCTTCACCGAGACCAAGCGGACGTTCCCCAAGCCGGTCCGTGTCTCGGCGCAGGTGCTGCTCGACCGTGAGCGCTGCGTGCTCTGCCAGCGGTGCACCCGTTTCTCCAAGGAGATCGCCGGAGATCCCTTCATCGATCTCCAGAAGCGCGGCGCCCAGCAGCAGATCGGCACCTTCTCGCCGGAGATCCTCGGGTTCGAGACCGACGCGAGCGGTGAGGAGCTGGAGTTCTCCTTCTCCGGCAACTCCTACTTCTCCGGCAACATCGTGCAGATCTGCCCGGTCGGGGCCCTGACCGGGGCCGCCTACCGGTTCCGGGCGCGCCCGTTCGACCTCGTCTCGACCCCGGGCGTGTGCGAGCACTGCGCCTCGGGCTGCGGGTTGCGCGTCGACCACCGGCGCAACACGGTCACCCGACGCCTCGCGCTCGAGGATCCGGCGGTGAACGAGGACTGGAACTGCGACAAGGGCCGCTGGGCGTTCACCTACGCCTCCGGGGCCGACCGGCTGACGCACCCCCTCGTCCGCGACGCCGACTCCGGCGAGCTGCGGACGGCGTCCTGGACCGAGGCTCTGGAGGCCGCCGCCCACGGGCTGGCCGCCGCCAGGGACGCGCGGGGCGCCGGGGTTCTCACCGGCGGCCGGGTGACCGTCGAGGACGCCTACGCGTACGGCAAGTTCGCCCGGACCGTCCTCGGGACGAACGACGTCGACCTGCGGGCCCGGCCCCACTCCGCCGAGGAGGAGGCCTTCCTCGCCCACGCGGTCGCGGGATCGGGGATGGGCGTGACGTACGCCGACCTCGAGGCGGCCCCCGCCGTCCTGCTCGTCGCGTTCGAGCCCGAGGAGGAGTCGCCGATCGTCTTCCTGCGCCTCCGGAAGGCCGTCACCCGGGGCACCCTCACCGTGCACGCGGTCGCACCGTGGCCGACCCGGGGCCTTCGCAAGCTCTCCGCCCGGCTCGTCCCGGCGGCACCCGGCACCGAGGCCGAGGTCGTCCGGGCCGTCGTCGACGGATTGCCCGAGGTCGGGACCGTCACCGCCGACCTCGCCCGCCCCGGCGCCGTCATCCTGGTCGGTGAGCGCGCCGCGGCGACTCCCGGCACCCTGTCGGCCCTCGTCCGGCTCGCGGCCTCCTCCGGCGCCCGGCTCGCGTGGATCCCGCGCCGGGCGGGCGAACGCGGAGCGGTCGAGGCGGGGGCGCTGCCGGGCCTGCTGCCCGGAGGGCGTCCGGTCGCCGTCCCGCAGGCCCGCGTGGACGTCGCGGCGGCCTGGGACATCGACGGCGTGCCGGCGGAGGCCGGTCGTGACACCACCGCGATGCTGGCGGCCGCGGCGGCCGGTGAGCTGTCCGCGCTCGTCGTCGGCGGCCTCGACCCGGCCGACCTCCCCGACCCGGAGGCGGCCCTCGCCGCTCTGGACGCCGTCGGGTTCCTCGTCAGCCTGGAACAGCGGGTGAGCGAGGTGACCTCGCGGGCGGACGTCGTCCTGCCGGTCGCCCCGGTCGCCGAGAAGGCGGGCACCTTCGTCGACTGGGAGGGCCGCTGGCGCACGTTCCCGGCGGCGCTGACCTCGAACGCGATGTCCGACCACCGCGTGCTCGACGGTCTGGCGGACCTGCTCGACGTGCCCCTCGGCGCGAGGAGCGTCGACCAGATCCGCGCCGAACTCGCCGCCCTCGACGTCTGGGACGGCGAGACGCTCCCGGCGCCCGACGTCCCCGCGGCCGCACCGCCGCGACCCGCCGCCGGGGAGGCTGTCCTTTCGACCTGGCATCTCCTGCTCGACCGCGGTCGTCTCCAGGACGGCGAGCCCCATCTCGCCGCAACCGCCCACCCCGCGGTGGCCCGCCTGTCCGCCACCACCGCGGCGGAGATCGGGCTCGCGGACGGCGGCCTTCTCGCCGTGTCCTCCGGACGCGGGACGATCACCCGTCCCGTCGTGATCACCGAGATGCCCGACCGTGTGGTCTGGCTCCCGGCGAACTCGACGGGCGCTACCGTGCGGGGGACGCTCGGGGTCGACGCGGGAGCCGTCGTCACCCTGGCGGCGGCGTCCTCGGACGGCACCGGCACGGACGCCGCTGCCGACACCGTGAAGGGGGCATGATGCGGCACCTCGCAGAGAACCCGGCGGCCGACTTCAGCCAGGACACCATCTGGGTGGTCCTCGGCAAGGCGCTGTTCGTCTTCGTCTTCCTGCTCGTCGCCACGATCCTGGCGATCTGGGGGGAGCGGCGGATCGTCGCCCGGATGCAGTCCCGGCCCGGTCCGAACCGCACCGGCCCCTTCGGCCTGTTCCAGAGCGTCGCCGACGGTGTGAAGCTCCTCCTCAAGGAGGACATCATCCCGAAGGCCTCCGACCGGATCGTGTTCTTCGGGGCGCCCGTCGTCTCGGCGATCACGTGCTTCCTCGCCTTCACCGTCATCCCGTTCGGGCCGGCGGCGAAGATCCCCTTCACGAACATCACGACCCCGCTCCAGATGACGGACCTGCCGGTCGCCGTGCTGTTCGTCCTCGCCGTCGCCGCGGTCGGTGTCTACGGGATCGTGCTCGGCGGATGGTCGTCGGGCTCGACCTACCCGCTGCTCGGGGGGCTGCGCTCGTCGGCACAGGTGATCTCGTACGAGATCGCGATGGGACTGGCGCTGATCAGCGTCTTCCTCTACGCCGGGTCGATGTCGACGTCGTCGATCGTCGCCGCCCAGGCCTCCGGAGGGCGGGCGACGCTGTTCGGCACCACGGTCGACCTTCCGTCCTGGTACGCGCTCCAGCTGCCGGTCGCCTTCGTCATCTACTGCATCGCGATGGTCGGTGAGACGAACAGGGCCCCCTTCGACCTTCCCGAGGCGGAGGGCGAGCTCGTCGGCGGCTTCCACACCGAGTACTCCGGCGCGAAGTTCATGATGTTCTTTCTCGCCGAGTACATCAATCTCCTGACGGTGTCCGGGATCGCGACCACGTTGTTCCTCGGGGGCTGGCGGGCCCCGTGGCCGCTGTCGGCGATCGGTGACGGTGTCCTCAACACCGGCTGGTGGCCGATGCTGTGGTTCATCCTCAAGGTCTTCTGCTTCTTCTTCGTCTTCGTCTGGCTGCGAGGGACGCTTCCCCGCCTCCGCTACGACCAGTTCATGCGCTTCGGCTGGAAGTTCCTCATCCCCGCGGGCCTGGTCTGGATCATGGCAGTCTCGTTCATCCGGGCCCTGCGCACCCAGCAGGTGACCGACGGACAGCGGTACCTGCTGCTCGCCGGGCTCGTGGTGGTGCTGGGGATCGCCTTCACCGGCTATCTCCTGCAGGGCCGCGCGGAGGAGCAGGCGGACGAGGCGAGGCGCCTGGTGTACGGCCCCGAGCTCGATCCCTTCGAGGGCGGGTACCCTGTGCCGCCGATGCCCGGCCAGACGGTCCGCCGCAGCGCCGGACCGGTTCTGGCGGGCCGGGCGACGGTTCCCGCCCGGGACGTCGAGGCGGAAGCGACTTCGGACGACGAGGAGGTGCACGGTGGCTGACCGGGCCGACCGCGAGACCGAGCCGGGGCTCTTCGCCTCGGTCGCGGGATTCGGGGTGACCTTCCGGACCATGTTCACGGAGATGGTCACCGAGCAGTACCCGGAGCAAAAGGTCCCCACCCAGCCGCGTTTCCACGGGCGGCACCAGCTGAACCGCCACCCGGACGGGCTGGAGAAGTGCATCGGCTGCGAGCTGTGCGCGTGGGCCTGCCCGGCGGATGCCATCTACGTCGAGGGCGCCGACAACACCGAGGAGGAGCGTTACTCCCCGGGGGAGCGGTACGGCCGCGTCTACCAGATCAACTACTTGCGCTGCATTCTCTGCGGGCTCTGCATCGAGGCCTGTCCGACCCGCGCGCTGACGATGACCAACTTCTACGAGCTCACCGGTCCGAGCCGGACCGGCCTGATCTACGAGAAGAAGGACCTCCTCGCCGAGCCCCAGCCCGGCATGGTCCCCGCGCCCCACCCGATGGCCCCGGGCACGACCGAGAGGGACTACTACGCCGGGCGGGTCACCGAGGCGTCCCCCGAGCAGGAGACGTGGGCGAAGGCCCGGGCGACGACCGGGGACACGGGAGAAGAGCGATGAGCGTTGGCGAGGGCATCCTCTTCTGGGTGCTGGCCCCGATCATGATCGTCGGGGCGATGGGGTTGCTGTTCGCCAAGAAGGCGGTCCACGCGGCCCTGGCGATGGCGATCGTGATGGTCGGCCTCGGTGTCACGTACTTCGGCCAGGAGGCCCCCTTCCTCGGCGGCGTGCAGATCTTCGTCTACACCGGCGCCGTCATGATGCTGTTCGTCTTCGTGATCATGCTGGTCGGCGTCGACTCCGCGGACTCCCTGATCGAGACGATCAAGGGTCAGCGGGTGGTCGCGGCCCTCCTCGGTCTCGGAACGGCCGCCCTGCTCATCGGCGTCATCAGCCAGGTGACCCTCGGCGCTCCCCGGGGGCTCGGCGAGGTCAGCGGATCCGGCAACGTCAGCGCGATCGCCGCGGAGATCTTCGGTGGCTACGTGTGGGCCTTCGAGGTGACCGGTGCCCTCCTGATCACCGCCGCTCTCGGGGCGATGGTCCTCGCCCACCGCGAGCGACTGGTCCCCAGGCCGACCCAACGCGAGCTGTCCGTCAAACGCATCCGGGAAGGCGCGGTCAAGGCCCCGCTGCCCGCACCCGGCGTGTTCGCGCGGAACAACGCGGTCGACGTCCCGGCCCTTCTGCCGGACGGCACCCCGAGCGAACTGTCCATCTCGCGTGTCCTCACCGCCCGTGGACAGGTCACCTCCGCGTCCGACCGGTTCGACGAGACGAGATCGGTCGACGCCGAGCTGCGGAGCCCTCTCGGGGAGGTGACCGCCGGGGACACCCCCGCCGGGGTCACCCCCGCCGGGGACAGCCTGACGGACGAGACGTCCACGGACGAGACGTCCACGGACGAGACGGTCACGGACGAGACGGTCACCGACGGGACGGCGGCGGCCGATCGCACGGACCGCGAGGCAGATCGAGAGGGTGAGCAAGCGTGAGTCCCGTCTGGTGGTTGTACCTGTCGGCGGTGCTGTTCTCGATCGGGGCGGCGACCGTCCTCGTCCGCCGTAACGCGATCATCGTCTTCATGGGCATCGAGTTGATGCTCAACGCGACGAACCTCGCGTTCGTCACGTTCGCGCGGCAGTCCGGTGACATCGACGGCCAGGTGATCGCGCTGTTCGTCATGCTCGTCGCCGCGGCCGAGGTCGTCGTCGGGCTCGCGATCATCATGTCCATCTTCCGTACCCGCCGCTCGGCCTCGGTCGACGACGCGAACCTGCTGAAGTACTGAGAGGGGCGAAACGTGAATTTCTCCCTCGCCGCCGACGCCGGGCGCGCCGGTTTCGAGGCCGCCGGCGGGATCGTGCAGACCGGAGCGTGGGCCCTCGTCGCCATTCCGCTGCTGGGCTCCGCGATCCTGCTGCTCGGTGGTCGTCGTACCGACCGCTGGGGGCACTGGCTCGGTGTTCTCGCCTCCTGGGCGTCGTTCGCCTGGGGCGCCCTCCTCTTCGTCGATCTCCTCGGGCTGGAGCCCGAGAAGCGGGCCCGCACCCTGCACCTGTTCTCCTGGGTGCCCGCCGGGGACTTCCAGGTGGACGCCGGGCTCCTGCTCGACCCGCTCTCGGTCGCCTTCGTGCTGCTCGTCACCTTCGTCGGCTCGCTGATCCACGTCTACTCCGTCGCCTACATGGAGCACGACCCGGACCGCCGCCGCTTCTTCGCCTACCTGAACTTCTTCGTCGCGTCGATGCTCCTGCTGGTCCTCGCGGACTCCTACCTGTTGCTGTTCGTCGGCTGGGAGGGTGTCGGACTCGCCTCGTACCTCCTGATCGGGTTCTGGAACCACAACCCCGCGTTCGCGACGGCGGCGAAGAAGGCCTTCATCGTCAACCGGGTCGGTGACCTCGGCCTCTCGGTCTCGATCATGGCGATGTTCGCGGCCTTCGGGGCCGTGGACTTCGCGACGGTGCTCCCGAACGCCGGCAAGGCCGGTGAGGGTGTCCTGACCTTCATCGGGCTGGCGCTGCTGGTCGGGGCCTGCGGCAAGTCGGCGCAGTTCCCGCTCCAGTCCTGGCTCGGTGACGCGATGGCGGGCCCGACGCCGGTGTCCGCCCTGATCCACGCGGCGACGATGGTGACCGCGGGCGTCTACCTCGTCGTCCGCAGCGGCCCGATCTTCGAGGGTGCGCCGAACGCCCAGCTGGCCGTCGTGATCGTCGGCGGGATCACCCTGATGTTCGGGGCGGTCGTCGGCTGCGCGAAGGACGACATCAAGAAGGCCCTCGCGGCCTCGACGATGTCCCAGATCGGGTACATGATGCTCGCCGCGGGTCTCGGCCCTGTCGGGTACGTCTTCGCGATCTTCCACCTGATGACCCACGGGTTCTTCAAGGCCGGGATGTTCCTCGGCGCGGGGTCGGTGATGCACGGCATGGATGACTCCGTCGACATGCGCCGCTTCGGCAGCCTGTCCGGCGCCATGAAGATCACCTGGTTGACCTTCGCGGCGGGCTGGCTCGCGATCCTCGGGGTGCCTCCGTTCTCCGGCTTCTGGAGCAAGGACGGCATCATCGAGACCGCGTTCGCCACCGGCGAGGGCTGGCGCCCCTGGGTCTTCGGAGGCACCGCGCTCGTCGGCGCCGGCCTCACGGCCTTCTACATGTCGAGGCTGTTCTTCATGACCTTCCACGGGCACAAGCGCTGGCCGGCCGAGGCCGAGCCGCACGAGTCGCCCGCCCTGATGACCTGGCCGATGATCATCCTGGCCGTCGGGTCGGTCGGTCTCGGCGCGGTCCTCGGTCTCGGCGGTCGTTTCCAGCACTGGCTGGAGCCCGTCACCGGGACCGGTGAGGAGCACGCCCCCGTCGTCCCGGCGACCGTGCTGATCGTCGCCACCTTGGTGCTCGTCGCCTGCGGGGTCGCCCTCGCCTGGCGGCAGTACTGGTCGGCACCCGTTCCCGAGACCGCACCGACCGGTTCCCTGGTCACCCGGGCCGCCCGTCGCGACCTCTACCAGGACGACGTCAACGAGGCCGTCTTCATGCTCCCCGGCCAGTACCTGACCCGCTCCCTGGTGTTCGTCGACAACAAGGGCGTGGACGGCGCCGTCCGCGGCCTCGCGGCCGTCGTCGGCGGGCTGGGCGGCCGGATGCGCCGCTGGCAGACCGGTCTGGTCCGCTCCTACGCCGCGTCAATCCTGGCCGGTGTCGTCGTCGTCGTTCTCGGCGTCCTCGCCGTCCGGATCTGAGAAGGGCACGGAAGTCAATCATGTCGCTTCCCTGGCTGACCACGATCGGCCTGCTGCCCCTCCTGGGGGCGGTCGCCGTCTGGCTGCTGCCGAAGACCGATGTCCGAGCGGTCCGGTGGGTCGCCCTCGGCGCCTCGCTCGTCACCCTCGCGATGACGGTCGCGATGGTCACGCAGTTCGACGTCGCTCGAGCGGGCGAGTACCAGTTCGCCGAGACCCATTCCTGGATCCCGCAACTCGGGGCGAGCTACGCCCTCGGGGTCGACGGCATCGCGCTCGTGATGGTCGCGTTGTCCACGATCCTCGTGCCGGTGTGCATCCTCGCGGCGTGGAGGGAGGTCGTCGAGGGCAGGGCCGCCACCTTCTACGGGCTGATCCTCGTGCTGGAGACGTTCATGATCGGGGTCTTCGCCGCCCGGGACGTCTTCCTGTTCTACGTGCTCTTCGAGGCGATGCTGATCCCTGTGTACTTCCTCATCGGGCGGTACGGCGGGGCCCAGCGCCGGTACGCGGCGGTGAAGTTCCTGCTCTACAGCCTTCTCGGCGGCCTGGTGATGCTGGTGGCTGTCATCGCCCTCTACTTCGAGGGCCCCGGCGGTGCCAGCGGCTTCCTCACCCAGAACCTCACGGGTCTGAGGTTCGGGAGTGACGTCACCGAGCGGCTGCTGTTCCTCGGCTTCTTCTTCGCCTTCGCCGTCAAGGCGCCGATGTGGCCGGTACACACGTGGCTGCCGGACGCCGCGGCCGAGGCGCCCTCGGGCGTCGCCGTCCTGCTGGTCGGCGTCCTCGACAAGGTCGGCACCTTCGGGATGATCACCCTGTGCCTGCCCCTCTTCCCCGGGGCGTCGAAGTGGGCGACCCCCGTCGTGCTCGCCCTCGCCCTCGTCTCCGTGCTCTACGGCGCCCTGCTCGCGATCGGCCAGAGCGACCTCAAACGGCTGATCGCCTACACGTCGGTCTCGCACTTCGGATTCATCGTGATCGGTATCTTCGCGATGACGTCGTACGGCCAGTCCGGGTCGGCGCTCTACATGGTCAACCACGGGTTCTCGACGGCGGCGCTCTTCCTCGTCGCCGGGATGCTCGCCGCCCGGCGGGGGTCGACGAGGATCGACGACTACGGAGGGCTCCAGCGCAGCACGCCGCTGCTCGCCGGGTCGTTCCTGCTCGCCGGTCTGTCGAGCCTCGCGCTGCCGGGCATGTCGAGCTTCGTCAGCGAGTTCCTCGTCCTGGTCGGCACGTTCACGAAGTACCCGGCTGTCGCCGTCCTGGCCACCGTCGGGATGGTCCTGGCGGCCCTGTACATCCTCGTGACCTACCAGAAGATGTTCACCGGCCCCGTCAAGGAGTACGCCTCCGGCTGGAAGGACCTGAGCGTCCGCGAGGTGTGGGTGGTCGCCCCGCTGATCGCGGTGATCATCGCTCTCGGGGTCTATCCGAAGCCTGTGCTCGACGTCCTCAACCCGGCGGTCGAGCGCACCATGCAGCAGGTCTCCTCGACCGACCCTGCTCCGACCGTGGCCGGTGTCACCCCGGCCGGTGAAGGGACGAAACCGTGAGCGCGCTCCTGATTTCGGGATCCGGCCCGGCTCTCGCCATCCCGGTCCTCGCGCAGCTACCGGCCGAGATCCAGTTCACCGCGCCGTCGTTCGACTACCGGGCTCTCGCCCCGATGCTCGTCGTCTTCGGGGCAGCCCTGCTCGGCGTCCTCGTCGAGGCGTTCGTCCCCCGGCGGTCGCGGTTCGTCGTCCAGGTCGTCCTGACCACGGTCGCCCTGGCCGGAGCGCTCGCCGCCGTCGTCCTCCAGGCGGCGACGTCGGATCCGGTCCAGACGGCGGGAGTCCTCCAGTCGAGCGGCTCGGTCCTCGGGGCCGTCGTCGTCGACCGGGTGACGCTGTTCCTCCAGGGAACGATCCTCGCCCTGTCGATCCTCGCCTGCCTGACCATGGCGGAGCGGACCGTCGACGAGGGCGGCCCGTTCACCCCGCAGGCGTCCGCCGTGCCCGGGTCACCGGCCGAGGTGGCCGCCCGCCGGGCGGGTCTGCTGCAGTCGGAGGTCTTCCCGCTGCTGCTGTTCTCGGTCGGCGGCATGATGCTCTTCCCGGCCTCGGGTGACCTCCTGACGATGTTCATCGCCCTGGAAGTCCTCTCCCTGCCGCTCTACCTGCTCGCCGGGATGGCCCGTCGACGCCGTCTCCTCTCCCAGGAGGCGAGCCTGAAGTACTTCTTGCTCGGTGCCTTCTCGTCGGCGTTCTTCCTCTACGGCACGGCGATGCTCTACGGCTTCGCCGGGACCGTCCGTCTCGACGGCATCGCGGGGGCCGTCACCGGGGTCGGCGGGGTCGCCGTCCTCCAGAAGGACGGGCTGTTGCTGCTGGGCGTCACGATGGTCCTCGTCGGGCTCCTCTTCAAGATCGGTGCGGCTCCGTTCCACCTCTGGACGCCGGACGTCTACCAGGGTGCGCCGACCCCCGTCACCGGGTTCATGGCGGCCTGCACCAAGGTGGCGGCCTTCGGGGCGCTACTGCGGTTCCTCTACGTCGCGGCGTACGGGATCCGGTGGGACTGGATGCCGATGATGTGGGGCGTCGCGATCCTCACGGTGATCGTCGGCTCGGTGATCGCCATCGTGCAGACCGATGTCAAGCGGATGCTCGCGTACTCGTCGATCGCCCACGCGGGCTTCCTGCTCATCGGGGTGCTGGCGATGGACCGCTCCGGCATCACGGGCGTCCTCTTCTACCTCGCCGCCTACGGATTCTCGACGATCGGTGCTTTCGCCCTGGTGACGATCGTGCGGGACTCCTCCGAGGAGGGCGTCGCCGGAGGCGAGGCGACCCACCTGTCCCAGTGGGCGGGCCTCGGACGGCGTCACCCGGTGACCGCGGGCGTGTTCACGCTCTTCCTGCTCGCCTTCGCCGGGATCCCGCTCACCAGCGGCTTCATGGGCAAGTTCGCCGTGTTCTCGGCCGCCGTGGCGAACGGCGCCTGGGTTCTCGCCCTCGTCGGCGTCCTGGCGAGCGCGGTGGCGGCGTTCTTCTACATCCGGGTGATCGTCCTGATGTACTTCACCGAGCCGACCGGCAGCGAAGCCGTCGTCGAGGCCCCGGGGATCGGGACGACGTTCGCCATCATGCTCTCGGCGGTGATCACCCTGATCCTGGGGCTCGCGCCGTCGCTGCTGCTCGACTCGGCGACGGCGGCCTCGGTGTTCCTGCCGTGACGAGCCGTTCCATGAGAGCGTGTTCGCTGTGACCACCGCCGCACTGGGCCTCACCCTGGGTGAACCGGCCCTGGAACGGTCCGTCAGGGACGGCCTCGCTTCGGTCGAGACCCGCCTCCGGGCGGCCGTGCACCAGGCCGACCCGCTGGCGGACGACGCGTCCCGCCACCTCGTGCACGCGGGGGGCAAGCGCGTCCGTCCGATGCTCGCGCTGCTCGCCGCCCACTTCGGGGATCCTTCCCGTCCGGAGATCCTCGACGCCGCCGTGGTCGTCGAGCTCACCCACCTCGCGTCGCTCTACCACGACGACGTGATGGACTCGGCGCCGATGCGCCGGGGGGCGCCGTCCGCCCATCAGGTGTGGGGCAACACCGTCGCGATCCTCACCGGTGACCTCCTGTTCGCCCGGGCGTCGACGATCGTGGCCGGTCTCGGCGTCGAGGCGGTCCGGATCCAGGCGACGACCTTCGAACGGCTCTGCCTCGGTCAGCTCCACGAGACCGTCGGGCCCCGGGACGGCGAGGACCCCGTCGCTCACTACGTCCAGGTCCTGGCGGACAAGACCGGATCCCTGATCGCGACGTCCGCCCGGTTCGGCGCGATGTTCGCCGGATGCGACGAGGACGTCCTCGACGTGCTGATCCGGTACGGCGAACGGGTCGGGGTGGCCTTCCAGCTCGCGGACGACGTCATCGACCTCGTCAGCGACGGGTCGGTGTCGGGCAAGACCCCCGGGACCGATCTGCGGGAGGGCGTCCCGACCCTTCCGGTGCTGCTCGTCCGCCGTCAGGCCGCCGAGCAGAAGGACGCGGCCTCGCGTGCCCTCGTCGACCTGCTCGTCGGCGACCTGAGCGACGACGCCACCCTCGCCCGCACGGTCGCCCTGCTGCGCGAGCACCCCGCGACCGAGCGGGCGCGGGCCGAGGCGGAGCGTTGGTCGGCCGAGGCGGTCACCGCCTTGGACAAGCTCCCGTCCGGCCCGGCCCGCAAGGCCCTCCAGGCCTTCGCCGAAGCGGTGGTCGACCGCAGTTCCTAGTCCGTTCGACAATCACGGTGAGTGAGCTGATATTTGACACTTTCCCCGCAATGGGTCAAGGGTTTCCCTACGCACTTCGGGATCCGATCGAGCATCCAGGCGCGGACCGAGGCGCGGACCGAGGCGCGGACCCGGCGACGGAGCGCGGCGCGCTCAGACCCCGTTGATCACCCGGAACGAAGTGGCTGATCACCCGGAACGAAGTCACCGGAAAACCCGGCATAAGTCCATTGTTGATCAACCACTTCGTTCCGGGTGATCATGATGCGGGCCTGGCGGGGGCGGCGGGGTTCACGAGGTCAGGGGGGCCTCCGCGGGCTCCTGCTCATCCACGGAGGTGCGGCGTCGCCGGACGCCCCGCACCATGTCGACCGTCAGCACGATGAGGGCGACCCAGACGAGGGCGAAGCCGATCCAGCGTGAGGCGGGCATGTGCTCGCCGAACAGGAGCACCCCGGTGAGCAGTTGCATCGTCGGGGTGACGTACTGCATCAGGCCCATGGTCGAGAGCGGGACCCTGCGGGCTGCCCCCGCGAACAGCAGGAGCGGCACGACCGTCGCGATCCCCGCGCTGGCGAGCAGCAGCCCCTGCCAGGGGGCGTTCACGGTGAAGTGGCCGTGTCCGGTCAGCTCGAACCAGACGACGGCGCTCACCGCGAAGGGGGCGAGGACGAGGGTCTCGACGGTCAGGCTGGCGACGGCGCCGACGGAGCCACCGATCCGGTTCTTCAGGAGTCCGTAGCAGCCGAACGACACCGCGAGGATGAGGGCGATCCAGGGGGGCCGTCCGTAGTCGACGGTGAGGACGGTGACCGCTCCGGCCGCGACGGCCACGGCGGTCCACTGAAGGGGACGAAGGCGCTCCCGCAGGACCACCACGCCGAGCAGGACCGTGATGAGGGGGTTGATGTAATACCCCAGCGATGCCTCGATGACGTGCCCGGTGTTGACGGCGAAGACGTAGACGCCCCAGTTGACGCTGAGGAGAGCGGCTGCGGCGGACAGCACGCCGAGCTGACGGCGATCGGCGAGGACGGCGCGCACCGTCGGCCAGGTGCGGGTTCCCGTCACGACGGCACCGCACAGGACGACGGACCAGACGATCCGATGGAGGACGATCTCCACGGGCCCCGAGGTCTTCAGGAGGCGGAGGTAGAGGGGGAAGGCCCCCCAGAGGAGATATGCCGCAAATCCGTACCCCACACCGCGACGCCCGTCCGAATTCATGAGACGACCCTAGGCGTCGTGAGGAGGGCCGGGCGACGGAATATTCCATCAGGGGGAAATGCTCAGGGTGAGAAATGACATGGATCACAAGCTTCTGGTATTGAGAAAAATTGCCTCCAGTGGTAATATGTGGCATTCTTTGGTTTAGGCTGGCGTGCATGAACTCCGATAGCCCGAGTATCACTGCTTTCCTGACGGCGGCGGCCCGTGCGGTACATGCCGAGGTGGACGGCGAGCCGCTGATCCTCGACGATCCCGTGGCGTTGCGTCTCCTTGGCGACCAGGTCCCCGACTTCCTGTGGTACCAGCGGGAGTACCCCGCCCATCCGCTGATGGCGCAGGGTCGTGCCGACGTCCTGTGCCGCACCCGCTGGGTCGAGGACGTTCTGGCCGCCGGGGTCGAGGACGGTGTGGACCAGTACGTCCTTCTCGCCGCGGGCCTCGACAGCTTCGCCCACCGGAATCCGCTGGCGGCCCGGGTGAGGACCTTCGAACTCGACCATCCCGCGAGCCAGGCCTGGAAGACCCGGGCCGTCGAGGAGCAGCAGATCCCGGCCCTCGGCGACCTCGTGCACCTCCCCGTCGACCTCGAACACGACGATCCGGTCGACCGGCTCGTCGGAGGTGGCTTCGACCTGTCGCGGCGAGCGGTCGTCTCCTGGATGGGCTGCACCGTCTACCTCACCCGTGAGGCGATCTCGGCGACTCTCGCCTCCCTGGCGAGGCTGGCCTCCGGCAGTGAGGTCCTGTTCGACTGCATGGCTCCGCTCGCGGAGGACGCCGGCGCGGCGGCAGCCGAACGCGCCGGGGCGATGAACGTGGCGATGACGAAGTGGGGCGAGCCGTGGCGGTCCCCGCTCAATCACGAGAACGTCGGCGCGCTGCTGGCAGAGGCCGGTCTCCACCGCGTCGAGTACCTGAGCACGAGGGACGCCGTCCCGCCGGAGACCTGGGAACGGAACGACGCGCTCTCGGCCAACCCTCGTTCGTGGCTCGTGCGGGCAGCCGTCGCCTGACGGTGCCGTGGCCTGACGGTGCCGTGGCCTGACGCCGTGCCGGGACGCCGCCGTGCCGGGGCGGCGGGATCAGGAATAGGTGACCAGGATCTTGGAGTCAGTCCGTTTGGTGCTGAGTTCCAAGGCGTCGATCGTCCTCTCGAAGGGGATCCGGGAGGTGATCATCGGGGTGAGGTCGAGCCGGCCCGCCTGCAGGAGGCGGATGATCCGGGGGAAGACGCCGTGCCCGACGTGTCCGCGTGACCCGACGATCCGGGCCGCCTGCGTCACCATGACGTCGAGCAGCACGGGGGCGCGCAGGCCGGTCCGCCCGAGGTAGACCATCACGCCGCCGGGCGCGAAGGCCTTCTCGATCTCCGGCATCGTCTGCAGGGCGGCGCCGGCCGCCTCGACCATCATGTCCGCGCCCCATCCCGAGGTCGCCTCGCGGATCACGTCCCCGGCGCTCACCTCGCGCGGGTCCCAGGCGGCATCCGCCCCCATCTCGAGGGCGGCGTCACGTCGTTCGGCCATCACCTCGAAGGCGAGGACGGTGGCGGCGCCGGCGGCCCGGGCCAGGGCGATGGCTCCCAGCCCGATCGGTCCGCAGCCGAAGACCGCCACATGCGATCCAGGGGGGAACCCTCCGGCGGACACGAACATCCCGTTGTAGGCGCAGCCGACGGGTTCGACGAGGGCTCCCCATTCCAGGGCCTTCTCCTCGTCGCCGAGGCTGTCGGCGAGTCCGTCGAGAGACCAGAGCCAGCGCTCGTCGGTGCTCATCAGCTCGGCGTAGGCGCCCTGGGAGGAGAATCCGAGCATGTCGAGGTCCTGGCACTGGTTCCAGCGTCCGAGGCGGCAGGCTTCGCAGACCCCGCAGTAGAGCATTCCCTCGCCGACGACCAGTTGCCCGGGGCGCAGATGCCGGACGCCGGGACCGACCTCGACCACTTCGGCCGAGTACTCGTGGCCGACGACGACGGGCAGGCGCACCGGTCCCGAGAAGCGGACGTAGCCGTCCTCGTCGTGCTCGTAGCAGTGGGTGTCGCTGCCGCACACCCCGCAGGCGCGGATCTTCAGGACGACCTGGCCGTGCCCGGGCACCGGATCAGGGAGGTCGACGGGGGCGAACCGGGGATGACGCCACACCTGGGAGGCCATCTCCGCCTTGCGGGTCGCGCGCTCCCTGTCGCTCGGCCGGTACCCCGGCCGGGGGTCCCACGTCGCGTCGAGCATGATCGCCTTCATGGGGGTCCTCTCCTGGGCCGAGATGGTTACCTCACGGTAAACGGGCCTGGTTGGGGCGGGGGTGCGGTCCGGCAACATCCCGGCAGCTGGGTGACGTGTGCCACATCCGGGGGCATGAATAGGTCGTGGTGGGGTTACCGCAGGTTCACGCTGAGTGCTGCGATGGTGTCGCCCTCGGGGGTCCCGGGTCGGGCGGGCGGGGGCGCGAAGATGGTCCCGGGTGCCGAGCACTAGGCTCGTGGCGTGAGCCAAGCGCACTCCTGGGTCGTGGTGGCCGCGGTTGCCGCCGGCGGCGTGCTGTTCTTCGCCGTAGCCATGCTGGCCAACGCCGCCCTGCGGCCCCGGGTCCCCACGTCCGAGAAGCTCACCACGTACGAGAGCGGCGTCGATCCGATCGGCCGTGGCTGGTCGCAGATCCAGGTGCGCTACTACCTGTACGCCTACCTCTACGTGGTGTTCGCCGTCGACGCCGTCTACCTGTTCCCGTGGGCCACCGTTCTGGCCTCGTTCGGGACCGCGGCGGTCGTCGAGATGGGGATCTTCCTGGGGGTTCTCACGCTCGGTCTCGTGCACTTCTGGCGGCGAGGTGCCCTCACGTGGTCCTGACCCGCCCAGCCGTGTCGGGCACGGCTTTGATCTGCTCGAACGTCGGGAGGATCTGACATGTCCACGACCGACCTCGGCATGCCGGGGATCGGACCCCTGCAGTCGGCGGCGCCCTATCCGTTGCGCCTGGTGCTGAACTGGGGACGCCGGTACAGCCTGTGGGTGTTCAACTTCGGTCTCGCCTGCTGCGCGATCGAGTTCATCGCAGCCAGCACCTCGCGCCACGACTTCATCCGGCTCGGGGTCATCCCGTTCGCCCACGGCCCCCGCCAGGCGGACCTCATGATCGTTTCCGGCACGGTGACGGACAAGATGGCGCCCGCCGTCAGGCGCCTCTACGCGCAGATGGCCGAGCCGAAGTACGTCATCTCCTTCGGGGCCTGCTCGAACAGCGGCGGTCCGTACTGGGACTCCTACTGCGTGACCAAGGGCGTCGACCAGATCATCCCGGTCGACGTCTACGTGCCCGGGTGTCCGCCCCGCCCGGAGTCGTTGCTCCAGGCGATCGTCAAGCTCCAGGAGAAGATCGCGGGGGAGAACCTCGGGCGTCGCTACCGACGCTCCGGCGGAACTCCCGTGTCGGCCGCCGCCGCGACCCGCCCTCTGGTCGCCCCGGACGGCGACGGGGGCCCGTCCTCACGGTCGACCTCGCGCCGGGCTCGCCGCGTGGTCTCCGAGGCAGCGGTGCCGCGTCGCCAGACGACCTCCGTCCTGCCGAGCGCTCCGCCCCCGGCGGCGCCGGTCCAGGCGATGACGCTCCGCCCCCACACCCCGCAGACCGCCGAGGACACCGTGGTGGACATGCCCGCGCCGGTCCCTCCGAACGCCGGTCCCGAGACGAAGGAGGGGCCCCGGTGACCGAGCCCGGTGCCTTCGTGACCCTTGACGACCAACTGGGCCTCCGCCTGGCCGCCGCCGTCGGCGTCGAGGCCGGCGCGGTGACGGCGTCGCGGGACGGCGACGGCGTCGTCTGCGTCGACGTCCCCCCCACCGTCTGGGAGGCCGCGGCCCGGTTCCTGCGCGACCGGTGCGGTCTTGACTTCCTCGACTGGCTGTCGGCCGTCGACCAGCCAGACGCAGCTCCTCCCGGCGTCGACGTCGTCCTGCACGTCGCGGATTCCCGCTCCGGTGGCGAGAACCGCTCCGATCCGGCGCGGATCCGTCGCGCGCTGCTTCGGACTCGCGTCCCCAACGCCCCGGGCAGCGTGCGGAGCCTCACCTCCGTGTGGCCCGGGGTCGCCTGGCACGAGCGTGAGACGTTCGAGATGTTCGGCCTGGCCTTCGACGGCTACGACGACGGCAGTGGCCTGCCCCTGCGGCCCCTGCTGCTGCCGGACGGTTTCGAGGGCACTCCGCTGCGCAAATCGTTCGTCCTGGCCGCGCGCGCGAGCAAGCCGTGGCCCGGCGCGAAGGAGCCGGGGGAGTCCGAGGGCGCGGCTCCGAGCCGACGCCGGACGACGCTGCCTCCCGGCGTTCCCGAACCGGGATCGTGGGGCCGGGAGACCGGTGCCCCGCCGCCCCCGCCTCCGGCCCCTGACGCCGGACCGCCCGTCCGGGGCGCCCGTGCCGCCCGGGGCACGGACCGCCCGGCGCGGGTCGCC
>JAUPKQ010000066.1 GCA_030837345.1 Actinomycetota bacterium | reverse complement strand
GGGAGGCGGCCGACCAGGCGCGGGCGGCGACCGAACGGGCCGCGCAGTCCCGCCGGGCCGAGCGGGAGGGCCGGTCCCTGGCGGACACGCGGGTCCGCCTCCTGCTGGACACGGTCCTGGACGCCGCGGCCGGCCTGCGCCGCGAACTCGCCCTGCCGCCGGCCGAACTGCGCCCGGCGGACCTCGTGGGTCCCGGCCGGGCCGTGCCGGGAACGCCCCTGTCCGTCCGCCCCGGGGCCCGGGGCAAGGAGGAGACCGATCCCGGCCTGCTGGCCGAGCTGCTGACGCTCCCTCAGGCTCACTTGATCATCGACGGGTACAACGTGACCAAATCGGGGTACGGGACCCTGCCGCTCATCGAGCAGCGGCGCCGTCTCGTCGACGGTCTCACCGGTCTCGCGGCCCGGACCGGGGCCGAGATCACCTGCTGCTTCGACGGGGCGGAGGTCGAGGCCTCCCCGGCGTGGAAGGTCCGGGGGGTCCGCGTGATGTTCAGCGATCCCGGGGTGACGGCCGACGACCTCGTGCGCAGCCTCGTGCGGGCCGAGCCCGAGGGACGGGTGGTGGTCGTCGTCTCGACGGACGGCGAGGTGGTGAGGGGAGTCCGGGCGCACGGGGCGCACGCGGTTCCCTCCCTGGCACTCCTGAAGCTCCTGTCACGCGGCTGACCTGGGTCTCGTCACGGAGTGGTCACCGGTCGTCCCCCCGGGGCGCGACCGGTGATGCTGTCGGTGGTCGGGCCTAGCGTCGGAGGTGGTCGGCGGGGTACCGGGCGGAACGGTCCCGTTCCGTGCTCGTACCCGGCGGCTCCGGCGGAGGAGGCCAGGATGATCATCGAATGTGACACCTGCGTGGTGCGGGGCCCGGCGTGTGAGGACTGTGTGGTGTCGGTGCTGCTCCAGGACCGTCCCGCCACCGGTGGGGTCGACCTGGACGGCGCCGAGAGAGTCGCGATCGCGACCCTGGCCCGCTCCGGTCTGGTGCCTCCGCTACGGTTGCTCGCTGTCACCCGTACGGCACCCGCAGAGGCTTCGAGCACCACAACGGACACGGTGCGTCACCACCGTGCGGTGGGGTGAAGGTCACTGCGGAGGTGCCCCGGGGAACGGCCTCCGACCTTCGGTTATGGCCATGTTATTGCAGTGTCATGCCTTCGTGGGGGCGCTTGGTGTACTTGCTCGCGGCCGGATATCGTCACCTCGGCAATGACAGAGTGTTACCACCCTAGCGATCGGTCGGCGGGGGCCCGGACGCTACGAGACGGAGCGAGGCCGAGGTGTCCCTGTCCGGGCGCGAGCGCACGTCCCGAGCGATGGTGCTGCCGTTGGCGGTGGCGACCCTCGTCGCCGGGCTCGTCGTCCCGCTCCCCGCCTCCGCGGCGCCGAAGCGTCCGATCGAGGAGACCCGTCGCCAGCTGGAGGCCCTGCACGACCAGGAGGAGGCCGCCACCGAGAAGTACAACGACCTGCGGGAGGACATCGCCAGCGTCAAGGTCCGGCTGACCGCCACCCAGACCAAGATCGGCGAGCAGCGCAAGGCTGTCGCCTCGGCGCGGATCGCCCTCGGGAAGATCGCGTCCGACACCTACAAGGCCGGTGACCTGGCCACTTTGTCGCTCTTCCTCAGCGACCGGCCGGATGAGTACGTCCGGGCGAACGGTGTGCTGATGTCGCTCGGGGACCGCAAGGCCCAGGCGATGACCGACCTGCTCGACCGTCAGCAGCAGCTCGTGGCCAGCATGACCGACGTCCAGGAGCAGCAGCAGCGCCTGGAGAAGTCCCAGCGTGATCTCCAGGCGACGCGGATCGAGGTCGAGCGCCGGGTCTCGAAGACGACGGAGATGCTCGCCCGGCTCTCCGGAGAGGAGAAGGCCCGCCTCGGTCAGCTCCAGATCGGTCAGGATCGCACGTCGCTGGAGGAACTCGGGATCAAGATCCCGGCCGGCAAGCGGCTCACCTGCGACGACGTCCCCGTCGTCGCTCCGAACGCCCGGGTGGCCAAGGCCTTGAAATACGCCTGCGCCCAGCTGGGTGACCCGTACCTCTGGGGGGCGGAGGGACCGCGGAATTTCGACTGCAGCGGTCTCACCCTCATGGCCTGGAAACAGGCCGGGGTCACGTTGCCACGCAGCTCACAGCAGCAGGCCCGGCAGGGAACCAAGGTGAAGGCGGAGAACCTGCAACCCGGTGACCTGGTGTTCTTTCACAGCGGGCTCACTCACGTCGGCATCTACATCGGCAAAGGGCTCATGCTGCACGCCCCGCGCCGCGGTGACGTCGTCAAGATCGTTCCGATGCGGTACAACAGCAGCTTCGCCACGGCCGTTCGTGTCTGAACCGCGTACCTCGTAGGCTGACCGGTGTGGAGGATCTGACCGTCGGCGTGGGCGACGGCCCTCCCCCGGAGGGCCGAACCGTGGCGAACGCCGTCACCGGGCCCGCCGGAGGTGCGCAGTCCGCGTTCACGACCTTGGTGCCCGAGGCGTTCCCGTCCGTTGAATCGTCGCCGGACCCTGGAGCGCCGCCGGACCCTGGGACGCTCCCGGATCGTGATCCGGACGAGACCGTCCCCGTGCCCACGCCCGACCGGGGACCTCAGGGCGAAGCGTCGTCCGCCGGCCGGCTCCGGCAGGTGACGGCGGCCGCCCGGTCGCTCGCGGCGAACCCCCTCGCCCGCCGGGCCGGAGCGGGTCTGCTGGGTTTCGTCGTCTGCTGCGCCGTTCTCAGCACCGGCCTGACCGCCTGGGTGGCCCACCGGGGCGGCGAGGCCGTGATCCCCGCGGGCGCCCCGGCGCCGTCCGCCCCCGCCTCGCTGAACCCGTCGGCCTCCTTGTCCCGGGTCGCGGCGCTGACACCGCTGCTGGACCGCCGGGCGTCCGCCGTCCTGGGCGGCCGTCGCGCCGAATGGGCCGCGACCGTCGATCCCGCCACGTCCGGAGCCGCCTTCCGCACCCGGCAGCTCGCCGAGTTCGACCGCATCCGCCTTCTGCCGGTCAGCGCCTGGCGGTACCAGGTGGCCGAGACATCCGTGATCTCCGGTGGCGCGGGCACGGACGCGCCCTTCGAGGCGAGCGTCCGCCTGACCTACCGGCTGGCGGGCGACACCCGGGATGTCGAGCGCACCCAGTTCGTCACCGTGGAGCGGCGGACGACCGGCTGGACCGTCACGGGTCTCCGCCGCGGCTCCGAGGAGGCGGATCCCTGGGAGCTCGGACCGATCGTCGTGGCCGAGGGCAAGCGCAGCGTCATCGTCGGTATCGGGCGCGACCAGGACCGGGCGGCCCTTCGCCGCACCGCCACCGAGGCCGACGCCGCGGCGGCGCGTGTCGACGAGGTCTGGGGCAGTGTCTGGCGACGCACCGTCGTCGTGTTCGTCCCCCGGACGACCGAGCATCTCGCCGCCGTCCTCGGCCGCCCGGACAGCGCGGGTCTGGACCAGGTCGCGGCGATCACCAACGGCGAGCTGTCGCGCGAGACGCGGGCGGCGTCCGGGGCGGCCGACCGGGTCGTTCTCAACTCCGGGCCCTTCGCGCGGCTGACCGCCACCGGGCGCCGGGTCGTGCTCACCCACGAACTGACGCATGTCGCGACGAGGGCGTCCGCCCGGGTCACCGTGCCGCTGTGGGTCGAGGAGGGGTTCGCCAACCACGTCGCCTACCGGGGGTCCGGCCTGTCCCGGGCGGCCATCGCCGCGGACGTTCTGCCGATGGTGCGGATCGGGACGGCGTCGGCGGATCTCCCCGAGAAGGCTGGGTTCGACCCCGCCGACGGCACCATCGCCCCCGCCTACGCCGACGCCTGGCTCGCCTTCGACATGATGGCGCGGCAGGGTGACCGCAAACCGCTGGACTTCTACCGAGCCGCTGTCGGTCTCGACCCCACGGCGGCGGCCGGGTCACTCGCCCCGGCGGAGACACTCGCCGCCGCCTTCTCGAAGGTGCTCGGCACCGACGAGGACACCTTCTCCTCCGCGTGGAGGGAGTACCGCGAGGCGCTGGCGAAAGAGACCCGGTGACGGCGAACCCCCGCATCGTCCCCGGTCTTCAGGCCGGGGACGACGTCAAAGGGGCCGTCCGTGCTCCGGCGGGGGACCGGAGCGGCCGGCCGGCCGCCCAGGACAGCAGGACCAGCCCGGCGACCAGCCAGTACTGGTTGTAGAACGCCTGCTTGTTCACGAAACTCGCGACGAACAGGACCAGGGCGCACCAGCGGAGCACGACCTCGGTCCCGGGGTCGCGCCGCCGGACCATGACGGACGCCGTGGTGAGGACGCCGAGTACCACCGCCCCGGTCAGCCAGAAGGGGGGTTCGACCCCGGTCTCGTTCATCAGGGCGATGTAGGCGGTGTCGGCGAACCGGATCGGGTGGAATCCCACGAGGAGCTCGACGGTGTCGTGCCACATCGCGGCCGGGTCCGCGACGAACCACGGGAGCACGAGCCCCCCGGCGGCCAGCGCGGTGGCGACGGTGCGCCGGACACCGAACCGCGGCCACGCGGCGAGCACCGGCAGCACCAGCACGACGTGCTGCTTGCTCGCCAGGGCGACCGCCAGGGGCAGGACCGCCCACCACGCCATGCCCCGCCGGACGGCGAGGACGGCGGCGGCGAGGCAACCGAGCAGGAGAGGTTCTGTCCAGGCCTGTTCGACCTGGGTGAGCGTCCCGGGAAGGAGCAGGAGGAGCGTAGCGGCCAGGGGGGCCCGACGTCCCCCGAGGACGAGCATCACGGCCGCCGTCGCGAGGGTGACCGCGACGAGGGCCCAGCGCACGTCCCCGCCGAGCCAGCGTCCGGGGGCGAGCGCCACCGCCGTCCAGGGCAGGTAGGTGAACGCGGCCATCCGGCCGGGAGGCCCGACGAGCACCTGTTCGTAGAGGTTCTCGAACCGGGCGAGGCCGTCGGCGGCGCCCTGGAGCGTGTACCAGACGTCGATGCGCGGGGCCGGATCCAGCCGGACGACGGCCGCCGCCGTCGCGGTGTAGGTGATCGCGGCGAGGGCGACCGCGGTGTGCGGGCCCCGTCGCCACGAGGACGCCAGGGCGGCAGCGGCCAGGACCGCGCAGATCCCGGTGACGAACCGGAGCACGGTCTCGCGGGGCGCGGGGACGTAGGAGAACGCCGGGACCAGCCAGATCGCCAGCCCTGCCGCCACCAGGGCGACCGCCCCGCCGATCCGGTCGCCGCCGCGGCCGGCGGTCTGGGCGGTGGCGTCGGTGCTGTCATCGGCGCTGTCGCCGGCGGCGCGGGTGGGCCGTGCCCGCACCGTCGTGACGGCGAGGACGCCGAGCAGGACCAGGTACGTCGTCACGATGAGGACGTGGTACCGCGGAACGCTGTACGTGGCCACCGCCGCACCGCCGACGAGGGCGAGCGGGGCGGCCCCGGCGGGGCCGACGTCCCGGATCCGTCCGGCGAGCCGGACGAACGGCGAGGTCGAAGTCCTGCCGTCCCGGCACTGGGCCTGCCGGGACGGGGTCTGCTCGGCGGTCATCCGCCCAAGGGTAGGTCGTGCCCGCGGGAGGCGGGCGCGGAGAGGGGGAACGAAGATCAGGGCTGGGTCGCCGACGTGGTGACGGCGCCCCCGGGACACGACGCCTGGTTACCGATGCAGGCGTTCGTGTCCACGAACGCCTTGTTGACCGTCTGCCCGAGGGCGAAGACGGCTGTGACGATGACGGCGGCGATCGCGGCGACCATCAATCCGTACTCGACGGCGGAGGCTCCACGGTCCTCGGCACTTCGCATCACCTTGCGCAGGTAGGCGAGCATCTAGGGATTCCTCTCGGATGCTGGTTGTATCGGGCAGGGCTCCCGGTTGGGGTGCGTTTTCGCTTCCGACCGGTTCGAGCCAAGAGTTCCAGGCATCACGCTATGTGGTGGAGTGACGACGTCAGATCAGGTGAACGGGTGAGCGGGTACACCCTCCGTGTCGGCGGGGGCCTCGGCCGACCGGCCCGGAGAACGACGTCACCCGGTGCACCGAGGGTGCACCGGGTGACGTCGTCGGAGCGCGTCCGCGCGGTCAGCGCAGGTTGCCGGTCTCGTTCACCAGCCCGAGACGGACGGCGGCCATCACCGCCTGGGCCCGGTTCCCCGCGCCGAGTTTCTCGTAGATGTTCGCCACGTGGGTCTTGGCCGTCGATTCGCTGATGAACAGCCGCCGCGCGATCTGGGATATCGCGAGGCCGTCGACGAGCAGCTCCAGGACCTCGCGCTCCCGGGGGGAGAGCTTGGGCCCGGCCGGGGCGTGCATGCGCCGCTGCATCGCGTCGGCGAGGTCGCGGGCGGTGAAGGCGCGCGGATTCGCGGCCGCGTGCCGGGCCGCCGCGACGACCTCGTCCGCCGGCGCGTCCTTGCCGACGAACGCGGAAGCGCCGGCGTCCAGGGCGGCGAACAGTTTGTCGTCGCCCGCGTACATGGTGAGAACGACGACACCCAGGTCGGGTGAGCCCTGACGGGCCTGTTGCGCGAGCGCGATACCGTCGCCGTCCGGTAGACGGACATCGGTCACGACGACATCCGGGGTCAGCCGGCCGAGGGCGTTCATCGCCTCGGCCACCGAACCGGCTTCGCCGACCACCTGAAGGTCGCCGGCCCGGTCGAACGCCCGGCGCAGCCCTTCACGGATCAACTGGTGGTCATCGACCAATAGCACGGTGATGCGGGAAGCCTCGCCCGTCACCGGTCACCTCCTGATCGCGGCCCTTTCGGGCCCCTCGCTCGTCGGCGGTTGCCGACACCCAAGTCAACACCCTACGCAGATGACGTATCTACACGCAGTGACTACCCGAGTCTCCCACGGTCGGGAGTTCCGCGGTGGCAACTCCGCCGCTCACTCCCATCCCGGCCGCTGAGTTCTCCGGATCGATGACGAGCTCGACGATCGTCCCGCTGCCCTCGACCCGGTTGCGCACACCGAGACCGGCCCCGATCCGCCGGGCGCGTTCCTTCATCCCGGTGATCCCCATGCTCTCCGGACGGCGATGCCCGAGGCCCGCGCCGTCGTCCATGACGGTCACCTGCGCCCGCGGCGGGTTCACCGAGACGGTGAGCCAGAGGTTCGTCGCCCGGGCGTGCTTGCGGACGTTCGTGACGGCCTCCTGCACGATGCGCAGCAGCTCGACCTCGGTCGCCACCGGCAGCCGGTGGGGCGACTCGTCGGTCGTCACGTGGACGACGAGGCCCGCCTGCTGGCCGACGCGGGTGACGTAGTCGCTGAGCGTCCGGGCGAGTCCCACCGTCTCGTCGACCCCGGCCCGCAGGTCGAAGATGGACAGCCGCAGCTCGCTGACCAGGCTCGTCAGATGCTGGCGCAACCCGCCCAGCCGCTCGGCGACCTGCGGTGCGGCGTCCCGCGAGATGTCGTCGAGCAGGTACCCGACCGACGCCATGTCCTGGGCGATCCCGTCGTGGATCTCACGGGCGAGCCGCATGCGCTCGTCGACGGTCGCGAGGCGGCGCACGTCGTCGAAGAGCAGGGCCGACGCGAGCCGCGGCCCGGCCTGGGCGATGGCCGTCCGGCAGGAGCGAATCGTTTCGTCGTCGGGCGTGGCGTCGCCGGTGAGCACGACGACCGCGACCACGCGCTCGCCCATCAGCACCGGAAGGGCGACGACGGAGTGCCGGTCACGGGTGCGGCGCACGAGGTCGACGGCGAGCCACGCGTCGAGGACGGCGGACTCGGTCACCGACGACGGCACGTCGCCCACCAGCGGGACGAACCTGCCCCCCGGGGACCGGATGAGCACGCTCGCGCTCACGCCGTCCACGAGGCCCTCCAGCTCGTCCACGAGGGCAGCCCCGAGGGTCTGGGGGTCGAGACCGAGGCTCAGCTGCCGCGCGACGACGTGCAGCTCGGAGAGGAGGCGGTGGGCGTCGGTGTAGGCGGGGTCGGTCACCGGGGCCTGGCTGCGGATGACGCGCCGCATCCACGCCGCGACCAGCGCGACGGCGACGTACATCACCATCCACGGACGCCGGTCGAGAGGGGCTCCCGACAACGGCGCGACGGACGCCGTCAGCAGGAAGACCACCCAGGTCGTCCCGGCGCTGACGAGACCGGTGACGAGACCGGCCCCCAGCCCGGCCGTCGTCAGCGGGATGAGGAGGTAGGGCAGGAAGTAGTCGGCGCGGCCCGGCATCGCCCCGACGACGAGGACAGCGGCGAGGGTCTCGGCCAGGGGCTGCAGCCAGGCGGGCACGGTGTCCGGGAGCGGCAGGGTCCCGAGGGCCGCGACGAGCAGCAGGAGCAGCGCCGGGACGACGGCCTCGGCGGGTGACACCTTCTGGAGGCTGAGCAACGCGCTCGACCCCAGCAGGAAGCCACGCGCCACCAGCGGCCAGTACTGGCTGTCGATCCGCAGGCGTACATCTGGCACGGCGTTCTCCCGGGGACGAGGTGTTCGGGACTGCAGGAGGAGTGGGGGAGGAGCGGGGAAGGTCAGTGAGGCGCGTCCCCGCCCCGGGGCGCCGTCGTCGGAGGCCACCCCCGGCGCAGCGGGCCCTCCGGCGCGCCGGGCGGCGTCCCACCGGGCGGCCCGTCCGGCGGTCCGCCGAGCAGGGCCTCGATCCCGGCGAGCACCGCACCCCGGGTCACCGGCACGGACGCCACCGCGACGCCGGGGGCGTCGACGGTCTCCAGAACGGCCCAGCCCGGCTCGTACCCCGGAACGACCAGCAGGGGAGCGGCGACCCCGGCGGCCCGCAACCGGTCGATCGCCGAGACGGCGACGGCGGGGTCGCCGACGTCCAGGACGACCACCTCGACGTCCCCCTCGACGCGGGGATCGGGCAGCGTCGCGCGGAACTCGTCCGCTCCGAGCCCGACGACGTCGTGCACGTCGGCGAGCCTCAGGGCGAGCGCCATCGACCGCGAGACCACCATCAGGCGCGCCATGTCAGAACCCCGCCCGGTCGAAGTTCCGCAGGAGCGTGAGGACGGCCGGGCCGAGGACGACGATGAACAGGCAGGGCATGATGCAGAGGACCAACGGGAAAACAATCTTGATGGGGACCTTCTGCGCGAGTTCCTCGGCCCGCTGGCTCCTCGTGGTCCGCATCTCCCGGGCCTGGACGCGCAGGACTCCCGCGATCGGGACGCCGAGCTCGTCGGCCTGTGCCATCGCCCCCAGGAAGGCTCGCAGCTCGACGACGTCGGTGCGCTCGCCGAACGCCCGCATCGCCTCGGTGCGGCTCGCCCCGAACTGCATCTCGCGCAGCACCCGGAAGAACTCCTTCGCCAGCGGGCCCTCGGTGCGGTGGGCGACCTGCGCCATCGCCGCGTCGAAGGCGAGACCGGCCTCGACGGAGATCGTCATGAGGTCGAGGGCGTCGGGAAGGTCCCTCCGGACCCGCGCCGACCGCTCGCGCGCCACCTGGTGGAGCCACGCGCCCGGAGCGAACCACCCGCCCGCCGACGCCAGGACGGCGATCGCGACGGTCGGCGCCAGATCGACGCCGAACGTCGCCGGGACGAGCAGGCCCAGCACGAGACCCACGAGCCACGCGAGGGCCTTCAGCCCCACGACCCGGTCGGCGTCCCAGTCCTCCGGGTTCCCCGCGAGGTCCAGACGGTGGCGCAGCTGCTGCATCCGCTCGTCCGGCGTGCACCGGCGCCCGGCGGCGACGAACCGCCGCAACACCGGACCGAGCACCCGGTCGGCGAAGGGGACGGCGAGTTCCGCCTCCCGGACGTCGCGGGCCCTCGACGAGGGCATCGCCCCCACCAGCTCCAGGGACCGGCGCACCCCGGGGTCGCCGTGCTCCCGGTGCGTGGCGACGGTGACCACCAGGGCGACGGTGCCGGTGAAGACGGCGAGCAGACCCGCCGACAGCTCAAGCGGCGGCATCAGACCTCCACCCGGACGGTCCTCGCGACCCACAGCGTGCCGACGGCGAGCAGCACCCCCGCGAGGGCGAGGAGCAGCATCCCCGGGGGCGTCGTCATCGGGCGCAGGTACCCGGGCTCGGCGACGACGAGGTACGCCGCGAAACCGACGGGCAGCATCCCGAGGATCACCCCCGACAGGCGTCCCTCCGCCGAGAGGACCCGGACCTGGCGGCGCAGGCGCTCGCGCTCGCGCAGCGTCTCGGCGACGGTCGTGAGCAGCTCGGCGAGGTTGCCCCCGACGTCGTGCTGGATCCGGATCGCCATCACCACCCAGGAGAAGTCGTCGCTGCGCAGCCGCGTGCCCACCCGTTCGAGGGCGTCCTCCACGGGGATTCCGAGCCGGTTTTCGACGAGGGCCCGCTGGAACTCGGCGGCGACGGGCGGCTCCCCCTGCCGCACCACCGTGTCGATGGCCTGAGGTAAGGAATAGCCCGCCTTGAGGCTGCTCGCCAGCAGCTGGAGCGTGTCGGGGAGCCGCGCGAGGAACGCGGCCTGCCGTCGTCCCCGGCGCACCACGAGAAACGCCCACGGACCGGACAGACCGCCGACGAGCCCCAGGACCGTCGCGGGCAGGGCGCCCCGGCTGAGAAGGAGGAGGACGAGCCCGCCCGCGACCCCGCACGCGACGTGGAGGAGCATCCACTCGGCGGTCCGCAGCGGCACGGCGGCGGATTCGAGGTGCCCGGCCATCACCGTGTCCAGGGCCCGCCGGGCGACGATCCGCTCCGCGAGCTCGACGGCGGGGCGCGTGACGGGACCGGCTCCGAGGACTCTGCCCGCTGACCCCGCGGGGACTTCCCTCCGGCCTCCGGCGGCCGGGGGTGTCCCGGTCGCCCCGGCCGGGTAGCCCGCGAGCCGCCGGCGCAGCCGTTCGTCGGGGCGCGTCCTTCGGGTCAGCACGCCCAGGGCGACGAGGACGAGCGGGGTGAGCCCCGCGAAGAACGCCACCAGTGCGGCGGGGAGCATCGATACCTCCTTTCAGTCCCCGTAGCGCCCGAAACCGAAGAGCGACGGGTCGAGGGCGATCCCCAGCGCGGCCAGCTGGGGCGAGAAGGTGGGGCGCAGCCCGGTCGAGCACAGCGACCCGAGCGCGCGGCCGTGGGCGTCGAAACCCCCGCGGTGGTCGAAGACGAACAGGTCCTGGGTGCTGATCACCTGGCCCTCCATCCCGGCGACCTCGGTGACGTGCGTGATCCGCCGCGACCCGTCCTGGAAACGGGCCTGGTGGACGACGAGGTCGAGGGCGCTGGAGATCTGTTCCCGGATCGCGGTGATCGGCAGATCCATCCCCGACATCATCACCATGGTCTCGACGCGGGACAGGACGTCGCGCGGGCTGTTGGCGTGGACGGTGCAGATCGACCCGTCGTGGCCGGTGTTCATCGCCTGGAGCATGTCCAGCGCCGCGGCGTCCCTGATCTCCCCGACGACGATCCGGTCGGGGCGCATCCGCAACGCGTTGCGCACGAGGTCGCGGATGCGCACCTCGCCGCGCCCCTCGATGTTCGGCGGCCGGGATTCGAGGCGGAGGACGTGCTCCTGGTACAGCTGGAGCTCCGCGGCGTCCTCGACGGTGACGACCCGCTCGTTCGCCGGGATGTAGCTCGACAGGACGTTGAGCGTCGTCGTCTTGCCCGCCCCCGTGCCGCCGCTGACGAGGATGTTGAGCCTGCCCCGCACGCAGGCGGCGAGGAAGTCGGCGACCTGACGGGTCAGGGTCCCGAACGTGACGAGGTCGTCCGTCGTCAGCGGGACGGCGGAGAACTTGCGGATCGTCAGCAGCGAGCCGTCCACCGCCAGCGGCGGGATGATCGCGTTGACCCGGCTGCCGTCCGGGAGCCGGGCGTCGACCATGGGGCTCGCCTCGTCGACACGGCGGCCCACCCGGCCGACGATCTTGTCGATCGTCCGGCGCAGGTGCTGCTCGTCGGCGAACCGGCCGTCGACCGGGTACAGGAGGCCCCCGCGCTCGACGAAGATCCGCCCCGGTCCGTTCACCATGATCTCGGTGACCTCGGCGTCCCGCAGATAGGGCTCGATCGGCCCGTAGCCGAGGATGTCGTCCGCGATCTCCTCCTCCAGCCGCGCCCGGTCGGCCGCGGTCAGCGGAGGGACCGACCCCGGGGCGAGGACCCCCTGGAGGCTCTGCCGCACCCGCTGCTCCAGGTCGGCCTGGCTGAGCCGCGCGTCGTAGAGCTCCGGGCCGACGGCCTCCAGCAGGTCGTGGTGGACCTGCCGTCTCACCTCGGCGAGCGGGCCGGAGCTCCGCCCGGTGACGTCCCGCCCGGTGACGTCCCGCCCGGCGGAATCCCGGACCCCGCCGGTCCCGGCGGCATCCGGGGGGTACTGCGCGAGCCGGGCGGCCGCGAGACGGTCGGCGAGACTCATGCCCAGGTCCTCCAGCGCAGCAGGGCGCGGCTCCCCCGCCGTCCGTTCCTCCCCCGGGACACCGTGCCGCGGAACGTCCCCGTCCCCGGGCCGGGGTTCATGACGTGGTCGAGCGCGTGGAGCGCCACCGGCCCGGCGACCTGGCGTTCGGCGAAGGCGCGGATCGCGGTGCTCACCGGGTGCCGGGGGTCGTCCAGGACGATCGGGACGCCCCGGTTCACCGAGGCGGGCACGTCCCGGGAGCTCGGGATCTCCAGGGAGATCGAGGTCCGAAGCGTCTTCTCGACCTCACCGACGGCGAGGCCGACACGGGAGTCCGCGCGGTTGAGGACGAGGCGCCAGCGGTCCCGGGCGTAGTTGAGGAGCGTCATCGTCTCGAGCGTGAGCTTGAGGTTCTTCAGGGCCGGGATGTCGAGGGTCGCCATCAGGGCGACGACGTCCGACAGGTCGAACGCCGTCAGCACCTGGTCGTCGAACGCGGGAGGGGTGTCGACCACGACGTAGTCGAAGCGGGACCGCAGGACCGTGAGGATCCGGGCGACGAGCGAGGAGGGGATGCTCTCGCTGCCGGCGGGATCGACAGGCGCGACCAGGGTCGTCAGCCCGGGAGAGTGCGGGGTGAGCAGGGTCTGGAGCGCGGTGAAGTCGAGTGATTCCCCGAGCGGGACGGCGTCCGCGATCGTGTGCGCCGGGAACAGTTGCAGGGCGATCGCGACGTCGCCGAAGGCGAGGTCGAGGTCGACGAGGCAGACCTCGCGCCGTCCGCGGTCGGCCAGCGCGGCCGCGAGGTTGGTCGCCAGGGTGGTCTTCCCGCACCCGCCCTTGGCCGAGAACACCGTCACGACCCTCCCGCACGGTGCGACGGCCGACGACGGGACGGGCGAGAGCCGCGGGCGCAGGGCCGCGGTCAGCTCCCGGCTGCGGTGCACGGCGTCGGCCAGGGCGCCGGGGACACGGTGGTCGACCACCTCGCGGACCCCCGCCCGCATCGCCTCCCCGAGCACCGGCGCGTCGACGACGTACCGCACGAGGACGACGCCGAGGGCGGGCCGCACCACGCGCGCCGTGCGGGTCAGCCCCAGCGCGGCGTCCAGGCCGACGCCGGGACCGAGGACGACCGTGTCCTCCTCCGGGTACGACGCCAGGTGCTGTTCCAGCTGGACGAGCCCGACGGTGAGAACGGTGCCGCCGACGGTGTCGCCGCCAGCCTCGTCGAGGGCCTCGCCGAGCCTGGCGGCCGTCGTCGGGTCCGGATCGCAGATCGTGGTCACTGTGGCCTCACGCCCTCGCCCCGGCCAGCGGGACGTTGTGGGAGAAGTTGTCGGACAGGCTGCCCTTGGCGTTCCGGCCGAGGAGGGTGAAGTAGAGGAATTCGTGGTACGCCATCAGCCGGGTGGCCTGGGCGCCGTCGACGTCGAGCGTGACGAGGGCCGTGGACACGTCCGCCTGGGTTCCGACCCGGGCGCGGGCGCCGTCCGCGCCCCGGACGGTGCTCGCCCCGCCGACCGCGATCACCCGGACGTCGTTGAGCAGGAAGACGACCGACGTGCCGGTCCGTGTCGGGGTCACCGCGTACACGGCGACCCGCGAGTCCGGCCGGAGCAGGCTCGCCACCCGGTTCGGGTCCTCCAGCTGGACCGCGAGGCCCATGCGGTTCTCCGTGACGCCGGAGGCGCCGCTCTCCGCCGAGAACTGCCCCTCGACGAGGTACTGGCCGGCGAGGACCGGGATGCTCGTCGCCCGGGCCCCGATCGCCTCGAGTCCGGTCAGCCGGTGCTCCGGTGCCAGCAGGCGCGGGATCTGCCGGGGCTTCGCGTGCTTCGCCACCTCGCTCCTCGTGGCGCCGATCTCGATCGGCTCGGTGGCGACGAGCACGGTGACGGGCTCCGCCCAGTCGCGGCGCGCCCGCTCGTCCGCGCCCCGGGCGTAGACCCAGATCAAGGCCGTGCCGACGGTCGCGATCAGCAATGAGGCGATGACCAACAGTGTCCGGCGTCCCATGAGTGATTCGTTCGCTTCCTCTCTGTCTCCAGAATCCGTCGCTCTCCGCATGCATCTCATCACGTTTTGCTGATACTGGGGGGCTTCTTGCGGACGAACGGTGGACCGGGGACCTCAACTCGCCGGGGGATCGCCGGCGTCGCGGAGCAGGCGGACCGTCGCGGGGAACCCGTGCCCCAGGTACTCGGGGAGGGCTCCGGCCGCCTCGGGGCCCGCGACCGTCGCCGGGAGCAGGCGGGGGTCGAGGACGTAGCCGCTGTAGGCGCGCAGGGTCGTGCCGCAGTACCCCGGGTAGACCGGATCGCCCCAGAAGAAGCCCCGGTGGTGGCAGTACCCGTAGGCGACCTGCTCGTACCAGGGCTCCCCGTCCCACAGCCGGTCGTCGAGCCAGATGAGACGAAGGCCGGTCACCGGGTAGGTCAGGGAGGCCATCCCGGTGTACGGCAGGGGGTCGGGGAGACCGCCGAGCACCGGGACGACGGCGAGCCTCCCGCAGCGGAGCACCGCCGGGTCCAGCCATCCCTGTTCGGTTCCGGCCGGGCGGGTCCCGGCCCGCACCAGGGCGCGGAACGCGTTCCGGTCACCGGCCGCCGGGAGGAGGAACGAGGCGAGATCGGCGCTCTCCAGCCCGGTGCGGGGTCCGCTGGTGGTGTCATGGCCGCCACGGCACGATCCGCTCCCCAGGCGTGGCGGGGCACCGGCGCTCCCCGCACCCCCGAACAGCCCCGGGGCGAGGGAGGAGACCGGCGACACGGCGTACCCGTAGGGCGGCACGTAGAACTGGGGCTGGAGCGTCGCCGTCCGCCCGGGGAGGGGGAGATGCTCCTGGTCGAAACCCGTCGCGGCGTTCCACGCGACGGCGGCCGCGTTCTGGGCGGCGTCCGTCCGGCCGGCGGCGAGAACGCCCCGGGCGGCCGCCGGAGAGCAGGCGGCCCCGCCGGGGGAGGAGCTCGCCCACGCCGAGGCCGAGGCGGGCGCGCTCCGGGTGCAGAAGCCGCCGTGCTCGCCCGGCCGCAGGAACATCGGGAGGAATCCCTTGGCGGGAAGGACGGTGAACAGGCCCGCCGTCGACGCGCGCGTCGTCTCGACGTGGTCGGCGGTGAACGCGGCGCCGATCCCGAACGTCACGCGGGACGGCGGGGTCACCACGCGGATCCCGCTGACGAGGACTCCGGCGGTCGCGTCGTCCGCGGACTGGGTGGCGTCGAAGAGATGGCCGGCCGACGGTTTCCCGAAGTAGAAGGACACCTCGCCGTTGGCCTTGTCCCCGTCCCCCGCCCAGGCGTGATCGCCCCCGCAGGCCGTCGTCCAGCCGGCGGCGACGGAGTCGACGCACAGGGCGGACACCGCCTTCGCCCTCGCCGCGTCCATGCCGGAGACCGGGTCGAGGGCGTTCGCCGAGCCGGGGTGGTCCCGTTGCCGGACGGCGAGCTCCGCGGCTCCGGCGGTCGCCGCCCGGTCCGCGGCCTGCTGCAGCAGGCCCTCACGGCCGTAGACGGCGCGCAGGTCGAGGGCCAGCGCCGCCGCCGGGAGGAGGACGAGCACGACCACGAGGGCCACGACGACGACGACGGTGCCGCGGTCGTTCTCCCGCCGGAGGCCTCCGCCGCGCTCCGGGCGGTTCGCGGGCAGGCGGCTCACGGGCACACCGTCCCGGTCGTGGTCAGCGAGGCGTCGGCCCGCAGGTCGGTGCCGCCGAGCTGCTCGATCCGTGAGACCGCGCCGGTGGTGACGTGACCGGTGTCGTCGGTCAGCAGGGTGGGGACGACGCCCCGCAGGGCCGAGGCGACGGTGATCCGCACCTCGACGTACCCACCCGGCGCCGGGGCGGCCCCGGCGAGCCCGGTGAGGAGGGCATCGGCGTGGAACGTGATGTCGACCGCGGTCAGGGCCCCCGCGGGCAGGCCGTTGCGTTGGCCGAGACAGACGACGCCTCGCTGGTAGGCGGCGAGGTCGGGGATCCCGACGGCGGCGAGCCGGGTGGCCTCGCGGGCCGTGGCGCGGACCGCCTGGTACTCCCACAGCCCCCATCCCGCGGAGAAGATCATGAAGAGCAGGGTGAGGAGCAGGGGGGACACGAGGGCGAATTCGAGGGCGGCCGCGCCGGTGTCGCGCGTTCCGGGTGCCGCACCTCGCCCGGGCCGGGCAGTTCCCATCCTCGGCCCCCACGCTCTCGACCGGTCAATCGATGCCTCTAGCACTAACTCGATGACCAGTCTGCACTGCGGTGCGTGTTCGCGAAGTCACTCCGGGAAAGGTGGGCTGTCCCCGGTATGGGGGTGTACGCGAGCCCCGCGCGTGCCTCCCGGGTCGGTCACCCGGGGCGTCGCGCCGTCCAGTGGGCGGGGCGTTCCAGGGCCGCCGGGAGACGGGTCCGCGCGTTCCCCCGGGCGGCGCCGATCTGGAACCGGGTGAGGAACGCCACCGTGGCGAGGTCGGCGCCGGCGAGATCCGCGTGACGGAGGTCGGCCCCGGTCAGCGTGGCTCCCGCGAGGTCGGCGCCGGTGAGGTCGGCGCCGATGAGGCAGGCGCCGCGCAGATCCGACCCGCGAAGGTTCGCCGCGCGCAGGTCGGCCCCGGCGAGGTCGGCGCCGGCGAGGTCGGTGTTCCCGGCGCGTGGGCCGCCCGCGTCCGCGGCGTTCTTCGGGGGCGTCGCCGACCGGACGAGGTCCCCGGCCCGGCGCAGCACCGGGACCACGGCCCGCCGCAGGGTCTCGACGTCGAGAACGAGCAGCGACGCGGCGTCCCCGGACGCCGCGCGTCCGACGTCCGAGCGCAAGCGGTCCGCCTCGGCGTGCACCGCCGTGGTCTCCGGACGGGACGCGGCCTCGGCGAGGTACCACAGCAGCTCGTGCAGCTGCCGCATCACCCCGAAGACCGCGAACATGTCGGCGGCGGTACCAGGGTCGTCCCGCCGGTCGCGGCCCGCGAAGGTCACCTGGATGACACGTTGCCCGGCGCCGAAGCAGTCGAAGGCCGTGCAGCCGGGGAATCCCCTGTCGCGCAGGTGGACGTGGATACCGCACCGGTGGTCGGCCAGCAGATTCGGGCAGGGGAGGCCGGCGGGCTTGCTGACGGCGAAGTCGCTGGACACGGTGAACGCCGTCGCGACGCAGCACAGGGCGGCGCAGGCGGCGCAGTCGGCGCGCAGATCGGGACCGGCGAGGTCCGGGACGGTGTTCAGCGGTACAACTCCTCGATCCGCTCCGTGAACTCCTTCAGGACGACCTTGCGCCGCAGACTGCCCTTCGGGGTGAGGTGGCCGTGCTCCTCGGTGAAGTCGGTCTCGAGGATCAGGAACTTGCGGATCGACTCCGCCCTGCTGACCACCGCGTTCGCCTGGGTGACGGCGTCCTGCACCTCGGCCCGCACGAGCGGGTCGCTCGCCGCGGCCGTGAGGTCGAGAGACGGACGGTTGTGGGTGGTGAGCCAGGTGTGGAGCATCTCCTCGTCGAGAGTGACCAGGCAGGCGACGAAGGGGCGCTGGTCGCCGACGACGATGCACTGGGAGACGAGGGGATGGGCGCGCAGGCGGTCCTCGAGCTGGGCCGGGGCGACGTTCTTGCCTCCCGCCGTCACGATGATCTCCTTCTTGCGGCCGGTGACGGTGACGAAGCCGTCGTCGTCGATCCGGCCGAGATCGCCCGTGGAGAGCCAGCCGCCGTCGTCCATCGCCTCCTTCGTCGCCTCGGGGTTGTTGTGGTACCCCGTCATGATGTTGACCCCCCGGACGAGCAGCTCGCCGTCGTCCGCGACACGGACGGCGACACCCGGCAACGGTTTGCCGACCGATCCGATCCGGATGGCGCCCGGGCGGTTGACCGCGGCCGGGGCCGTCGTCTCGGTGAGTCCCCAGCCCTCGAGGATGGTGACGCCGATCCCCCGGAAGAAGTGACCGAGATCCTCCCCGAGGGGGGCCCCGCCGGACACGGCGTACTGCACCTGCCCGCCGAGCCTGGTCCGCAGGGTGGAGTAGACGAGCCGGTCGAACACCAGGTGACGCGCCCGGAGCAGGAAGGGCGGGCCGCCGGTGTCCAGGGCCCTGCTGTACTCGACCGCCGTGGTGGCCGCGAGCTCGAAGACGCGGCGCCTGCCCGAGGCGTCCGCGGTGACGGCGGCGGAGTTGTAGATCTTCTCGAAGACCCGGGGGACCGCGAGCACGAAGGTGGGCCGGAAGGCCCCCAGATCCTCGACGAGGTTCTTGACGTCAGGGCTGTGGCCGAGCCGGGCCTTCGCGGCGACACACAGAACCTGGATGAACCGGGCGAAGACGTGGGCGAGGGGCAGGAAGAGCAGCGTGCTCGCGTCGGGGCGGCAGAAGACGTCGGGCAGGGCGGCTTCCGTGTTGCGGGAGAGGTCGATGAAGTTGCCGTGGCTCAGACAGCAGCCTTTCGGGCGCCCGGTGGTCCCGGAGGTGTAGATCAGCGTGGCGGGGGAGTCGCCGGTCGCCGTCCTCCGGGTCCGCTCGATCTCCCCGGGCGGGACGTCCTCGCCGAGCGTGGCGAGACGTTCGAGGTCACCGTGGTCGAGGCACCAGACGTTGACGAGGGCGGGCAGCAGGCCCTCGACCTCCTTGACGGTGGCCAGATGCTCCGGCGTCTCGACGAGGATGCCTGAGGCGCCCGAGTCGGAGAGGATCCACTGCACCTGCTCGGGAGCCGAGGTCTCGTACACGGGGACGGTGACGGCGCCCGCGAACCAGACCGCGAAGTCGAAGACCGTCCACTCGTACCGCGTCTTGCACATCAGGCCGACCCGAGTGCCCGGACCGACTCCGGACGCCACCAGACCACGGGCGACAGCGACCACTTCGTCCCGGAAGGTGCCCCAGGTCACATCCTCCCAGCCGTCGCCGGACGGCCTGCTGAAGCCGATCCCGTCGGGGGAGGTTTCGGCGTTGCGTACGACGAGATCGGTGAGGTTGTCGTCCGGGACGGCGGCAACCAGAGGGGCAATGCTGATCTCTTGCACGCTTCGGCTCCTCGGGAACGGGGACAGGTCAGGGCCGGGACAGGCAGGCCCCGCCGCCCATCCCTGACGATAACCAGGCTGGCCCCCTCCGGTCACCACATGGTCGCCCGGGCGCTCAAGAACCTCTCCGCCGGGGCCGAGACCATCGGAGATGGACCGCATCCGACGCCCCCCGGCCACCTGTCCCCGGTGCTCAGCCCGGGTCCAGGTGGGTGACGCCTGGTGCTCCTTGTGTCACGCGAAGCTGGAGCCGGGTGACCTGGTGTCCCTCCCCCGGCAGGAGAGGCCGAGGGAGCCCGAGGCCGTGCCCCAGCCCGAGGCCGTGCCCCAGCCCGAGGCCGTGCCCCAGTCCGCCCCCGTACCTCGGCCCGCGCCCGCGGGCGTCGCCGCGACCGGGCTCGTGGGCGGCCAGGTGCCCGAGGAGCTGATCGGCCGGCTGACCGCCGACCTGCGCGGCGAGGTGGACGGCGAGGTCCGGGTGCCGTGGCGCCGTCCGTGGCTCGCGTCGCTGATCGGGTCGGTCGCCATGGTCGCCGCGCTCCTCGTCGTGATGACCCTGCTCGGCCTGCTGCTCTGAGCGGTTCCCCGCCCGGATCCGGCTGACGTCCCGGCCCCCGTTCGCGGGGCGGACCCCGGGCGGGACGCCGAGGCCGGGTACCCTGCCCATCGCGACGGTGGGAGGCACGGCCCACCGGGTGACGCCGTCCGGGCGAGGTGTCCGACGGGCGCGCCGGGCGGCACGGGAGAGGCGGATGACGTATGGCCGACCGCACGGAGTCGAGCATTCTCGTGGGTGCCCATCCCGGTGAGGTCCTCGACGTCATCGCGGACTTCGAGGCGTACCCGGAGTGGACGGGGGCGGTGCGTGAGGCCACGGTTCTGGAGGTCGACGATCTCGGGTGGGCGCGCGCCGTCCGGTTCACCCTCGACGCCGGGGCGCTGCGGGACACGTACACCCTGGAGTACGAGTGGAACTTCGACGAGCAGGGCCTCGGCTCCGTCACCTGGGGTCTCGTCGAGGCGGGCATCCTCACGGCGATGGACGGGTGCTACCGGCTGCGCCGCGCCGACGGGAGCACCGAGGTGACGTACACGCTCGCCGTCGAGGTGAAGATGCCCATGCTGGGAATGCTGCGCCGCAAGGCGGAGAAGGTCATCATCGACACGGCGCTCACCGAGCTGAAGAAGCGCGTCGAGGGCTGACCGTCCGGGGGGCGGCCCTCCCGGGGCGGCGCTCCGGACGATCCACCGGGGAGGGAGACGCGTGCGGGTCCTGCTGTTCACGGGTACGGGCGGTGCGGGGACCAGCACCGTCGCGGCGGCCACCGCCGTGCACGCGGCGCGATGCGGGATCAAGACCCTTCTGGCGTCCCTGGACGGCGCCGCGCCCGGGGTGGAGGCCGACGGGCTGTCCGTCGTGCGGGCCGGATCCCGCGACCGGCCGGAACGGTCCTGGCACACCCTCGCCGACCACCTGAACGGGATCCTCGACGACGTGGGTGCCGACCCGCTCCTCGCCGAGGACCTGACGGTCCTGCCCGGAGCGGAGGAGATCCTCACCCTCCTCGACCTTCGTGACCTCGCCGAGGGGGACCACGAACTCCTCGTCGCCGACTGCGGGCCGGCCACCGGGACGCTGCGGATGCTCGCCCTGCCCGAGGCCGTCGTCCACGGGGCCGGACGGGCCCTCCCGGTCGAACGGCGCATCCTGCGGGCACTGGCGACGGGCGCGCGGGCGAACCCCCCGGCGGGTGCGTCCGAGGGTGCCTTCGAGGGTGCCTCCGAGGGGGCGATGGCGTCAGGGCCGCCCCGCGACCATCTCGTGGACGCCGTGGACCGGTTGCTCGCCGAGCTCACCGGCGTCCGCCGGGTCCTGGACTCGCCCGGGACCTCGGTGCGGCTGGTCCTCACCCCCGAGTCGGTCGCGGTCGCCCGGGGCCGGAGCCTGCTCACCGCGCTCGCCCTGTACGGCTACCCCGTCGACGGCGTCGTGATGAACCGGATCGTCCCCGGGGAGGGCGACGACCCCTGGCGCCGGGCCCGCGCCCGCGCCCAGGAGCCGCTGCTGGAGGAGGCCGGGACACGCTTTCGTCCCGTGCCAGTGCTGACGGCGGGGGAGGCCCCTGCCGAGCCCCTCGGCGCGGGGGCGCTCGCGGATCTCGGCGAGGAGCTCTACGGGCCTCCGCGGGCGGGCGCCCTCCTCGCGCCGCCGGCCCCCGCCGCCCGCTCACGGGTCGAGCGGGCGAAGGTCCCGGACGGGACCGGAGAGGAGTTCACCCTGGTGCTGCCCTTGCCTCTCGCCACCCGCGGGGACGTCGCTCTCGCGCGGGTCGGGGACGATCTCGCCCTCACCGTCGCCGGACACCGCCGGGTCCTCGCCCTGCCGAGCGCCCTGCGCCGGTGTGTCGTCGCCGGGGCGGGCCTGGACGACGGCGCGCTACGGGTCCGCTTCCGTCCCGACCCCGCGCTCTGGCCGCTCCCGTGACGGCCCCGGGGAACGACGAGGGCCGGACGCCGGGGAGCACGCCGGGGGGCACGCCGGGTGGTGCCTCCCGTCCGGGAGGCCTCGCGGAGGAGATCGTTCGTCTCGTCGAGACCGTCGCCCTGCTCGCGGGCGGGCACGCCTGGAGCGGGTCCGGGTCCGGGTCCGGCGGCGAGCCGGGCACCGGTGCTGGCGGCGGGCCTGAATGTCGGGGATGTCCGGTGTGCCGTCTGGTGGGAGCTGTGCGGACCGTGCGGCCGGAAGTGATCGACCGCCTCGTCGTGGCGGGCGTGGCCGCCGGTGCCGCCGTCGGTGAGGAGCTGCTGGCCGTGGCCCGGGAGTTCGCGGCGTCCACCGAGCCGGACGCCCCGCCCCGGGCGGGGCGGGAAGGCGGGACCGACGGCCCTCGCGGGGCCTCCCGACCGGCCCGGACGGTCCAGCGGATCGAACTGGAGTGAGGTCTTGTCGTCCCCGGGGGAGTCCTGCCTCTAGTCTGCCCGGGGCGGGAATGACGTACCCGGCGCACGCGGAGTCTAAGGAGTGGCACGGCAGGTGGAGCTAACGATCGGTGTCGACGTCGGCGGAACGAAGATCGCTGCTGGGGTGGTGGACCCTGCCGGAACGGTGATTGACGAGGTACGGGTATCGACCCCGGCCACCACCGCGGAGGCCGTCGAAACGGGAATCGTCACCGCCGTCGAGCAACTGGCGGGCAAACACACCGTCGAAGCGGTCGGCATCGCGATCGCCGGGTTCGTCGACGAGTCCCGCGCGACACTGCGCTTCGCGCCGAACCTGCCGATGGAGGAGCGTCCCCTGCAGGAGCTGCTCGCGCGGGCGACCGGTCTGCGGAGCGTCGTCGAGAACGACGCGAACGCGGCGGCCTGGGGCGAGTTCCGCTTCGGCGGGGGCCGGGGCAGCAAGGACATGGTCCTGCTCACCGTCGGTACCGGTCTGGGCGGCGGCATCGTCCTGGACGACCGGCTGCTCCGTGGGGCGTTCGGCAGCGCCGGTGAGGTCGGTCACGTCCGCATGGTCCCGGACGGGCTGGCGTGCGGCTGCGGGAACCGGGGCTGCTGGGAGCAGTACTCGTCCGGTTCGGCGCTCATCAGGGAGGCCCGGGCGCTCGCCCGGAGCCGCCCGGAACGTGCCGCCCGCCTGCTCGACCTCGCCGAGGGCGACGCCGAGGCGATCAGCGGACGCATGGTGACGCAGGCCGCCGCCGAGGGTGACCCCACGGCGCTCGGCCTGCTCGCCGAGGTCGGCCGCTGGCTGGGGGAGGGGATCGCCGACCTGGCCGACATCCTCGACCCGGCCGCCGTCGTCGTGGGCGGTGGTGTCTCGGAGGCCGGTGACCTGCTGCTCCAGCCGGCGCGGGAGGCCTACGAGGCGCTCCTGTCCGCCGGCGGGCACCGTCCCCATCTGAAGATCGTGGCGGCCGAGCTGGGGAACGCGGCCGGGCTGGTCGGGGCCGCGGATCTCGCCAGACATCCGTGACCCAAGGGCTCGCGGCCGGCGTCGACATCGGCGGCACCAAGGTCGCCGCCGGGGTCGTCGACGCCGACGGGCGGGTGATCGCCCGGGTGCGGCGTCCCACGCCGTCCACGGACCGCCAGGCGGTCGAAGAGGTCGTCGCCGACGTCGTCGGGGAGCTTCGGGCCGGGTACGACATCGCCACCGTCGGCATCGGGGCCGCGGGGTTCGTCGACTCCGGACGCTCGAAGGTGATGTTCGCCCCCCACCTCGCCTGGCGCGACGAGGCCCTGCGCGACGGGGTGACCAGGCGGCTCGGCCTGCCCGTCGTCGTCGAGAACGACGCGAACGCCGCGGCCTGGGCCGAATGGCGCTTCGGGGCGGGCCGGGGCGAGGACCACCTGGTGTGCGTCACCCTCGGCACCGGGATCGGCGGCGGCATCGTCAGCGGGGGCCGGGTCCGGCGGGGCCGTCACGGGATGGCGGGCGAGTTCGGGCACATGGTCGTCGTCCCGGACGGGCACCGCTGCGAGTGCGGCAACCGCGGTTGCCTCGAGCAGTACGCCTCGGGCAACGTCCTCGGCCGGGAGGCGCGGGAACTCGCCCGCGCCGGCTCCCCGGTGACGGTCCCGCTGATGCGGCGGGCCGGCGGCGACATCGACGCCCTGGCCGGTCCGCTGATCACCGAGGCGGCCCGGGACGGCGACCCCTGCGCCGTCGAGCTGTTCGAGGACGTCGGGCGCTGGCTGGGGATCGGTCTGGCGAATCTGGCCGCCGCTCTCGACCCCGGGATGTTCGTCATCGGGGGTGGGGTGTCGGACGCCGGGGACCTGCTGCTCCGCCCGGCGCGCGAGTCGTTCCGGCGGACGCTGACCGGACGCGGGTTCCGGCCGGAACCGGTGATCGTCAAGGCCGCCCTGGGATCGGAGGCAGGCCTCGTCGGGGCCGCGGATCTCGCCCGGTCGTCTCTGTGACATCCGGGCGGGGAAGAGATCTGTGTACCAGGAAACGTGTCATCTTGTAGGGAATATTGCGATCTATGCCATTATGTGGGCGCCACCGGGCGCCTGCCCGGTGGTATTGCCGCCACCCCGCCCTACGGAGGATCTTGTGCGTTGGGGATACTTCGACGACGAGCGACGCGAGTATGTGATCGATCGTCCCGATACGCCTTTGCCGTGGATCAACTACTTGGGGACGGAGGGGTACTTCGGG